>NZ_JACCWG010000078.1 GCF_013697775.1 Ramlibacter sp. | reverse complement strand
ACCTGCGTGTGCGGGGCGCGCCGAACGCGCACAGCGGCGTGCTGGACATGAACGACCTCGACCGCCACGCCGAGGTGCTGGAAGCCGCCGCCGCCGCGCTGGGCGGCATCGACATCGTGCTGGTGGCGCACGGCACATTGCCGGACCAAGCCGCGTGCGAGCAGGACCCGGCGCTGGCGCTGCGCGACCTGCACACCAATGCCATCAGCACCATCGCGCTGCTGACCCTGCTGGCCAACCGGATGCAGGTACAGGGGCAGGGCACCATCGCCGTCATCACCTCGGTAGCGGGCGACCGCGGGCGCCAGTCCAACTACGTGTACGGCAGCGCCAAGGCAGCGGTCGCCACCTTCCTGCAGGGCCTGCGCAACCGCCTGCACCACCATGGGGTGCGTGTGCTGACGATCAAGCCGGGCTTTGTGGACACGCCCATGACGGCGGCATTCCCGAAAGGCCCGCTGTGGGCCTCGCCCGAGCAGGTGGCCCGCGCCATCGCGCGCGCCGTGGAGCGCGGGGTGGACGTGGCCTACGTGCCTGGGTTCTGGCTGTTCATCATGCTGGCCATCCGCCACATTCCCGAACGCGTGTTCAAGCGCATGCGCCTCTGACTTAAGATGCCCGCAGGCCCGGCGCCACCGCGCCGGCGCCACAGCACCATGCCACTTCCCTCCATCACCAATCCCTCCAACTTCCGCGACCTGGCGGCGCACGCCGGCAGCGCGCCGCGCTTGCGCCGGCGCGTGCTGTTCCGCTCCGACCACCTGGGTGCGCTGGACGAGAACGACGCGCGGCAGATCCAGGCGCTGGGCATCCGCCGCGTGCTGGACTTCCGCGGCGCCGACGAGCGCACCGCGGCGGCCTGCATGCTGCCCGACGTGACGGTGCGTTCGCTGGCCATCGAGCCGACCATCGTGCAGCAGATCAAGGGCTTCACCGAAGGCGGGCGGCCCATCACCTCGCAGGACGTGGTGGGCCTGATGCAGGACACCTACCGCGGTTTCGTGCGCGGCAGCACGCACCGCTTCGCCGAGTTCTTCGCCCACCTGCTGGAGTCCGACGATCCCACGGTGTTCCACTGCACCGCCGGCAAGGACCGCACCGGTTTCGCCGCGGCCCTGGTGCTGCGCGCGCTCGGCGTGTCGCAGGAGGACGTGATGCGCGACTACCTGCTCACCAACGAGCGGCTGAAGGCGCCTACCAGCAGCCTGTGGGGCCTGCCGCCGGAAGCCGTGGGCGTGCTGTACCGCGTGCAGCCCGATTTCCTGCAGGCCGCGCTCGATGCCGTGGATGCCGACTACGGCGGCCTGGAAAATTACTTGCGCGAAGGCCTGGACCTGGGCGCACCGGAACGCCAGCGGCTGCGCGCGCTGTACCTGGCCCACGAATAAAAGGCGGGCACGCCGGCGGCGTCCCCGAGTCCCGCGCCCCGCTGCGCTGCGTTCCTACGCGGCGCGGGGCGCGGAACCGACAGCCGTGGCATGGCTGGGCCTCCAGACTTGGTTCATCGGTGGCGCAATGCCGCCCGCAGCCCAAGGAGAAGCCATGCCGAATCAGGAAGAATCGCGCGACGGGATTCCGCGCAAGGACACGGACCGGCCGACGCCGGACGTCGACCGCTACAGCACCGACGGGCAGTCCAACGCACGCGGCAAGGGCGCCAGCGATGAGCAGGGCCGCCCAATCGGCCTGACCAGCGACGCGCAGCCCGACCTGGTGGCGCCTTCGGGCGTCAACGAGCGCGACCATGGCACCGCGAACGAAGCCAAGCCCAGCGATGCCGGCGACCTGGGCGCACCGGGCGCGGGCCTGTCGGACCGCAACAACCCGAGCGCCCCCGAAGGCAAGGACATCGGCTTCGATCCGGGCGACGCCAGCGCCAAGAAAGTCGGCTAGGAGAACACAGCCATGAAAGGAGCGGAAACCATGGTCTACGCCATCTTCTCCGCCTCTGTTCTGGCGGCAGCCGGCGCCGTGTACGCCGCGGCCATCGGCTGGCTGTATTTCCGGCAGGAACGGCTGCTGTTCGAGCCGGAAACACTGCCCATGGACGAGCCCGTGTCCAACGAGGACGGCGTGCGCGAGTTCTTCATCGACGTGCCCGGTGCGCGCCTGTCTGTGGCGCACCTGAAGCTGCCGGCGCCGCGCGGCGTGTTCTTCTTCATGCACGGCAATTCGGGCAACCTGAAGAAGTGGTTCGTGCAGCTCGAGGCGTTCCGCCAAGCCAACTTCGACGTGGTGATGTTCGACTACCGCGGCTTCGGCAAAAGCAGCAGCCGCATCGAAAGCGAAGAGCAGCTGCATGCCGACGTGGCGGCGGTGTGGGACCATTTCGCGCCGCTCTATGTAGGCAAGCGCGTGGTGATCTCCGGCCAGTCTCTGGGCACTGGCCTCGCGGCCGGATTGTCGGCGCGGCTGTCCGCCACCGGCCATACGCCCGACCTGACGCTGCTCGTGTCCGCCTACAGCAGCATGCGCGCACTGGCCGCCGAGCTGTATCCCTGGGTGCCGGGGCAGGTGCTGCGCTATCCGCTGCACACGCTGGAGCATGCGGCCAAGCTGCTGGGCCCGGTGATGCTGATCCACGGCGAGAAGGACGAGCTGATTCCGATCCACCACAGCGAGAAACTGCAGAGCGCATTCCGCTCGGCCGAGCTGCTGCGCGTGGACGGCGCGGGCCACAGCGACGTGCACCAGTACCCCAGCGTGCGCAAGGCGCTGCTGGCAGCGCTCGGCCGCCTCTGAGCCGGCCTTCCGGGCCGACTCGCGTTCGCGCATGGATTTCGCACTCTGGTCGGTCATTGTCGGAGTGCTGCTCATCCTGATGGCGCTGGGCGGCTCGGTGCTCGCGCGCCTGCCGCTGTCCACCGCCATGCTCTACCTGGGCACGGGGCTGCTGGTCAGTCCGATCGCGCTCGGCCTGTTGCATGCCGATCCGCTGAGGCATGCCCATGTGCTGGAGCGCATGACCGAGGTGGTGGTGCTGGTCTCGCTGTTCAGCGCCGGCCTGAAACTCAGCGCCGGCCTGAAGGAGCGCAGCTGGCTGCTGCCGCTGCGTTTGGCGCTCGGCTCGATGGTGGTCACGGTCGCCTGCGTCGCCTTGCTCGGCCATTACCTGGTGGGGCTTCCCTGGGGTGCGGCCGTGCTGCTGGGCGGCATTCTCGCGCCGACCGATCCGGTGCTGGCTTCCGACGTGCAAGTCCATAAACCGGGCGACCGCGACAAGCTGCGCTTCGCGCTCACGGGCGAGGGCGGGCTGAATGACGGTACCGCGTTTCCGTTCGTGATGCTGGGGCTCGGCCTGCTCGGCCTGCATGAGCTGGGTCCCGGCGGCTGGCGCTGGTTCGTGATCGACGTCGTCTGGTCGGTGGCTGCGGGCATCGCCGTGGGCGCACTGCTCGGCTGGGCGGTCGGCCGCCTGGTGCTCTACCTGCGGCGGGAGCACAAGGAAGGGGTCGGGCTGGACGACTTCCTGGCGCTGGGGCTGATCGGCCTGTCATACGGCGCCGCGTTGCTTCTGCACGCCTACGGCTTTCTAGCGGTGTTCGCGGCCGGCGTCGCGCTGCGGCGGCTGGAGCAGTCGCAGACCGCCGAGCCCCATGCAGCCGCGGCCGCGGTGCAGAAGGCCATGGTCGGCCCGGACACCGAGCTGGCCCACGAGATCGCGGTGGATCCCGAGCACGCGCCGGCCTTCATGGCGCAGGCCGTGCTGGGCTTCAACGAACAGCTGGAGCGCATCGGCGAAGTGGTGGCCGTCATCGCCATCGGCGCCCTGCTGTGGGCGGTGCGCTGGAACCAGGCGGTGTGGTGGCTGGTGCCGGTGCTGCTGCTGGTGGTGCGGCCGCTGTCGGTGGGCGTGGGCATGGTGGGTTCGGCCAGTTCGCATTCGCAGCGCTGGCTGATCGGCTGGTTCGGCATCCGCGGCGTCGGCTCGCTCTACTATCTGATGTACGCGCTCAACCATGGCCTGCCGCAGCCGCTGGCCGATCGCATGGTCGCGCTCACGCTGTCGGTGGTGGTGACCTCGATCCTGGTCCATGGCGTCTCCGTCACGCCGCTGATGGCGGCCTATGAACGCGCGCTGGAACGCAAGCTTCGCTGATGGGCTGGAGCTGCGCGGCAAGCGCCTACAGCGGACTGCCATGGGCACCGACAACGCTGCCGACATGTGCTCCGTAGAGTCAGGTCTTCACACGGAGAAACATCGAGATGCCATCCGAACACAAGACTCAGGGAAGCAAGACGCAGGCACCGCCGGACAGCACGCCCGGCGCTGACATGCAGCCCGAAGACACCGGCACGTCGGCCAGCGGCACCAGCGGCCGTGGCACCGCGGCCGAGGCAGCCATGAAGCAGACCAGCAAGACGCCGCAGGAAACCGGAAGCAGCGAAAGCCGCACCGGCGGCGCCAAGCCATGACCGCGGTGGCCGACGCCATCGCGTTGCTGGAGGCTGACCACAACGCCACGCAGACGCTGTTCGCGCGGTACCGCGAACTGGCACTCATTGGTGCGCCGGCGGCGCAGCGCAAGAACCTGGCCGAGGACATCTGCACGACGCTGGCCGTGCACACCCGGCTGGAGGAAGAGCTGTTCTACCCGGCCGTGCGCGAGGCGCTGGACGACGACGACATTGTCGACGAGGCCGAGGACGCGCACTCCGCCGCGCAGAATCTGGTGGCCCAGCTGCTGGCGCTGCGCGCCGAGGACCCGCTGTACGACGCCAAGGTGGCGGTGCTGTCCGAATACGTGGCGCGGCACGTGCGCCAGGAGCGCGAGCAGATCTTCCCACGGCTGCGGCTTTCGGGACTGGATCTGCGCGCGCTCGGCATGTCGCTGTCGGTGCGCAAGGACGAGCTGCAGGCCGTGTCGCAGGCATTGCGCGAACATGCGCTTGCAACTGCCGTGCTGTAGGCCGGCGCCTTCCGCCGCTGTGCTTGTCCTACAGGCTTCGACAGCAGGAACCGACACGGCAGGATGCCAAGCCGAATAGAGTTCGGGGCAGGGTAGACCACTACCCCTAACTATGTTTTTATAAACTGCTCAAGGAGTCCTGATGATTTCCACCCCCCTCGCTCGTAGTGCCGCCCTGGTCCTGATGGCCGCCCTGTCCCTGACCGCCTGCGGCAAGAAGGAATCCGCCTCGACCGAAAGCACGACGTCGTCGACCACCACCGTCGTTCCGGTACCGACCAGCCCGAGCACGGCCACCACCACGCCGACGCCGGGTGCCGACACCTCCTCCACCGCTTCTGGCTCCACGGGTTCGGGCACCGGCATGGCTTCGGGTTCCACCGGCAGCGGCACAACTCTGGGTGCCGGCAGCTCGACCAGCAGCACCACCACCAGCACCACCACGACCCGCTGAGCATGATGGGACGCGTGGCCTGGATCGGGGCGGCGACGCAAGCCGCCGGCGCATTGGCAATGGTTTTCGCACTGGCCGGCTGCGACCGTTCAGCGCAGAGCAATCCGAATGCGCCGGGCAGTCCCGGCACGGGCAACGCGGTCCAGTCCAGCGTTCCGCAGGCGCCCGATGGCCCGCCCGGCGGCCCCTCGGGCATCAAGGGTTCCGCGCCGCACACCGGCTCTTCCGGCGGTGACATGGTGCCCGGCGCCACCGGCTCCGGCTCGACCAACGTCAGTGGCCAGCAACCAGGACCAGGCACGGGCCTGACTGGCGGCCTCGGCGCCAGCGGCACCGGTCTGACAGGCAATTTCCCCTCGGCCGGCCCTGCCGGGTCAGGCGGCATGCGCGGCAACGGCAACACTGCCGGCGGCACTATGGGCGCCGGCCCCCCAACGATGCCTGGCGGCGGCGGCAGTTCCAACACCAACAAGTCTGGCAATCCAGTCGGCCAGCGCTGAGCGGCCTCGCTTCAGCGTCTGTTTGCCGTCCGCATCCCGTCCGGGATGTCTAGCCTTTTTCCACTGCCCGCTTCGGGTCGCTGCACCATTCGCTCCAGCTGCCCGCATAGAGCGCGGTTGCACCGAACCCCGCCAATTCCATCGCGATCACGTTCGGCACGGCGCTGACGCCGCTGCCGCAGTGGTGCACCACCGATTCCGCTGTCCTGCCGGCCAGCAGCTGCTCGAACTCAGCGCGTAGTTGCGCAGGCGGCTTGAAGCGACCGTCCGGGCCGATGTTCTGCGAGAACGGCCGGTTCAGTGCGCCCGGGATGTGGCCTGCCACCGGGTCCAGCGGCTCGACTTCGCCCCGGTAGCGCGGCGTGGCGCGTGCATCGACGACGGTCTGCGTGCCGGCGCCGAGTGCGGCTTCCACCTCGCCCGTGACGACCAGCCTGCGCAGCTCGGGCCCAAGCGCGAAGTTGCTCTGGAAATGCGAGGGCTCGGTGCCGCTCGCCACTTCGCCACCGGCGGCCTGCCAGCCCTGCAGCCCGCCGTCGAGCACGGCCACGGCATCGTGGCCGGCCCACTTCAGCATCCACCACAGGCGGCCGCAGTAGTTGGCGCCCTGGCGGTCGTACACCACGGCCTGCATGTCGTTGGCGAAGCCCACGCTGGACAGCCACATCGCGAACTTCTCGCGGTTGGGCAGCGGATGGCGTCCGCCCGAGGCCGCGTCGGCGCTCGGGTGGTGCTTGCCGTCGAGCTCGACCACGCCCTTGTCGCTGAGCGCATCGTTCAGGTGCGCGTACACCGCGCCGGGAATGTGGGACTGGCGGTACTGCTCCTCGCCGGCGGCCGGGTTGACCAGGTCGAAGCTGCAGTCGAAGACCATCAGGCGCGCGCCGCTCGCGCGCAGCGCCGCCAGGTTCTGCGGGGAGATCAAGGTGGTGTAGGTCATGGGTCAGTGCTCCTCGGCAGGTGCGTCCGGCGCGGCGCGTGCGCGCAGCACGGTGGCAGCGATGCCGCTGGCCACGATCAGGGCCATGCCGGCCCAGCCGGCGAGCGGCATCCGCTCGTCGAACAGCAGCAGGCTGTAGACGGCGCCGAACACGATGCCGGAGTATTGCAGGTTGGCAACCACCAGTGTGGCGCCATGGCTGTAGGCATGCGTCATGCACAGCTGGCCGATGGCGGCCAGCAGGCCCACCGGCAGCAGCCACAGCGCATGGCGCCAGTTCCAGTCGAGCGTGCCGGGAGCGCCGACGGCCAGCATGCCCAGGCCGCCGGCGATGGCCGAGGCCACGGCGAAATAGAACACGGTGCGCAGCTCGGGCTCGCCCATCTTGCCCAGCGCCATCACCTGCAGATAGGCCAGGGCGGCGGTCAGGCCGGACAGCAGGCCCATGATGGCGGCGAACACCTGGCTGGATTCGATGGTCGGGCGCAGCATCAGCACCACGCCGGCAAAGCCGGCCATCACGGTGAGCACCAGCGCGCCCTGGCGCGGGGCGGGGCCGGATTTGGCGTTCCAGGCAATCAGCATGCCGCCGACCAGGAAGGCCGCCACCCACACGCTGCTCATGTAGTTGAGCGTCATGGCGGTGGCCAGCGGCAGGCCGGCCAGCGCGTAGAACCAGGCGCCCAGCGAGAGCACGCCGATCAGGCTGCGCCAGGCGTGCATCCACGGATAGTGCGTGGCCATGCGCACGCCGCGCTGGCGCGCCAGCAGCCACATGAACAGCATGCCCAGCAGACCGCGGTAGAACACCAGTTCCGCGCTGTTGAACCAGGCGGCCGCGATCTTCACGCACACCGCCATGGTGGCGAACAGGAAGGCCGCCAGGATCATCCACAACGCTTGCATCGCGCCATCTTACCGAGGGCGCGATGCACTCCCGCAACCCGGTGCTTCAGGGCGCCATGGCCTGTTCGATCATGTGGCGGCCCCAGCGGCTCTTCATGGTCAGGCAGCGGCGGTTGAGCGCGCTGCACAGCGCGTTCATCGGCCGCATGAAATCCACCATCAGAATCACGCGGATTTCCTTGGCCTGGTTGTAGACCTCGTGCTCGAACACGTCGTCCAGCACGATGCTTTCGCTGGCCTTCCAGGTGTGGAACTGGTCGCCCACGCGCATGCGCGGCGGGTTCTCCCGGGGCACGCGGATGCCAAGGTGGTAGCGCAGCACGCCGGCATAGGGCCCTGCGTGCGCGGCCAGCGACACGCCGGGCTCCAGCACCGCCACCGTCACGTTGATCACGTGCGGGATGGCCTTGGCGATCGCCAGCGTCACCGGCATGTCGGCCTGCGCGCTCCTGTTTTCTTCCCACAGGAAGTAGGCGTAGTAGAGCCGCCAGTCGGCGGAGACCTCGGCCGCGCGCAGCGGGTCGATGTCCTGGTAGCGCTTGAGCGAGCGCTTTTGCAGCAGCTGCTCGATCTCCGCGCGGATCTCCTCGAAGCGGCGGTCGAATTCCAGCCCTTCGGGAAAGATATCGGCGGTGCGCATCAGCGGCTTGCGCCGGCTGCCGCCGGCCGCCGCGATGAACAACCTGTTGAGCAGGCCGCGCATGAACGCGCTGTTGTGGCTGACCGAGCCCTTCATGTCCGGTTTCGGCGCAACCGCGCCCGCCGCTTCAGGAGGCATCCTTCACCTTTCGAGCGACGAAGTAGGTGAACTGGCCGATGCGCTGGCGCAGCTTGTCGCGCTCGGCGATGTAGGCCTTGAACTCGCCCGCGCCGCGCATGCGGTCCACCTCTGCGAGCACGGCCGCCAGCTCGCTTTCGCTCAGCAGCGAGAAGTGCGAGTCGCCGTCGCGGAACTCCCTGCGGTGCAGCGCGCCTTCGTCGTAGTAGGCCAACGGGTCCTGGATGATGGTGGACAGCGGCACCACGCGGTCGGTGATGGCGAAACCGGCTTCGGACAGCATCTCGTGCAGCTGCGCGTCGGAGGTGAAGCGCTGGGTCATGCGCTCGACCGCCGGCGCGATCAGCTTGCCCCACCACACGCCGTCGTGCAGCTGCTCGTGCGTGATGGTGTTGATGATGACCATGCCGCCGTCCTTCAGCGAGCGGTTGGCATGGCGAAAGAAGCTGCGGTGGTTGCGGAATCCCGTGCCCGGCTCGTCGATGTGGTGCAGCGACTGGTTGCACACCACCGCGTCGAACACGCCGGCGCGAAACGGCAGCGCGCCCATGTCGCCCTGCACGTAGGCGCCGCGCTCGCGGCCCAGCTTCACGAATTTTTCCTGCGCCTTCTTCAGCATGCCCATGCTGAAGTCCATGCACACCAGGTTGGGGAACCAGCGCTGCATCGGCACGGCGTAGTTGCCGGTGCCGCAGCCCGCGTCCAGGATGCGCACCTTGCCGGCCGGCTGCGGCAGGGTGGCCAGGAAGCCCAGCACGATCTCGACGCCGACGGCGGTGCGCGTCTTGTCGTAGTTGGCGCTCACGCGGTCGTAGTTCTCGTATTTGCTCATCGTCGTGTCTCCTTCAGGCGTCCAGCGCCGACAGCGGCTGCGCCAGCTCGGGCAGCAGCACGGCCACGCCGTCCACCACGCGGTAGAACACGCCGGCCTGCGCCGAAATCAGGACGTTGCGGTCCTTGTCCCACACCAGCGGCGCGCGCGCCTTGGGGCACTCGAGGATTTCCAGCAATCCGGGATCAAACATGGGATGTCTCCTTCAGGGGTGCAGTCAATGGGGCGATCAGCGAATGGAGCTGCACGGGCCGAAAGCCCAGGCGCTCCTTGATGTAGCGGTTGGTGCGGCCCACCTCCACGGTGGCAAAGCCGTTGTCGATGGCATGCTCGTACAGGGTGGAGAACAGCATGCAATAGGGGCTGTAGTCGCTCAGCTCGTAGTCCACGCCCAGCGCCCAGAAGTGCAGCACGTCGCGGTCGGGAAACACAATGCCGGCGCCGCACAGCTGGCCCGCGCTGCGGATCTCGATCACCCGCGCGATGTCCGCGCACAGCGCCACCAGCTTCTTCATGGGCTCGACCGGGTAGTAGTCGGGCGTGCCGTTCTTCTTCGTCGTGCGAAAGCACAGCTCGGCGAAGCCGGCGACGTCGGCCTCGCGCACCGGCAGCACGGCCTTGGTGGAGTCGCTCTGGTCGAACTTGCGGCGCTGCCGCTTCATCTCCCAGCGGCCCTTGGTCGGCAGGTTCTCCACCAATTGCTCCATGGTGATGCCGGGTGCCAGCGGCGCGTTGAAGCGATCCCACATCGCGGCGCTGGCATAGCCCTGTTGTTTGCCGAGTTCCAGCAGTTCGGGCGACAGCACGTTCAGCAACGCGGCGTAGTGCGCGCCGGCCTGCGCCGCGGTGTCGCGCATGGCGCGCAGCAGCGCGGCGCCGGCCACCGGCAGGTCGTGCGGCGCGCACACCACCCGCGTTTCGGTGGCATGCATGATGTGCGTGAGCATGACGGGCGTGGCGGCCGTGAACGGGAAGCCGGTGGTCTGTTCGATGACGCCGAACGGGTCGACGTTCTCCTGCAGGTAGGCCGGCATCAGGGCCACGAGCGCGTCGCCGGACCACGCGGTGAGATAGCGCAGCGCGCGGTAGGGCAGCAGCGGCGAGAGTTCCGCCGCCACCAGGAATTGCCAGGAATAGAACACCGACGCGCCGCTTGCCACATGCAGGCGTTCGTAGGCGCCGCGCTCGATCTCCTGCAGCGAGTCCAGCGCGCGCACGCGCAGGTCCTGCGCCACGGCCGTCATGCGAAGCTCCCGGCGCGTGCGCCCAGGCGCTCCCAGTCCAGCGCGGCGATGCGGCGCGCGGCGTCGGCCACACCGTCCACCGCGAACCAGCCCATGTGGCCGACCCGCAGCACGTTGGATTTCCAGTCCGACAGGCCCACCGACACCGTCATGCCGTGCTGTTCCAGCAGGGCGGCCTGCACGTCTTCGGCGGCGACACCTTCGGGCATGCGCACCGAGGTGATGCCGGGCGATGCGCAGCCCGGCTGCGCGAACATGCGCAGGCCGGCGTCCTGCAGGATGCGCCGGCAGGCCTCGGCTGCCAGGCGGTGCCGCTCCAGCACGGCGGGAACGCCTTCGGCCAGCAGCATGTCCAGGGCCGTGTCCAGCGCGTAGACGAGGTTCACCGCCGGCGTGAATGGCGTCGCTCCGCGCCGTCCGTTCTCCAGCGCCGCAGCCAGGTCCAGGTAGTGGCTGCAGCTGCGCTGCGCGCCGAGCTTGGCGACGCCAGCGTCGCTGAGGTACACCACCGACAGGCCGGGCGGCGCCATCAGGCCCTTCTGCGTGCCGGTGACGAGCGCGTCGATGCCCCAGGCCGCATGCGCGACTTCCGCCGTGCCGACGCTGCTGACGCCGTCGACCAGCAGCAGGGCGCGCGAGTGCGCGTGCACGCACTCGGCGATCTGCCGCAGCGGATGCAGCACGCCGGTGGAGCTGTCCGAATGGGTGGCGACCACGGCGGCGTAGTTGGTGCGCTGCAAGGCCTGGCGCAGCGTGTCGATGTCCACGCAGTGGCCGGGCGCGAAGCGCAGCACGTCGACCGTGTCGCTGCTGTAGCGCGCGATCTTGCCGAACAGCTCGCCGTAGTAGCCGGCGCTCAGCAGCAGCACGCGGTCTTCGCGGCTCAGCAACCCAGCGCAGGCGGCCTCCATCGCGCCGGTACCCGAAGCGGTCAGCACCACTGTGGCGGCGGCGCCATCGACCACGCGCGCCAGCTTGGCCTGCACACCCAGCAGCAGCTGCGCGAATTCCTTGCTGCGGTGGCTGATGACCTGGCGTGACAGGGCCGCCAGCACCTGCGGCGCCAACTCGGTCGGGCCGGTGTTCCTACAGAACCGGACTTGCATCGGAGGACTCTCCTCTTGCGTGTGTCGTTGCGCGCCGCACTCCCAATTCAGCGAGCAGCACGCGCATTTCCGCTACCAGGCGCCGCGCATCGGACTCGGCGAGTTCGCCGATGAAGCCGACGCGAAAGCAGTTCCGGCTGCCGGCCAGGCCGCGGTACAGCACCAGGCCGCGTTCGGCCAGCCGCGCGCACAGTGTCTCGGCGGGCAGCACCTCGGCGCCGAAGGGCAGCACGAAGGTGGCGATGACAGGCGCGCGGTACGGCTCGGCGACCAGCGGCACGATGCCCAGTTCGGCGAAGCCCGGAATGATGATTCCGCCGATGGCGCGGTAGCGCGCAAGCCGTGCTTCGCGCCCGCCCTCGGCCCTGTACATGGCCAGTGCCTGCAGCAGCGCCAGGATCAGGTGCGTGGGCGGCGTGAAGCGCCATTGCGCGGACGCGGCGAAGGCGCGGTGCTGGGCTGCCAGGTCCAGGCTCAGCGTGCGCGCCGGCGCGGCGGCGTCTTCCAGCCGCGCGCGCCGCCCAACCACGAAGGCCAGTCCGGGCGCGCCGTGCAGGCACTTGTTGGCCGAAGCCGCCACGCCTTCGATGGCGCCGCCTGCGAATGGCAGCGGCAACGCGCCGAAGCCGCTCATCGCATCGACCAGCAGCCGCACGCCTCGGCGCGCCGCGACCTGTGCGATAGCGTCCACGTCGTTCAGCAGGCCCAGCCCGGTTTCCACGTGCACGACGGCCACGTGCGTGATCGCGGCGTCGGCCGCCAGCGCGGCGTCGATGTCCGCAGCCGCGACCGGCAGCGTTGCCTCCAGCGCCAGCACCGTGTGGCGCAGCCCATGGATGCGGCACATGTCCGCCATGCGTTCGCCATAGGCGCCGTTCGCGGCCACCAGCACCTTGTCGGTGTCGCGCACCAGCGAACTGAGCATGGCCTCCACCGCGAAGGTGCCGCTGCCCTGCAGGGGCACCACCGCGTAGGCGCCGCCGCAGTCGGCCACCTCGGCCAGCTCACGGCACAGGCGCGCGGTCAGCATTTCCATTTCCGGCGTGCGCGAGCCGACGTCGCGCTGCATCGCCTGGCGCACCTCGGGCGCGATGGACAGCGGGCCGGGCGTGAAGAGTTTTTCGGTCATGAGGGTTCGCCCGCCGCCTGGTGCAGGGCCTCGTGCCGCGTCGGCGTGGAAACGTGGAACATCGGGTTGCCGAAATCCTCGCTTTTCCTGCGGTAGTAAGCGGCGTAATGGTCGCCGTAGCGCGCCGGGTTGAAGGTGAGGAAGAACACCCGGCGCGGCTGGCCGGAGCGGTTCGGCGCCGAGCGGTGCGGCAGGTACGAGTCGAACAGCAGCACGTCGCCGGCCGCCATTTCGATAGGCCGCCAGTCCAGCCGGTCTTGCACGGCGTCCAGGATGTCGCCGTTGCGCGGGCCGCCGTTCTCGTGGTGGAAGAGCGGCAGCGCGCCGTAGTCGGTGGCGTTCAGTTCGCGCTGGTCGGACTGCAGCGCCAGATAGTTCTCGGCCACTTCCATGCAGCCGTTCTCCAGGGTAGAGGCGTCCAGCGCCACCGCCGCCGTCACGTGGTAGGGCGGCCCGAAACTGTCGTAGGCGGCAATGTCCTGGTGCGCCGGAAAGGCGCCGCCGCCGGGGCTCTTCAAGTTGCACTTGTCCTTGAACAGGAAGAACTCCTCGCCGAAGAGGTCTTGCAGGCGCCGGCGGATCTTTTCCACCTGCGTCTCGCGGAAGGCGGGCAGGCACTGCGCGATGCGCTCGAAGCGGCAGACCTCCAGCGGCTGGTCGCGCTCGGGCACCACGATCAGCTCGCCCGGGTGCGCGCGGTAGAAGTCGGCCGCCTCGGTGGACGCGGTGCGCATGCGCAGCAGGATGCCCGCGGCGTGCGCATGCAGATGGCCGTACTGCGCGGCCAGCAGCTGCGTTTCGCCCGCATCCAGGAAGCCCGGCAGCGCGCGATAGCCGCGCCGCGCGAAGGCCTGTGCCGCTGCCGTGGAGTTCACGCGCGCGCCTCGGCCAGGCGCTGGATCGCCAGCTGGTACGGCTCGGCCGGCGGGCACAGCACCATGCGCACGTGGTTGGCCGACTGCTTGCCGTACACCACGCCCGGCACCACCGCCACCTTCACTTCCTCCAGCAGCCAGTTGGCCACCGCCTCGCCGGCGGTCGCGTATTTCGTGCGCCAGATGTCCGGCAGTTTCGTGGCCAGCGCGCTCACGTCGGGGAACAGGAACATCGCGCCGAGCGGGCGCCGCGGCCAGGCGTAGCCGGCGCGCGCGTCCAGCCGCTCCAGCGCCTCGTGGGCGCGCTGCTGCAGCATGCCGCGCTGCGTGTCCAGCCAGGCCGGCGACTGCGTCGCGTCGGACAGCAGGCGCAGCGCGATCCGCTCGTACTGGATGTTCACGCCCAGGTACATGTAGTCGTGCAGCTTGGCGGCCAGCGAGATCAGTTCGGGCTTGGCCACCATCCAGCCGATGCGCATGCCCGGCATGCCGAACTTCTTGGAGAAGCTGTTGATCATGATGCTGCGGTCGGCCAGTGCCGGCACCGCGCGCGCGGGCACGTGCCTGCGCCCGAAGTCCATGCTGTCGTAGACCTCGTCGTGGATCAGCCACAGGCCGTGCCGCTCGCACAGGCCGGCCAGCGCGCTCCAGTCCTGCGGGCTGGCCACGTAGCCGCTGGGGTTCTCGGGCGAGTTGACGATCAGGGTGCGGCAGCGGTCCAGCGCCGCGTGTTCTGCCGGCCCCAGGCGGGCCAGCGCCTCCGCGTACTCGGAGTCGCCGGGCGGGCGCGCCAGCGGCACGGCCTCTCGCGCCACCGCGCGCACCGTGCGCTCGTACAGCATGTAGGTCGGGTCGCTCACGGCCACCGCCTCGCCGGGCTCGGTGGTGCACAGGATGGCCAGCGTGATGGCCTCCACGCCGCCGTGCGTGACCATGATCTCGGTGTCGGGGTCGACCACCAGGCCGTGGCGCTCGCGGTACCAGGCGGCGATGGCGCGGCGCAATGCCAAGGAGCCGCGCGCGTCCTCGTAGCGCTTGCAGGAGTCCAGGAAGGCGTCCAGGCTCAGGTCTTCGGACGCGATGGCCTGCTTCAGGTGTTCGGGCGGTCCGAACTCGGGCTCGCCGAAGCTCAGGCCCACGATGGACGGGTCGCGCTTGGCGCGCGCCGAGATCGCCTTGGAGGCGTAGATATCCATGGCCTGCAGGGTGGTGTTGAGGTGCAGTTCTTTGTGCGTCATGACGCCTCCGGTGAAAGTGAAATCGCGCTGCGCAGCCGCCGCGCCACGTCGGCGGGCGCCACGGTCGGGCGGCCCAGCCGGTCCATGGAGCCCGGCCGGATGGGAACGTGGATCAGCAGCGGCCCCGGCG
>NZ_JACCWG010000460.1 GCF_013697775.1 Ramlibacter sp. | reverse complement strand
GGTGAGCGCCGCAACGACCGCGGCCCGCGCGACAGTGAAGGCGCAGAGGGCGGCGACGCCCCGGCCGAAGCGCAAGGCCTGGCCGGCGCGGCCACCTCCGTCGGCATGGTGATCGACGGCAGCCCCCAGGGCGAGCCGCCGATGGCCAACGCGGTGCTGGAATCGCACACCCACCAGGACGGCCAGGGCGACGAGCTCAATGGCGTGAACGGCGCGGGTGCGAATGGTGCGAACGGCAATGCCGCCGAGGGCGAAGGCCGCCGCGGCGGACGCTCGCGCGACCGCTACGGCCGTGACCGCCGCGAGCGCGGCGACCGCGCACCCCGCGAGGACGCTGGCATGGCCGGGAACGGCATCGACACCGAAGGCATGGGCGACGCGCAACCACAGGCCGCGCAGCCACAAGAGGCGCAACCGCAGGCCGCGCAGCCGCAAGTCGCGCAGATGGCGTTCGACATGCAGGAAGCCGCACCGGCCACCATCCAGCCCGCCATCGCCGTGCAGCCCATCGTGAGCACGGCCCCGGCCGCGCAGACGCGGGTTGCCGCACCGCCCCAGGTGCAGCGCTACGAACTGCCGCTGGACCAGCTGGCGCAGGTCGCCGAAAGTTCGGGCCTGCAGTGGGTCAATTCGGACGCCGAAAAGATCGCCGCGGTGCAAGCCGCCATGGCCGCGGAACCCAAGCCCGCCCACGTTCCGCGCGAGCGCCCGCCGATGGTGGTGGTCAGTGAAGGCCCGCTGGTGCTGGTGGAGACCAAGCGCGACCTGTCGTCCATGAAGTTCTAGGCCGTTCAGGCGCAACAAAAAAACGCGGCCTTGGCCGCGTTTTTTCTTTGTCCGGCCCGGCTACTCGCCCGCCGCGTTCTTCCACGCCACGGCCGCCGCCTGGGCATCGCCGCGCTGCTCGGCCAGCTGCGCCAGCGCGCGCCAGGCATTGCGGTGCAGCTGCACGTCCTGCAGGCCGTGCACGGCCTGCGACAGCAGCTGCTGCGCCTTGCCCCACAGCTGGCGGTGCATGCAGGCCATGCCGGCCAGGTATTGCAGCAGCGCGTCGCGCGGGTCCATGCGCTGGGCTAATTCGATGCGCGCCAGCCACGTGCCGTCCAGCGCCTGCATGCCCTGCTGCAGGGCCAGCACCAGCTTCACCTTGGCGCCGTCGGGCAGCTGCGCGTAGCGCTCCCACACCGGCAGCAGCCAGTCGCGCGACTGCTGCGGCTCGCCGCCCAGGCGCACCAGCCGCTGCGCGGCATGCGTGGCGACCTCGGGCATCTGGCGCTCCGCGGGCTCCAGCTGCGCCCAGGCGCGCTGCAGCTGGGCGACGTCGTGCGCCTGGTTGACCAGGTCGATCGCCAGGCCGCGCACGATGCCCTGCGCCGCCTCGGGCGAGAAGGCATGGTGCTTGGCCAGCAGGCGCGCGGTGTCCAGCGCGTCGTCGGTCTGGCGCGACAGGCGCGAGGCGCGCAGCTTGATGCGCAGCGCCAGGGTGCGCCGCGCGGCGCCCTGCGGCAGGCCCTTGAGCCATTCCGCCGCGGCGCGCGGCTCGTGGTCGTCCAGCGCCCAGCGCGCGGCACGCATCAAGGCGCCTTCGCGCGTCTCCTGCGCGCCCGATTGTTCGATCGACTGCTTCAGGTGCACTTCGCGCGCGGCGCGGTCCTGCAGCGAATGCGCGCTCTCGGCCGCCAGCAGGTGCGCCAGCGTGCGCAGCTGCGCGCCGTGCGGCAGCCGCTCGCCCGAGGCGCTGAACGACTGCTCCTGCGCGAGCGAGGCTTCGGCCGATTTGCGCGCGCGGATGAAGCGCCCGGCCAGCAGGTGCGACAGCGCGTCCAGCAGCGCGCCGTGCATCGAACGCTCCTTTTGCTGGTTGCGCCAGCGCAGCGCCTGGCGCGGCAGGTCGAACAGCGCGCCCAGGGCGCGCAGGGCGGCGTGCAGGAACAGGAAGGCCGCCACCAGCGCCAACAGCACCAGGTTGAGAGACAGGTCCACCCGGTACGGCGGCCAGAACAGCGTGACCGTGCCCTGGTTGTTGCCGGCGAACAGCGCCACCGCCGCGGCGACGCCGAACAGGGACAGGAGCCAGAGTGCGGCGCGCATGCCTCGGCCGCCCTATCTTCCGGCGGCCGCGGTGGTCAGCGCGGCCAGCGTTTCGTCGATGCGCGGCAGCTCCACGATGCGCAGCTGCGCCTGCACCTGCTGCAGCTGCGTGGCGGCGAGCTGGGTGCGGCGCGACGTGGGATCGAAGTACTTGTAGAGCGCGGCCGTCGCGGCCGCCGCATCGGCGCGCGCCGCCGCGCTCTGGCGCGCCAGCAGCGACAGCCGCGTGTTCAGCAGTTTCAGCTTCAGGTTCTCGCGCAGGAAGAAGGCCTGGTCGGGCGCCAGCAGCACCGCCTCGGGCTGGTCGATGCGGCTCACCCGCACCAGCCCGCGCACTTCCTCCAGCGCCGCCGCCAGGCCGCGCTGCCACCACTGCGG
>NZ_JACCWG010000439.1 GCF_013697775.1 Ramlibacter sp. | reverse complement strand
GTTCAACGGGCGCGACTGGGACGGGCTGCGCGCGCTGCTGGCCGACGACGTGCGGCTGGTGCAGTCGACCTACCCGCAGCACAACGGCGCGGCGCAGGTCGGCTCCTTCTTCACCATCTATGCGAAGACCAAGGGCGTATGGCTCGTGCCGGCCTGGCTCGAAGGCCGCGAGGTGATCGCGGTGTTCGCCGACCGCGCGGATGCGAAGCCGGCCTATTTCATGTGGCTGGAGTGGCGCGGAGACCGCATCAGCTTCATCCGCGACTACCGCTACGTGCCCTACGTGTGCGCCGGCCTGGAACTGGTGCTGGCGCGGGCGGCCCCGGCACAGCCCCGCTGACGCATCACGCAGCAACGCGCATCAGCCGCCCGACTCTTCCACCCGGTCGTCGTTGGTGGTGCTGCGCGTGCCCTTCAGGTGCATCTCGACGTCGGTGGCGCGGTCGCCCACCTGCTTGACCGCGTCGCGCAGCTGCATCGCCGTCGCGTCCAGCTTCTTCGCCCACTGCGCGAGCACCTGCTCGTCGTTCACGTCGATGCGGTCCGGCTGCTCGCCGTCGTGTCCTGCCATGGTGGTGTCTCCTGTGTCTGGAAAGACATCACGCTAGCGCCGTTCGGCGGCGCGCGGTGTAGGCCGCCGCCATGCATTCCTCAGTCGAGCCTGGCGCCGGACTTGCGCACCGCGTCGGTCCAGCGCGGCAGCTCGGCGCGCAGGAAGCCCCCGAACCCGTCGGTGCCCAGGAACGCCGGGTCGGCGCCCTGCGCCACCACGCGGTTGCGCACCTCGGGCGTGGACAGCACCTGGCGGAAGGCGTCGCTCAGCTTGTGCGCCACGTCTTTCGGCAAGTTGGCGGGCGCGAGAAAGCCGTAGAAGCCCTTCACCTTGCCCTGCTTGTGGTACGCCGCGGCCTGCGGAACGACTCGGCCATGAACTGCACCTGACCGGCCCTGAGGTCGGTGAACGCGGGCGCGCTGCCGCGGTAGGGGATGTGCACCATGAACAGGCCAGTCGCGCCCTGAACATCTCGGGCACCAGGTGGCTGATGCCGCCGTTGCCAGCCGAGCCGTAGTTCACTTGGCCGGGACGCGCTTGGCATACGCGACGAAGCATCGTCGTGCGGGCGATCGGCGTGAAGTCGCGCAAGGTGTCGTACGGCAGCTTGCCGTATAGCGCAGGGTTGATGACCATCATGCCGGTGTTGGCCAGCAGCATTACACCGGCAGCTGCGCGCGCAGCTTGGCGGCGATGTATTCGCCGTGCGTGACGTGCAGCAGCTCCGCCACCTGGCTGATCACCGCGTTCTCCGCCGGGTCGAGGTGCAGGTCCGCATAGGCGGCCCGCCACATCGCTTCCACCAGGGCGATCTTCTGCGGCTGCGACAGCTGCTCGTTCAGCACGCTGGTGAACCGGAAATAGTCGTAGGCGACCTGGGTCTCGCGCTCGGCGCCATCCAGCAAGGGCGCGATCTCGGCCTCCTGGAACCCGAACTGCGTGCGCAAGTCGCGCGCAGCGGCGGCGCGCTCTTCCACCGAGACCGTGCTCTCGGCGCGCATGACCTCCATCAGCAGCACGGCCGCGGCCAGGTGAACGGAAGGAGCGGCTGGCGTTGATGGGCCGGCAAAGCGCGGCGCCATGCTGTCCATTAAATTTTTAAGGGCATCGAACATGCTGGATGGAGCCTGATACAGGCCCGAGGTTCCTTTGATGCTACTGGTCCGGCTCGACATGTCGGCCGAGCGCGAGTTCCGCCGACGCCGGTGCCCAGTCCTTCGGCACCGCCGCCCTGCCCGCGGCCTCCACCACCGCCTCCCGCGCCGCCGCGTCTTTCCGCACGCGAAGCACGCGCCCGGCCACCAGATGGTTGGCCGCCTGCAGGCGAGCTGCACCTGGTCGGCGGTGCCCAGCAGGATTACGTCGGACAGCGCGGCCTCCACCGCGTCGCGGATGCGGCGCCGCCGCTCTGAACCGGGCACTGACGCCAACCTGCCTGCGCCGCCAGGCTGCGCAGATGCGCGGGGTCGACGCTCAGGTCACCGGTGAACAAACCACCGAGCGTCTTGTACGCGGCGATCAAGGTGCGCAGCCGCTCGTTGATCTGCCGATTCGCGCCCTCGCGCCGGCGCTTCACGGTCTGCATCACCACCAGCCGGATTCCGACCATGATCAGCGTGACCACGGCCAAGCCAAGCAGCGTGGTCAGCAGCGACTGCCACGAGCTGAAGTCGAGTGCGCCGCGCATGCGCGGCGATCACCGATGCGTGCGCCTCTCAGTGCGGCGTGGTCTTCTTCTCGCCGTGCTTGTTCGGTCCGGTGGGAGAACTGGCCGAGCGGCCGCTGCCCGCCTTCTTGGCGGCCGCTTTGTCCGAGACCGCGCCGTCCGAATGCGTCGTCTTCTTGGCGTGGGACTTTCCGCCCTTGGCGTCCTTGGTCGATTGCGGCATATGCTTCCTTTCGGGTTGGGCACCGGGACAGTCCGGCGTTCAGCAAGAATCTAGGCATCCGGGCGACCAAGCCGTGTGGGCGGCCACGGCGGATGCCCGTAGGACCAGAATCCACACAGCGCATCCACTTCACTTTCGCCGCTCACCTTGGCCCACATCAGCATGCCCCCTTCGTCCTTGCACCAACTCGCCGTGGAGGCCATGCGCACGCGCGGCCTGCTCCCCGCCTTCAGCGCGCAGGCTCTGCAGGAAGCCGCCGGCAGCACGGCGCCGGCGCAGCGCGGCGACATCCGCGACCTGCGCCAGCGCACCTGGTTTTCCATCGACAACGACGACACGCGTGATCTGGACCAGCTGAGCGTGGCCGAGCTGCTGGCGGGCGGCGTGGTGCGGCTGCTGGTCGCGGTGGCGGACGTGGATGCGCTGGTGCGACCCGGCGGCGCGGTGGACGCGCACGCCCGCGCCAACACCACCTCGGTCTACACGGCGGCCGGCGTGTTCCCGATGCTGCCGGAAGTGCTGTCCACCGACCGCAGCTCGCTGCACGAAGGCCAGGAGCGGCTGGCGGTGGTGGTCGACATGCTGGTGCAGCCCGACGGCGACGTGCTGTCCGCAAAGCTGTACCGGGCCGTGGTGCTCAACCGCGCGAAGCTCACCTACGACCGCGTGTCGCGCTGGCTGGACGGCGACGCGGCGGCGCTGCCACAGCTGGCATCGGTGCCGGGGCTGGAGCAGCAGCTGCGCGTGCACGACGCGGTGGCCACGCAGCTGCGGCAATTGCGCCAGCGCAGCGGCGCGCTGAACGTGGCTACCGTCTCCGCGCGGCCCGTGTTCCAGGACGGCCGCCTGGTCGACATGCGTCCCGACGAGAAGAACCGCGCCAAGGACCTGATCGCCGACCTGATGATCGCGGCCAACACCGCCACCGCGCGCTTTCTCGCGGCGCAGGGACTGCCGTCGCTGCGCCGCTTCCTGCAGTCGCCGCGGCGCTGGGACCGCATCGAGGCGCTGGCGGCCGGCTTCGGCGTGACGCTGCCCGCCGACCCCGACCCGGTCGCGCTGGACCAGTTCCTGCGCGCGCAGCGGCAGGCCGACCCCGGCGGCTTTGCCGACCTGTCGCTGCGCATCGTGAAGATGCTCGGCTCCGGCTCCTATGTGGCGGCCGCGCCGGGCGCGACCAACCTCGGCCACTTCGGCCTGGCAGTCAGCGACTACGCGCATTCCACCGCGCCGAACCGGCGCTTTCCCGACCTGGTGACGCAGCGCCTGGTGAAGGCCGCGCTGGCCGGCGACACGCCGCCCTACGGCTTCGACGATCTCGTGGAGATCGCGCGCCACTGCACGTTGCAGGAGGACAACGCCAGCAAGGTCGAGCGGCAGGTGCTGAAGGCGGCCGCGGCCTGGCTGCTGCAGGAGCGCATCGGCGAGACGTTCGACGCCATCGTCACCGGCGCCTCGCCCAAGGGCACCTTCGTGCGCATCGCGCAACCGCTGGTGGAAGGCCGCCTGGTGCGCGGCCTCGAAGGCGCCGACGTGGGCGACGCGCTGCGGGTGCGGCTGGTGAGCGTGGACGCGGCGCAGGGATTCATCGACTTCGAGCGCGCGTGAGCGCCATGCAGCGGATCCGGCGCGGAGAGATTTACTGGGTGGCGCCCGACGGCACCGAAGGGTCCATCCCCGGACATCCGCATCCGCACGTCGTGGTGCAGGACGACGTATTCAATGACTCCAGGATCGACTCGGTGGTCGTCTGCGCCCTGAGCTCCAACCTCAAGCGCGTGGCCGAGCCCGGCAACGTGCTGCTCGATGCGGGCGAAGGCCGCCTGGAAAAGCAGAGCATCGTCATCGTGTCGCAGGTGTCTTCGATCCGGAAAGACCGGCTCGGCGACAGGATCGGCTGCCTCGCGCCCGAACGGGTGGAGCAGGTGATCGCGGGACTGCGGTTTTTGCAGGCCTCGTTTTTCCGGGGAAGGTAGCGGACGCGCCGCACCCCAAGAAAAAAGCCCCGTCCTTGCGAACGGGGCCGAGCGCGCCGATTGTTGTGGCGCTTATCTGGTCAGTTGGGGACGGAGCTGAAGATCTGTACCCAGGTCGTTATCTTTTCTGCAAGTACTTCCGTGCCGCGGCCATCTCGGCCACCGCCAGTGCCAGCTCCGACGTCGCGCGTGCGACGTCGATTTCGCTCTTGGCGTTCTTCAGCGCTTCTTCGGCGAGGCGCTTGGCTTCGTTGGCCTTCTCTTCGTCCAAATCCTTGCCGCGGATGGCGGTGTCGGACAGCACGGTGACGCCGCTGGGCTGCACTTCGAGGATGCCGCCGGCGACGAAGACGAATTCCTCGCTGCCGTCGGCCTTTTCGATGCGCACAGAGCCGGGCTTCACGCGCGTGATCAGCGGCGTGTGGCGCGGGTAGATGCCGAGCTCACCCGCTTCGCCGGGCAGCGCCACGAAGCGCGCTTCGCCCGAGAAGATGGACTCCTCGGCCGAAACCACGTCGACGTGGATGGTGTGCGTGGTGTCCACCATGCTCAGGCCGCCAGCTTCTTGGCCTTCTCGAAGGCTTCGTCGATGGTGCCGACCATGTAGAAGGCCTGCTCGGGCAGGTGGTCGCACTCGCCGGCCACGATCATCTTGAAGCCGCGGATGGTTTCGGACAACGGCACGTACTTGCCGGGCGTGCCGGTGAACACTTCGGCCACGTGGAACGGCTGCGACAGGAAGCGCTGGATCTTGCGGGCGCGCGACACGGCCTGCTTGTCTTCCGGCGACAGCTCGTCCATGCCCAGGATGGCGATGATGTCGCGCAGTTCCTTGTAGCGCTGCAGCGTGCCCTGCACCGCGCGGGTGGTGTTGTAGTGGTCTTCGCCGATCACGTTCGGGTCGACCTGGCGCGAGGTGGAGTCGAGCGGGTCGACCGCGGGGTAGATGCCCAGCGATGCGATTTCGCGCGACAGCGCCACGGTGGAGTCCAGGTGGGCGAAGGTGGTCGCCGGCGACGGGTCGGTGTAATCGTCCGCGGGCACGTACACGGCCTGGATCGAGGTGATCGAGCCCACCTTGGTGGAGGTGATGCGCTCCTGCAGGCGGCCCATTTCCTCGGCCAGCGTCGGCTGGTAGCCCACGGCGGACGGCATGCGGCCCAGCAGCGCGGACACTTCCGTGCCGGCTAGCGTGTAGCGGTAGATGTTGTCCACGAAAAACAGCACGTCACGGCCTTCGTCGCGGAACGATTCGGCGATGGTCAGGCCGGTCAGCGCCACGCGCAGGCGGTTGCCCGGGGGCTCGTTCATCTGGCCGTACACCATGGCCACTTTCGACTCGGACAGGTTCTCGCTGTTCACGACGCCCGACTCCATCATCTCGTGATAGAAGTCGTTGCCCTCGCGGGTGCGCTCGCCGACGCCGGCGAACACCGACAGGCCGGAGTGGGCCTTGGCGATGTTGTTGATCAGCTCCATCATGTTCACGGTCTTGCCCACGCCGGCGCCGCCGAACAGGCCGACCTTGCCGCCCTTGGCGAACGGGCAGATCAGGTCGATCACCTTGATGCCGGTTTCCAGCAGTTCCTGCGAGGGAGACAGCTCGTCGTACGCCGGCGCCTTGCGGTGGATCGACGCGGTCAGTTCCGCGTTGACGGGGCCGCGCTCGTCGATCGGGTTGCCCAGCACGTCCATGATGCGGCCCAGCGTGGCCTTGCCCACCGGCACGTTGATCGGGGCGCCGGTGTTGTACACCATGGTGCCGCGGCGCAGGCCGTCGGAGGAGCCCAGCGCGATGGTGCGCACGATGCCGTCGCCCAGCTGCTGCTGCACTTCCAGCGTCAGCGCCGAGCCTTCCATCTTGATCGCGTCGTACACACGCGGCATCTCGCTGCGGGAGAACTCAACGTCCACCACGGCGCCGATGCATTGAACGATTTTTCCTTGCGCTTGAGCCATTTGTCTGCTCCGATAGATTTCAATTAAACGGCTGCACGTGACCGTGAGGTCACACTGCTGCGGCCCCGGCGACGATCTCCGAGAGTTCCTTGGTGATCGCAGCCTGGCGCGTCTTGTTGTAGACCAGCTTCAGTTCGCCGATCAGGTTGCCTGCGTTGTCCGTGGCGGCCTTCATGGCCACCATGCGCGCCGACTGCTCCGACGCCATGTTCTCGGCCACCGCCTGGTACACCAGTGCCTCCACGTAGCGCACCAGCAGGTCGTCGATGACGGTCTTGGCGTCCGGCTCGTAGATGTAGTCCCAGCCGTGCGCGCCGCTGGCCTTGGTTTCGGCTTCCATCTTGGCGGCCGACAGAGGCAGCAGCGGCTCCACCACCGCTTCCTGCTTCATCGTGTTGATGAACCTGGTGTAGCAGAGGTAGACACCCGACAGCTTGCCTTCGGCGTACAGGTCCAGCAGCACCTTCACCGGGCCGATCAGGCGGTCCAGGTGGGGCGTGTCGCCCAGCTGCGTGGCGTGCGACACCACCGGCGCGCCGAGGCGGTTCAGGAAGTTCAGCCCCTTGTTGCCGATGGCCACCGTCTGCACCGAGGTGCCTGCCTCCTGCAGTTCGCGGATCTTGATGGTCACCGCGCGCAGCAGGTTGGTGTTGAGGCCGCCGCACAGGCCCTTGTCCGTGGTCACGACGATGAAGCCGGCCGCCTTGGCCTCGCTCACCTTCATGAACGCATGGGTGTACTCGGGGTTCGCCTTGCCCAGGTTGCTCGCGATGTTGCGGACCTTGTCGCTGTAAGGCCGGGCCGCACGCATGCGGTCCTGCGCCTTGCGCATCTTGGAGGCGGACACGAGCTCCATCGCCTTCGTGATCTTCTTCGTGTTCTCGAAGGATTTGATCTTGCCGCGAATCTCTTTACCTGCAGCCACTGCGATTCCTTAAGGAGGTTGCGATCAGGCGAAGGTCTTCTTGAACGCGGTGATGGCGGCGTTCAGCTGCGGCTCGGTGGTGTCGTCCAGCGCCTTGCCCTGCGCCAGCGTGTCCAGCAGCGGCGCGTACTTGTCGCGCAGGTACTGATGCATGCCGTGCTCGAAGGGGAGCACCTTCTTCACCTCGAGGTCGTCCAGGAAGCCCTTGTTCGCCGCGTAGATCGAGGCGGCCATCAGGCCGATGGGCAACGGGCTGTACTGCGGCTGCTTGAGCAGCTCCGTGACGCGCGCGCCGCGGTCCAGCTGCTTGCGCGTGGCCGGGTCCAGGTCGGAGGCGAACTGCGCGAAGGCTGCCAGCTCGCGGTACTGCGCCAGGTCGGTCCGGATGCCGCCCGACAGCTTCTGGATCAGCTTGGTCTGCGCCGCGCCGCCCACCCGCGACACCGAGATGCCCGCGTTGATGGCGGGACGGATGCCGGAGTTGAACAGGGACGTTTCCAGGAAGATCTGGCCGTCGGTGATCGAGATCACGTTGGTCGGGACGAACGCGGACACGTCGCCGGCCTGCGTTTCGATGATGGGCAGCGCGGTCAGCGAACCAGTCCTGCCCTTGACTTCGCCCTTGGTGAACTTCTCGACGTAGTCGGCGTTCACGCGCGCGGCGCGCTCCAGCAGGCGGCTGTGGAGATAGAACACGTCGCCGGGGTAGGCTTCGCGGCCCGGCGGGCGGCGCAGCAGCAGCGACACCTGGCGGTAGGCCACGGCCTGCTTGGACAGGTCGTCATAGATGATCAGCGCGTCTTGCCCGCGGTCGCGGAAGTACTCGCCCATGCTGCAGCCGGCGTAGGGCGCCACGAACTGCATGGCAGCCGACTCGGAGGCGGACGCGGCCACGACGATGGTGTACTCCATCGCGCCGTTGGCTTCGAGGGCGCGCACGAGGTTCTTGATCGTGGACGCCTTCTGGCCGATGGCGACATACACGCAGGTCATGTTCTGGCCGCGCTGGTTGATGATGGTGTCCACCGCGACGGCCGACTTGCCGGTCTGGCGGTCACCGATAATCAGCTCGCGCTGGCCACGGCCGACGGGCACCATGGAGTCGATGGCCTTCAGGCCGGTCTGCACCGGCTGGCTCACCGACTGGCGCGCGATCACGCCCGGGGCGACCTTCTCGATCACGTCGGTCAGCTTGGCGTTGATCGGGCCCTTGCCGTCGATCGGCTGGCCGAGCGCGTTCACCACGCGGCCGATCAGCTCGGGGCCGACCGGCACTTCCAGAATGCGGCCCGTGCACTTGACGGTATCGCCTTCGGAGATGTGCTCGTACTCGCCCAGGATCACCGAGCCCACGGAGTCGCGCTCCAGGTTCAGCGCCAGGCCGAACGTGGGCGTGCCGTCCGCGGTGGGCGGGAATTCCAGCATCTCGCCCTGCATCGCATCGGACAGGCCGTGCACGCGGACGATGCCGTCGGTCACCGAGATCACGGTGCCCTGGTTGCGGATGTCGACGCTGGCGGACAGGCCCTCGATGCGGCTCTTGATCAGTTCGGAGATTTCTGCGGGATTGAGTTGCATGACTCTTTCCTTTCCTTCGGTTGTTGCCGGCAGCGCTTACGCTGTCAGGGCGACTTTCATTTGTTCCAGGCGGGCCTTCACCGAGGTGTCCAGCACCTCGTCGCCGACCACCACGCGAATGCCGCCGATGAGCGACGGGTCTTCCTGCACTGTCAGGTTGAGCTTGCGGCCGAAGCGCTTCTCCAGGGTCTGCGCCACCGCGCCCAGCTGCAAGGCCGGGATCGGGAAGGCGCTGTAGACGACGGCGTCCGAGGAGCCGCCCTGCGCGTTCTTCATGGCGCGGAACTGGCCGGCGATCCCGGGCAGCGCGGCCAGGCGGCCGTTCTCGATCACGGCGCGCAGGAAGTTCCTGCCAGCCTCCGGCAGGTCCACCTTCGCCACGTCGGCCACCACGTCGTACACCTGCTGGTGACTGACCTTGGGGTTGTCGGCGAATTGCAGCAGCCGGGTGTTGCCTGCCACGGCGGCAAGCGCGTCCAGCCATTGGGCCGTGCCGTTCAGGTCGGCTTGCGACGACTTGAACAGGGCTTCGGCGTACGGGCGGGCGATGGTGGCGAGTTCGGCCATGTCGTGCTCTGTTTACAGCTCGGTCTGCAGGCGGTTCAGCAGCTCGGCGTGCACGCCGGCATTGACCTCGCGGCGCAGGATCTGCTCGGCGCCCTTGACGGCCAGCGCGGCGACCTGCTCGCGCAGTGCCTCGCGCGCCTTCACGGTCTGCTGCTCGGCCTCGGCGCGGGCGGCGGCAACGATCTTGTTGCCTTCTTCCGTGGCGCGGCCCTTGGCTTCCTCGACGATGCCCTGGGCGCGGCGCTCGGCGTCGGCCAGCAGCACCGCCGTCTGGTTACGCGACCTGGCCAGTTCCTCTTCCACGCGCTTTTCGGCGGCTGCCTGGTCGGCTTTGGCCTTGTCGGCCGCTGCCAGGCCGTCGGCGATCTTGCGCGCACGCTCGTCGAGCGCGATTGCGATCGGCGGCCACACGAACTTCATCGTGAACGCGACCAGCAGGGCGAACACGATCATCTGGACGATGAGGGTTGCGGTGATGCTCACTTTGTCATCCTTGCTCCTGGCCGCGTACGCGTTGCCAGGAATGAGTTGGGCGAAAGGGCGATGACTTACTTCGCCAGCTGGCCCAGGAACGGGTTGGCGGTGGCGAACCACAGCGCGATACCCGTGCCGATGATGAACGCGGCGTCGATCAGGCCGGCCAGCAGGAACATCTTGGTCTGCAGTTCGTTCATCAGCTCAGGTTGGCGAGCGGCGGATTCGAGGTACTTGCTGCCCATGATGCCGATGCCGATGCAGGCGCCGATGGCGCCCAGACCGATGATCAGGCCGGCGGCGAGCGCGACGAAGCTGATGACTTGTTCCATTTTTGAATTGCTCCTAAGGACTTGGTTGACGTGGAATGAAAGAGGGACGGGACTCAGTGCGCGTCGTGCGCCTGGCCCAGGTAGACGAGCGCCAGCATCATGAAGACGAAGGCCTGCAGCGTGATGATGATCAGGTGGAACGTGGCCCAGACGAAGCCCGCCACGATGTGGCCGATGGCCAGGCCGATGCCGGTGGCCGACAGCGACCAGGCGCCGCCCATCAGGGCGATCAGCAGGAAAATCAGTTCGCCGGCGTACATGTTGCCGAACAGTCGCATGCCGTGCGACACGGTCTTGGCGATGAATTCGATGATCTGCATGGCCAGGTTCAGCACGCCCATGATGACCGCCAGGACCGGGTTCTTGCTGGTGCCGAACGGCGCCGTGACCAGCTCGTGCGCCCAGCCGCCGATGCCCTTGATCTTGACGTTGTAGTACAGGCAGATCAGCAGCACCGACAGCGACAGGCCCATGGTGACCGAGAGGTCGGCGGTGGGAACCGAGCGCATGTAGGCATGGGAAGCGTCATGTCCGGCAGCGCCGTAGATGTGGCCCCAGATCCAGGGCAGCAGATCCACCGGCAGCAGGTCCATCGCGTTCAGCAGGAAGATCCAGATGAACACGGTGAGCGCCAGCGGCGAAACCAGCTTGCGGCTCTGGGCGTTGTGAATGATGCCCTTGGCCTGCGTGTCCACCATCTCCACCAGGATTTCAACCGCGGCCTGGAAGCGCCCGGGCACGCCCGAGGTGGCCTTGCGCGCAGCGGCCCACAGCGCCCAGCAGGCGAGCACGCCGATGAGGGTGGAGAAGATCAGGGAGTCATAGTTGAAAACGGAAAAGTCGACGACGTTGCCGGCCTTGTGGTTCTGCCAGAAAGTCAGGTGGTGGAGGATGTACTCACCCGCGGTCTGTCCGTGTTCTTCAGCAGCCATGTCTTGCTTCAGTTCTCAATCAAGTTTCGTCTTGGGACGCGGCTTGAATGCCAGCGCCAGCCAGTAAACCTTCATCGCGAGGACCATGCCGATCAGCAACGCCGGCCAGCTCAGTCCCGCCACCAGCCTCGGCGCCGCCACCAGCATGGCGAACGTCAAGGCGATCTTGACCATCTCCCACATCAGGAACCCGACGGCGGCACTGCCGGCATTCACGGAAGAAAAATGCCCGGTCAGGCCCCGCGCGAACACGGCCGCGGGAATCACCACGGCCAACGCGCCATACAAGGCAGACCATCCGACGTTTTGTCTCCCGCTCAGCGCCCATGCAGCCAGCGCCACCACGAGCCCCATCGCCGCCTGTCCCGCAACGACCCGCCAAGGGGAAACCGGCGGATTCTGTTCGCGCAACCGCCGCGCTTCTTCAGCGCTGAGCGATCTTGGGAGAGGCGCTTCCTCCATCTCTTCGGGAAGCGGGGCAATGTTGTTCTTCATGTTTTGAAGCCCCGCTTGGGCCCCGAAATTTCGCAAAGCCTCCCATTATAAGTAGAAACCCAGGCCGTTCCGACATGCTTCCGACTGCGGTGTAGGGACACGTCTTGCGGCAGGGCTTGCGCACGAGGCAGGACAATGCCGCTTCCACCAGAAAAAGAGGCTTCCATGCGCGACCTGCTGCTGTTCTTCCACCTCGCCGCCGCCATCGTGTGGATGGGCGGCATGGTGTTCATGGTGGCCGCGCTGCGCCCGCCGGCCACCGCCTTGCTGCAGCCGCCGCAGCGCCTGCCGCTGATGGCCGCGGTGCTCGCGCGCTTCCTGCTGCTGGCCGGCGTGAGCGTGGCGGTGCTGCTGGCCACCGGCCTCACCTTGCTGCTGTCCGGCGGCGCCGGCGCGCCGCCGGGCTGGAAGGCCATGGCCGGCATCGGCATCGTGATGATGCTGGTCTATGCCCACATCGTGGCCGCGCCGTTCCGCGGGCTCAAGCGCGCCGTCGCGGCGCAGGACTGGCCGGCGGGCGGCAAGCGCATGGCACAGATCACGCTGCTGGCCAAGATCAACCTGGCCCTGGGCTGGGTCGCCATCGCGGCGGTGGTGCTCTGGCGCTGAGCACGGCTGCCTCGAAACCCCGGACAATCCTGCCCATGATCGACGACACCATCCCCGCCCTTCCCTGCTATCTCAACGGCGAATTCAGCACCCTGCGCGACGCCAAGGTCAGCGTGCTCGACCGCGGATTCATCTTCGGCGATGGCGTGTACGAGGTCGTGCCGGCCTATGCCGGCCGCCCGTTCCGCTTCGCCGAGCACATGGCGCGGCTGGACCGCAGCCTGGACGAATTGCGCATCGCCAATCCGCACACGCACGAGGAATGGATGGCGCTGGTGATGCGCTTGATCGAGGCGTATGCGGCGACGGTGAGCAAGCCGGCGCAGGACACCGACCAGCTCGTCTACATCCAGATCAGCCGCGGCGTGGCAATGCGCGACCACGTGATGCCGCCCGGCTTGAAGCCTACCGTGTTCGCCACCAGCAACCGGCTCTACATCTATCCGCCCGAGCTGCGCGCCGCTGGTTTCAGCTGCGTGAGCGCCGACGACTTCCGCTGGCAGAAGGCCCACATCAAGAGCACCAGCCTGGCCGCCGCCGTGCTCTCGCGCCAGGCCAGCGCCGACGTGGGCGCCATCGAGACCGTGATGTTTCGCGACGGTTCCTTGAGCGAAGCCGCCGCATCCAACGTGTGGGTGGTGAAGGACGGCACGCTGCTGGGCGCGCCCAAGGACAACCTGGTGCTCGAAGGCATCCGCTACAGGCTGATCGAGCAGCTGTGCCGCGACGCCGGCATTCCGTTCGAGTTGCGCCGCGTCTCGCGCGAGGAGGTCCTGGCGGCAGACGAGCTGATCCTGTCGTCGGCCACCAAGGAGGTGCTGCCGGTGGTGCAGCTGGATGGCAAGCCGGTTGGAAACGGCAAGCCCGGCCCCATCTACGACAAGCTGTATGCCGGCTACCAGCGGGCCAAGCAGTCCACCGCACGATGACACTCGCCACACCACCGGCCGACTCCACCGATCCGCGCAAGGATTCGCTGATCGAATACCCCTCGCGCTTTCCCATCAAGGTAATGGGCACCAAGGGCGACGGCTTCGTCGCCGCGATCACGCACATCGCCAGGCAGTTCGACCCCGGCTTCGACGCGTCCACCGTGGAATTGCGCGACAGCAGCGCGGGCAAGTACCTGGGCATCACCATCACCATCACGGCCACCAGCCGCGAGCAGCTCGACGAGCTATACCGCACGCTGAGCTCGCACCCGATGGTGAAGGTCGTGCTGTAAGGCGCGCCGCATGCGCGTGCGCCGGCTGGGCCGCGTGGAGTACCTGCCGACCTACCAGGCGATGCAGGATTTCACCGCGCAGCGCACGCCCGACACGGAAGACGAACTCTGGCTGTGCGAGCACCCACCGGTCTTCACGCAGGGCCTCGCGGGCAAGCCGCAGCATCTGCTAGCGCCCGGCGCCATTGCGGTGGTGGCCACCAACCGCGGCGGACAGGTGACCTACCACGGGCCCGGCCAGGTGGTGGCCTATCCGCTGCTGGACTTGAAGCGCGCGGGTTACTTCGTCAAGGAATACGTCTATCGGCTGGAAGAAGCGACGATCCGCATGCTGTCGGAGCTCGGCGTGACGGGGCACCGCGTGGCCGGCGCGCCTGGGATTTATGTGCGCACCGACGATCCGTTCGGGCATGCACGCTTGCCCCCTCTCCCGCAAGCGGGAGAGGGCCGGGGTGAGGGTGACCCCTATCCTTTCGAAGGCCTCGCCAAGATCGCCGCCCTGGGCATCAAGATCAGCCGCCATTGCAGCTACCACGGCCTGTCGCTCAACGTGGCGATGGACCTGGAACCCTTCTCGCGGATCAACCCCTGCGGCTATGAAAGCCTGCGGACCACCGACCTTTCTACAATGGGCGTCTCCGTCCCCTTGGACGCAGCGGCCGAGGTGCTGAGCCACAAGCTCGCCGCCCTGCTGGCCCCTTGAAGGACCCTCCATGAGCTCGAACCCCGTCGTGCGCGAAGCGCAATCCACAGAGACCTACCAGGCCGGCGCCAAGCAGAAGGCCGCGGCCAAGCTGTCGCGCATTCCGGTGAAGGTAGAGCCCGGGGAAATCCTGCGCAAACCCGACTGGATCCGTGTGCGCGCCGGTTCGGCCAGCAGCCGCTTCTACGAGATCAAGCAGATCCTGCGCGAGCACAACCTGCACACGGTGTGCGAGGAAGCGTCCTGCCCCAACATCGGCGAGTGCTTCGGCAAGGGCACGGCCACCTTCATGATCATGGGCGACAAGTGCACGCGGCGCTGCCCGTTCTGCGACGTCGGCCACGGCCGCCCGGACCCGCTGGATGCGAGCGAGCCCGAGAACATGGCCAAGACCATCGCAGCGCTGAAACTCAAATACGTGGTGATCACCAGCGTGGACCGCGACGACCTGCGCGACGGCGGCGCCGGCCACTTCGTCGAATGCATCCGCAAGACGCGCGAGATGTCGCCCGGCACCACCATCGAGGTGCTGGTGCCCGACTTCCGTGGCCGCGACGACCGCGCGCTGGAGATCCTGAAGGCCGCCCCGCCCGACGTGATGAACCACAACCTGGAAACCATCCCGCGCCTGTACAAGCAGGCGCGCCCGGGATCGGACTACCAGTTCAGCCTGAACCTGCTGAAGAAGTTCAAGGCGCTGTTCCCGCACGTGCCGACCAAGAGCGGCCTGATGGTGGGCCTGGGCGAGACCGACGACGAGATTCTCGACGTCATGCGCGACATGCGCGCGCACGGCATCGAGATGCTGACCATCGGCCAGTACCTCGCGCCGTCCACCTCGCACCTGCCGGTGCGCCGCTACGTGCACCCCGACACCTTCAAGATGTTCGAGGCCAAAGCCTACGAGATGGGCTTCAGCCACGCCGCCGTCGGCGCAATGGTCCGCAGCTCGTACCACGCTGACGAGCAGGCGCACGCGGCCGGCGTCGCCTAAGGAGATTCTGAACAAGCGTCGATTGCAGATGCTTGTGCGGTTCGACGGCGAATCTAGGCCTGATGAGGTGCGTGCAGAGGCCCCCCGCAGGTGCTGGCGGCCTATGAGCGCCGCTGCGGGCGCACCTATGCCTTCAAAGCACCCCGAACCATGTACAGGTTGGCCAG
>NZ_JACCWG010000434.1 GCF_013697775.1 Ramlibacter sp. | reverse complement strand
GCTGTCGGCGATCGAGCAGCCGCTGAAGGAAGCGGAGGCGAAGGGGCTGATCGCGCGGGACTTCGCGCGGGTGCGGCCGACGGAGCGGGGGTTTGATTTTTTGAGCGATTTGCAGGCGCTGTTCCTGCCGCGCTGACGCCACCTGCGTAATTGCTCCTCCGGATCGTGCCTCGATTCGCCGTCTCTCTGTGCACCAGCGCATTACCAAGGAGTTCACATGTCCAACAGCCTCTCCATTGCCGGCACGTCGTTGCACTATTTTCACGTGTGTGCGTTCTTCAACAGCAAGGACGAGGAATACGACGTGCTGGTCCCCTTCTTCAAAGAGGCGGTCGAGCAGGGCGAGAAGAACATGCACATCGTCGATCCCGCGTTCACCGATGAGCACAAGGCGCGGCTGACGGCGGGCGGCGTCGACGCGCACCAGTGTGCATCCTGCGGCCAGCTCGACGTGGTGTCGTGGCAAGATGCCTATCTGGACGAGAACGGCGTGTTCGACAAGGACCGGATGTTGGCCACCGTCGATCGCCTGACTGGCAGCGGCCTGGACGCGGGCTTCAAGCGGGTGCGCATCATGGGCAACATGGACTGGGCCTTCAACGGCAACCCCGGGTCCGAGAAGCTGATCGAGTACGAGGCACAGGTCAACGAGGTGCTCAGCCGCAACCGGCAGCCCGCCGTGTGTGTCTACGACCTGGCCAAGCTCAGCGGCGCGATGATGATGGACCTGCTGCGCACGCACCCGCTCACCCTGATCGGCGGCGTGGTGCAGGAGAACCCTTTCTACACAGAGCCGTCGAAGATGCTGGAGGAGTTGCAGGCCCGCGAAGACTCTCCGGGCGAAGCCGCGCACGCGTAGTTGCGCAAGTGGCGCAGCTCGACGGCAACGCGGACTCCGCCGCCGGTGGCGCGGATGTGGCTGGGCTGCGCGACCTGATGGGCCTGCTGGCGTTGCCTGCGCTTTGGGCAGGCAAGGACGCCGAAACGGTGTTGAACCTGATGGCCGACGCGGCCCGCAGCATGATCCGCATCGATGCGGTGCTGGCCGAGACGCGCTTTCCGCCCGCGGACGAGCGGCGCCTGCTGCTGAAGCTCGCGGGTGCCCGCTTCGTCGACGACGTTCCCGAGGCCTGGAGGTCTTTCGCCCGCCAGGGCGAGTCCCCCTTCGCTCTGGCGCAGCCGTCCGAAGTCCCGTCGCCCATGGGGCCCCTGCGCGTTCTGCGCCTGCACATGGGCGCCGGCTCGCGGGCCCAGAGGATTTGGTTCGCGTCGCGCTCCGCGGCGTTTCCGACCTGGCGGGACACGGCGTTCCTGCGGGCCGCCGTGTCGTTGGCCGCCAGCGGCATCAACGCGGCGCGCCTGGAGTTCGAGCGCCGGCAGGCGGCACGTGCGAAGGACGAATTCCTCGCGATGCTGGGGCACGAGCTGCGCAATCCCCTGGCACCGATCGTCACGGCGCTGAGCCTGGTCAAGCTCAAGGGCGCCGGCCACCTGGAACGCGAGATCGCCATCATCGAGCGCCAGGTAGGCAACTTGGGACGGCTGGTCGACGACTTGCTGGATATCACCCGCATCACCAAGGACAAGGTGGAACTGCGGCTGGAGGACTTCGAGATCTCGGAGGCGGTGCAGGCAGCCGCGGAGAGCGTCGCGCTGCTGATGGAGCAAAAGCGGCACCAGCTTTCGGTCGATGTTCCTCCCCATGGCTTGCGCGTCCGCGCCGACCGGGCTCGCCTGGCGCAGGTGTTCTCCAACCTGCTGGTCAACGCAGGCAAGTACACGGCGCCAGACGGCGCGATTTCGGTTTCGGCCGGCATGCAGGGCGGGCGCGTCCATGTGAGCGTGCGCGACAACGGCAGGGGGATCGAGCCCGAACTGCTGCCGCTGGTCTTTGGCCTGTTCGAGCAGGGTCCTGCCGGGCTCGACCGCTCCGGCGGAGGGCTTGGGGTCGGCTTGGCGATCGTCAAGAAACTGGTGGAACTCCACGAAGGCACGGTGGTGGCGCAGAGCGTGGGGCTCGGTACCGGCGCGACCTTCACCGTCACCCTGGCTGCGGCCCCACAGCAGCGCGTGCCTGCCGCCGAACCGGTGCAAGCGTCCGGGCACCCGGCCGGCGGCCACCGCGTGCTGCTGGTGGACGACAACCGTGACGCGCTGCAGACGATGGAACTGCTGCTGGGCATGCACGGCTTCGTGGTCGCCGCCGCCAGCAGCCCCGCCGAGGCGCTCGCCAAGGCCCCCGACTTCGACGCCGATGTGTTCGTGCTGGACATCGGCCTGCCGGGGCTGGACGGCTACGAACTGGCGCAGGAGCTGCGAAAGCACGGCGGAGCGCGGGCATCGCAGGCCAGGTTCATTGCATTGACGGGCTATGGCCAGCCGGGGGACAAGGCCAAGGCGCGTGCAAGCGGCTTTCACACGCACCTGACGAAGCCGATCGATCTGGCGCAACTGGTGCGGGCGATCGTTGAGGGCTGAAGATGCGCCTGAACGCGGGTCGCGGCCCGGGCGCGAAAGTGTCCGCGCGACCCAACCCGACGCCGGCTGTGCCCGCCGGCATTGCGCGCCTTCAGCGAGTTTTTCGCTTGGCGGAAGCGGTGAGATTCGAACTCACGGACGTCTTGCGACGTCGCCGGTTTTCAAGACCGGTGCATTCAACCGCTCTGCCACGCTTCCGAGCCCTGGGATTCTAGTGTAGTGCGCGCGAATTAGTTAAACTTTCGCTCGAAGGCATACTCCGATGGCCAAGGGGGTGTGATGCCATGCGGGTCGCCAAGTCGATTGAGCTGGATGGGCAGACGCAGCAGGAGCTTCG
>NZ_JACCWG010000433.1 GCF_013697775.1 Ramlibacter sp. | reverse complement strand
CGCATCGGGGGCGCCGCAAGCCAGGGATCGCAGGCGACGTCGGGATGCGCGGCGCTTCGCACGTCGATGCCGATCTGCCCGTCGATCGCGCCGCCGAACGACGCGAGCGTGCCGGTCGTTTCCAGACCGGCCAGGCGCTGCGGCGCGCACGCGAGGAGGTCGCGCGCCTGCGCCATCCTGAGTTCCAGCCACTGCGCGGGCGCCGCCCGGGCGTGCGATGCGGTCGCGAAGAAAACCAGTTCCGCCATATAGGCGCCCAGCGCCTGGTAGCGCCAGTGCATGCCGGCCGCGTCGGCGCCGGCCGGCGGCTGCGCGATGTCGGGGTGCGCCAGGACTTCGTCGCAATGCCGCGCCAGCGCGGCCTGGTCCAGGCGCGGCGACAGCCAGGCGCGCAAGACTTCGGGCGTGCGCAGCGCGGCGCTGCCCAGGAAATGGTGCAGCGCCTCCGTCGGCCCCTCGAAGATGCGGAAGATGCGCGCATCGCGGAAGATCTGCGGGATCAGGTTGCTCTCGATATAGCCGCGGCCGCCGGCCAGTTGCATCGTGCGGTCGACCGTTAGCCACAGCCATTCGGTGGCAAGGCATTTGTAGACCGCCAGCAGCTCGGGCGAGACGGCGTCCCCCGCGTCCCGTTGCCCGGCGAGCTCTTGCGTCAGCCGGTCCAGCACCTTGATCGCGTGCATGGTGTCGGTCAGGACCGAGCGCGTATGCGGGTTGCCGAGCAGAGCTCCGGTCGAGATGTCGCGCCGCCCGGCATAGCGCAGCATGAGCTGGTAGCAGCCCTTCATCGCGCCCAGGCAGACCGCGGAAATGGCCAGCCGGCCGTAGCACATCGTGTCCTGCGCCACGGCCATGCCGTGGTCGGCCTGGCCCAGCACCTGGTCGGCGCGCGCGACCACGCCGTCGAGGATCACGGTGTTCTGGACCATGCCCCGCATGCCCATGGTCAAGGCTTCCGGCCCCTGCCGGATGCCGGGGCTGTCCTGTGCAATGGAAAAGCCGGTGACGCCGGTGACCTGCCCGTCGGCGTCCACCGTCTTCGCGAACACGTTCATCACGCCCGCCCAGGCGGCCGAGCCGCTCCAGGACTTGGTTCCGCTGATCCGGTAGCCGCCGTCCGGCAGGCGCTGCGCGGTCGCGCAGATGGCGCCCGGGTTGGACCCGGCGCCGGGCTCCGTCAACGCGAAGGCGCCGAGCTCGCGTCCCGAGGCGAGGTCCGCCAGGTGCCGCGCCTTGGTCCCGGCGCTGCCGTGGGCGGCGATCGGCCAGATGCCGAGCGCATTGTTGAGGGCCACGAACAGCGCGATCGTCACGTCCTTGGCGCCGAGCACTTCCAGCACGCGCAGGAAATCGGCGTTGCCGAATCCCAGGCCTCCCGCCGAGCGCGGCGCGATCATGCCGAGCAGGCCGCGGTTGCCCATGTCGAGTACGACGTAGGGCGGGATGGAGCGCCGCTCGTCGATCAATTGAGAGTTCACGCGGCGCGGGAAGTAATCCTTGATCCAGGCGATCAATGCCTGCGCCTCGGGCGACGCCGCTTGCCCGGCTGCGGGCACGGACTCGGGCGCGGATGCGGCGTGCATGCCGGCCCCGGCCTCCGGCCAGCAAGCCAGCAGGCCCAGCTCGCCGGCGATCAGCCTGCGGCGGATGAGGTCGCGCTGGATCTTGCCGCTGCTTGTCTTGGCGATCTCGCCGGGCTGGACGAAGCCGATGAACGCCGGCGCGAGGCCATGGCTTTCCCACACCGCACGCCGGATGCGGTCGATCTCCAGCTGCAGTTCGGCGGCCGTTAACTTCAGGCGATTGAGTCCTTGAACGATCGCGATGCTTTCGTCCGGCAGCGTGAACGCGGCGCCGCTGTGGACGCGCAAGGGCTCGCCCAGCGACTGCACGGTCTCTTCGATGTCCTGGGGGTAGTAGTTCACCCCGTTGACGATGATCAGCTCCTTGATGCGGCCGGTGATATACAGCTTGCCGTTCCTCATGAAGCCGAGATCGCCCGTGCGCAGGAACGGGCCTTCGCCCGTGTCCGCCTCGTAAGCACGGAAGGTTTCCGCCGTTTCGATCGGGCGTTCCCAATACCCGCGCGTGACGCTCATGCCCTTGAGCCAGATCTCGCCCACCACGCCGTCGGGCCTGGCCTTCCAGGTCCGCGGCTCCACGACCAGCGCCATGAGGTCGGGGATGACCTCATGGACGCTCACGACTTGCGCGGTGGAGGCGGTGTCCGCCGCCGGCAGCGCCTTGTCGGCGCCCAGTGCGCCGCGGTCGAGCGACAGCGCGACCGTTTCGGGCAGGGCATGGCCACCGGAAACGAACAGGGTCGCTTCGGCCAGGCCGTAGCAGGGGAATTGGGCCGTGGCCCGGAAGCCGGTGGGCGCGAAACGCGCGGCGAAGCGTTCCAGTGTCGATGTCTTGACGGTCTCCGAACCGTTGAAGGCGGTGTGCCAGCTGCCGAGGTCGAGCTGGGCGATCTCGGCGTCGGTCATTTTGTCGACGCAGAGATCGAAGGCGAAATTGGGTGCGCCCGAGATGGTGCCGCGGTACTGGGAGATCGCGCCCAGCCAGCTGCCCGGGTGGCGCAGGAAACTGAAGGGCGACATCAGGACCGCGTGGGCACCGACCGACAGCGCCTGCAGGACGACCGCGATCAGTCCCATGTCGTGATAGAAGGGCAGCCAGCTGACAAGCACCGAATGGAAGTTGCTGCCCATCGCGCCCGCCTGGTGGCGGGCGTTCTGCAGGATGTTCTCGTGCGAGACCATCACTCCCTTGGGGGTGCCTGTCGATCCCGAGGTGTATTGCAGAAAAGCGATGCCGCGCGGATCGATGTCGCGCAGCGGCGGCAAGGATGCAGGCACGGCGTCGGCAAGGCTGCCCGGTGCATGCCCGGCAACGAATGCGTCGGCAAAGATGAAGTCCGGAGGCTGGCCGCCGAAAATCCCGCCGAGCGCGGAACCGTTGCGCTCGATCACTTTTCTGTCCAGGATGACCGCGGCGGGCGTGCAGTTTCCCCGCACCGCGACCAGCTTGTCCCAGTCCCGCTTGGTCGAGGGCGGGTACATGGGCACAGCCACGACACCGGCGGCCAGGCACGCGAGAAACGCGACGAGGTAGTCGAGCCCCGAGGGCAGGACGAGCATCACCCGCTCGCCGGCCAGCCCGCGCGCCTGCAGATCGGCCGCGCACCCGGAAACTGCGTGGCAAAGCTGCGAGAAGCTCAGCTCGCCCTCGCATCGGCCCTTGTCCCGCACAAAGGTGTATGCCGTCTTGTCGGGGCAGACCGTCCCCCAATGGAACAACCGGTCCACGATCGTGCGGTGCGACGAGAGAAGCGAAGCGTCGTCCAGTGCAAACATCCCCAAAGGCAATTCGTCGCGGTTCATGGCAGGTTTTGGAGTGTGTTGATCGGTGCGGATGCCGAGCTTTGGTCAAGGGAAAAGATAACTTTGTAGTCTTGAAGGACAGCTAATGAATTGATCTTCAAACCAATTCATTTGTTTGTTAAATGTTTCTCTAATAGTCCATTAAATGACAATTGGACTTTTCAATAAATTGATCTCGAAAAATCAATTCATTTGTTCGATAGATGTTTCGTCGATAGTCCGCACAACGACAATCGATCGTGTCGGCAATGCGCGGCCGCGCGCAGCGACGCGCGACGCGCGACACCGGACGTCTTTCAGGGGAGTGCGAAAAAACCGTCAGGCCACCGGCGGTGCATGCGGTGGCGCGGGCGCGGGAGGACCGTCAGGGCGGCACGCCCGGCAGTCTCAGCTCGACAGATCGCCGAGGACGGAGAACGAGGCGGTGGCGGTGGCGACGAGCCGGCCGTCGGCCGATGTCAGGCGCATGTCGGCGGTGGCCAGCCTGCTGCCGCCCCGCACCACGCGCGCGGTGGCGGTCAGATCCTGATGCTTGGCGCCTTCCAGCATCCTCACGTGCAGGTCCGCGGTGAGGACCATTTTGCGGCAATGCGCGGCAACCGTGAACCAGCCCGCGGTATCCAGCATCACGGCCAGGATGCCACCGTGCGTATCGCCCATCCCATGGTCGTAGCCGGAATGGCGCGGCAGTAACACGGTGGCGTTGCCTTCGTCGTCGTACGTCAAGCACATCCCCATCGTTTTCGCGATGGAAGCCCTTTCGAAGGCTGTCTGGAGAAATGCCTTTGCGGCTTCCAATGATGAAGACATGGACACGCGCTCCCTTTGCATTGCGGTGATGAACCTGATGGTAGCCCGCCCGGCCTCATCCAACAATGCAATGCGCGAAGCAAGGGTTTCGCGCGCGCCTTACCATGCGGGCATGACTGCCACCCTGCGGATCGATTTCGTCTCCGACGTTGCCTGCCCCTGGTGCGCCATCGGGCTGGCCTCGCTGGAAAAAGCGCTGGGCGAACTGGACGGCGATGTGCGCGCCGAGCTGCACTTCCAGCCGTTCGAGTTGAACCCCGGCATGCCGCCCGAAGGCCAGGACATCGGCGAGCACCTCACCCAGAAGTACGGCTCCACGCCAGAGCAGCAGGCCGCCGCGCGCGAGGGCATTCGCCAGCGCGGCGAGGCGCTGGGCTTCAGCTTCCGCAAGGAAGGCCGCGGGCGCGCCCACAACACGTTCGATGCGCACCGGCTGCTGCACTGGGCCGGCCTGCAGGATGCGGACAGGCAGCTGGCTTTGAAGAAGGCGCTGCTGAAGGCCTACCACGGCGAAGGCCGTGCGCCGAACGACCGCGCCGTGCTGCTCGACGCCGCTGCCGAAGCCGGCCTGGACCGCGCGGAGGCCGCGCGCGTGTTCGATGACGGTTCCTATGCCGGCGAGGTGCGCGAGCGCGAGCAGTTCTACCAGCAGCATGGCATCAGCGCCGTGCCCTCGGTGATCGTCAACGAGCGCCACCTGATCCAGGGCGGCCAGCCGCCCGAGGTGTTCGCGCAGGCACTGCGGCAGATCGCCGCTGAACACGAATAAATTGCTGCGCAATTGATTCGTGTTGGTTGATCAGTCGCGCGACCGCTCGTTCACCCCGAGCCAGAAGTCGTGCACCTGGCGCATCTTGCGCCGCAGCTCGTCGAAGTCGGTGGCCTTGCGCACGTAGCTGTTGGCGCCGGCGGCGTAGCAGGCCGCGATGTCGTTCTTTTCGGTGGATGAGGAGTGCATCACCACCGGCAGGGTGGCGGTGAGGCGGTTGCGGCGGATCGCCTGCAGCACCTCCAGGCCGTGCATGCGCACCAGCTTCATGTCCAGGATCACCACCCGCGGCTGCTGGCGCGTGTCGCGGTCGGCGTGCGCGCCGCGGCCGAACAGGTAGTCGAGCGCTTCCACGCCGTCCGTGGCGGTGGCGACGTCGGTGGCGGTGCAGCACTCGCCGAGCGCGAGCACCGTGAGCTCGAGGTGGTCGGGGTTGTCGTCCACCACAAGGATCGCAGCATCACTCATGAGGCTTTTGGGAACGGGAATGGGCATGGCAGGCACGCCGGCCTGCTTCTCCGCGGCGGTGCGCGGACTCTCCCTGCGGGGCGGATTGTCACATGGCCCCCGACCGAATACTACCGCCAGGTTCCTGCGCCAGGCGCCATCTGGGAATTCCGGCCACGTTGCCAATGGCGGGAGGGATGCGTCTCGGTTTATTAGCACCGGAATTCATGTCGCCACGGGCTTGCGCGGCCGCGTTCCGCGGCCCACAATCCGCAGCTCGCGCGGCGTACGGTCGAGTTGGCGCCTGCGCAGGGGAGAGGACTTGTCACAAGCATATTGGCCCGCATACGCGCGGCCCGCGGAGCCTCCGCCGGACGGCACCGAAACCCGGCGGGCGCCGCCCGCCAGTTTGCTGCCGCCGCAGCTGCCAGGCACCCGCACCGAGGACCAGCTGCGCATGCTGGCCTATGAAGTCACCGTGGCCGAAGCGCGCGAGCGCGAGCGCATCGCGCTGGGCCTGCACGACGACATCGGCCAGGTGCTTGCGATCGTCGCGCTGAAGCTGGACGCACTGCGCCATGCCGGCGACGCCAGCGACGCGCAGGAGCGGGGCGCGCAGCTGGTGCAGATGCGCGAACTGGTCGGCCAGGCGCTGCAGGCCACGCGCTCGGCCACCTTCGACCTCAGCAGCCCGGTGCTGCAGCAGCTGGGCCTGCAGGCCGCCATCGAAAGCCTGGTGCCGCGCACCGAGCGGCTGGCCGGCATCAAGGTGGCGCTGCACGGCGAACTGCCCGCGCTGGCGCTGCCGCAGCAGGTGCAGGCCGTGGTGTTCCGCGTGCTGCGCGAACTGCTGGCCAACATGAGCAAGCATGCGCGCGCGCGCGAAGCCCGCATCACATTGGATGCCGACGCCGAGCGGCTGCTGATCGTGCTGGCCGACGACGGCGTCGGCTTCGACGCCGACCGCCCGCGCGTGGGCTTCGGGCCGCACGGCGGCTACGGCCTCTTCAGCGCCGAGGCGCAGATCCAGGCCGTGGGCGGCCATCTCGCCCTCGCATCGGCGCCGGGCCGCGGCACGCGCGCCACCATCGTCCTGCCGCTGCAGCCGGCCGCAACCGAAGCGCACTGACATGTCCATCCGCATCGTTCTTGCCGACGACCACCGCATCCTGCGCGAAGGCCTGGCCGCCTTGCTGGAGCGCCAGCCCGACCTGGAAGTGGTCGGCCAGGCCGAAGACGGCGCCGAGCTCGCCCGCCTGGTGCGCCAGCTGAAGCCCGACGTCGCCGTCACCGATTTCTCCATGCCCGGCCTCAACGGCCTGGAGGCCATCCGCCGCATCCGCACCGACGACCCGCAGGTGAAGATGCTGTGCCTGTCGGTACACGTGGAAAGCCGGCTGGTGCTCAGCGTGCTGAACGCCGGTGCCGCCGGCTACGTGGTGAAGGACTGCTCGTTCGACGAACTCGCGCGTGCGGTGCGCCAGGTGGCGGCAGGGCAGATCTACCTGAGCGCGCAGCTGGTCGGCATCGTGGTGCAAGAGTGCCGCACGCGCGCGAGCGGCGAGGCCACCGCGCAGGACACCGGCGCGGCGTTGACGCCACGCGAGCGTGAAATGGTGCAGCTGTTCTCCGAAGGCCATTCCACCAACGACATTGCCGAGCGGCTGTACGTCAGCGCCAAGACCGTGGCCACCCACCGCCAGCACATCTTGCAGAAGCTGCGCATCGGCAGCATGGCGGAACTCACGCGGTATGCGCTGCGCGAGGGGCTGAGTTCGCTGGATGCGGTGTGTCGGGTGGGGAGCACCCCGGAGCAGATCTCCTAGGTTTTCCTCACCGCCAAATTCAGTCTTTCGCTGATGGCGCGGCGCGGCTGGCGCGCCGATCCTTGGCGCGTGAACATCCGCGTCGCGCTGGTCGATCCGCATGCCCAGTACCGCCAGCACCTCGCCGGGCTGCTGGCGCGTGAATCGGGCATTGCCGTGGTGTCCGAGGCGTCGGGCCTGCGGAGTTTTTCCGACGCCTTTCTAGCCAACCCGCCCGGGGTCGTGCTGTTCGACATCGATTCCCCCGCCGGCGGCGGCATCGCCGCACTGGCGCGCGTGGCCGAGCGCCATCCGGGCCTGCGCATCGTCGCCCTGTGCCTGCACGACGAACCCCGGCTCGTCGCCGCGGCGCTGGCCGCGGGCGCGTGCGCCTGCGTGCGCAAGGACCAGCCGTTCGCCCATCTGCTCGCCGCCATCCACGCCAGTGCGCGGGGAAGTGCGAACTAAGCAGTTTCGGAAGGCCAATCTCAGCAATTTGCCGATGTGCAGCCCGGCAGTGGGCTGGCATCGTTCGGGCACATGATCGATCTGGCCATCCAGCACGTTGCCACGCAGTTGAACGACGCGCTGCGCAGCC
>NZ_JACCWG010000406.1 GCF_013697775.1 Ramlibacter sp. | reverse complement strand
GATGCAGGCGCTGCGGGCCGCGCTCTCGGTCGAGACAGCCGGCATCGCGGCCGCGGCGCGCGAGCGCGGCGCGGCGGGTCCGCAGATCGGCGAGGCGATCCATGCGGCGCGGGTGGAAGCGGTCAGGGAAGCGCTGCGCTGATCAGACCAGCAGCGCCAGCGCCGCGTAGTCCCCAACGCGGTCGGCCAGCCCGGCTGGCACCAGCTCGCAACCCGCCGTCAGCGACGGCAGCTTGCCCGCGATTTCCGCCTGCAGCTTGGGCAGCAGATAGTCGCGGTTGTTCCAGAACACGCTGCCGCCCAGGCTGATGCGCTGCAGGTCCAGCACCACGATCAGGTTGTAGAGCGCGCGGCCCATGATGCGGCACAGCGCGTCCACCGTGGCAACGGCGCGGGCGTCGCCGGCCTGCGCGTTGCGCAGCAGCGTGGCGGCGCCGGCGCCGAAGCGGCGCTCCATCGCGTTGCCGGCGATCAGGGCCTCCACGTCGCCCACGTTGCCGCAGCCGCACAGCGCGTCGTCGTTGTCGCTCACGAACATGTGGCCGGCGTGGCCGGCATTGCCGTTCTTGCCGCGCAGCACGCGGCCGTCGGTGCACAGCCCCATGCCGATGCCGGTGCTCCAGGTCACGTAGGCGCAGTGGTCCACGCCCTGCAGCGCGCCCCAGTTGCGCTCGGCCTCCAGCGCGGCCACGCAATCGTTCTCCACGCGCACTGCGCCGAAGCGCTCGCGCAGCGGCGCCTCCAGCAAGGCCGTCATCCAGTCGTTGGGCAGGCCGCGCTCCGGCCCGGCGAGGCCGCCGCAGATGTTGGGCGCGGCCAGCTCCACCAGGCCGCCGCGCAGCACGAACGGCCCGCAGGACGACACGCCGGCGCGCTGCACCTGGCCGGGCGCGACGCCGGCTTCGGCGCAGGCCTCGTCCACCAGGCGGATCACCTGTTTGGCCAGCGCATCGTGCGGGCCGGTCTTGGCGGTGGGTTCGGTGCGGCGGGCCACCAGCTCCAGCCCGGCGCCGCTGTTGAGGCTGACCGCGACTTTCGTTCCGCCGATGTCGATGCAGGCTTTCATGCGTTCAGATGAATTTGGCAAGGGTGCTGGCCAACAGGCTCAGCAGGATGGTGCTGGCCAGCGGCACGTTCCACTCGCGGCCGAACAGCTTGAAGCGCAGGTCGCCGGGCAGCCTGCCGAAGCCCAGCCGCTGCAGCGCCGGCGTCAGCCAGTTGATCAGCATGAGGGCCAGGAAGACGACGATGAACCAGCGGATCATGCAGCGAGTGTGCCGCACAACACGGCTGGCATGTGGCCGCTCAAAGCGTGTGCGTGCGGTCGCCCTGGCCGAAACCCAGCGCGTCCCAGTACGCGCCCTTGTGCAGCGCCAGCACCTTGAACAGCTCGCCCATTTCGTGCTCGGCGATCAGGCGCTGTCCGGCCACGCGGTCGGGCAAGCCGGCGTCGGCCAGCTGCGCGGCCAGCCCGCAATTGACGAGGAAGCGGCCCTGGCTGGTGTAGCCCAGCGTGGCCAGCCCGGCTTCCTGCGCGGCCACGGCGATGCCGGTGAAATCGACGTGGGCCGTGATGTCCTTCAGGCCCGGATCCACAAGCGGATCGGGGTCGGCCAGGTGGCCGCGGTGGCACATCAAAGTGCCCATGTGGCGCTGCGGGTGGTAGTACTCGGCTTCCGGAAAACCGTAGTCGAGGAAGAAGGCGGCGCCGCGCGTGAGCCGGTCGGCCAGCGTGCGCACGAAGGCCTCGGCCTGCGGATGGATTTCGGTCAGGTAATCGTGCGGGCCCTCGATCTCGAGGGGCGGGCGCAGCGCGGTCGGGCGGTCCTCGAAGCGCAGCGCGCCGTCCGCGGCGACCACGCCGCGCTCGTGCCACGCGCCCCCAATGCGCGCCAGCAGCTTCACCGGCATCGCATCCAGCACCTCGTTGCCGAGCACCACGCCTTCGAAGCGTTCCGGCAACTCGCTCAGCCACTGCACGCGGCCGGCGTGCGCGGCCAGGGCCTGCTGCTGCCGGGCGCGCAGGCTGGCCGACAGCTCGACGATGACGTAGCGCCGCACGGCATTCGCATCCAGCGCCTGCAGCAGCTGCGCGGCCAGTGCGCCCGAGCCGGCGCCGAATTCCCAGAGCTCATGGGTCCGCGTCTGCTGCAGCGCTTCGCCCAGCTGCGCGGCCAATGCACGGCCAAACAGCGGCGTCATCTCCGGCGCGGTGACGAAGTCGCTGCCCGACGCCGGCATGGCGCCGAACTTGCGCGAGGCGTTCGCGTAATAGCCGAGCCCCGGCGCGTACAGCGCCAGCGCCATGAAGCGGTCGAACGGCAGCCAGCCGCCGTCGCGCGCCACCGCCTGCGCGATGAGCGCCTTCAAGGCGCTCGCTACACTTGTCGTTTGATCGTCCTGCACCCTCCGATTGTCCGCGAATGAGCGACCCTTCCACCTCTCCACATCCGCGCACCGTGCTGGTCACCGGCGCCGCGCGCCGGCTGGGCCGCGAGATCGCGCTGGCGCTCGCGGCGGGCGGCTGGCAGGTGGCCGTGCACTACCGCGGCTCCGCCGCGGATGCGCAGCAGACGGTGCGGGACTGCGCACAGGCGGTGCCCGCCGGATGGCAGTGCGATGCCTTCCAGGCCGACATCGCCGACGAAGCCGCGGCGCGCGCGCTGGTACCGCAGGTGGTGGCGCGCTTCGGCCGGCTCGACGCGGTGGTCAACAACGCATCCCTGTTCGAGCATGACGATGCGGCCAGCTTCAGCGGCGCCGCGCTCGAAGCCCACATGCGCACCAACGCCGCCGCACCCATCCTGCTGGCGCAGGCGCTGCATGCGCACGTCGCGGCGCGCGACGGCACGGGCGCGGTGGTGAACCTTCTGGATCAGAAGCTGTGGAACCCGAACCCGGACTTCCTCAGCTACACCTTGTCCAAGGCGGCCTTGCATGCGGCCACCAACGCGCTGGCGCTGGCGCTGGCGCCGCGGCTGCGCGTGGTGGGCGTGGCGCCGGGGCTCACGCTCACCAGTCACATGCTGTCGCAGGAAAAATTCGAGCAGCTGCACCGGCTGTCGCCGCTGGGGCGGTCGTCCACGCCGCAGGACGTGGCGGCCACGGTGCGCTTCGCGCTGGAGAACGAATCCATCACCGGCACCACGCTGCTGGTGGACGGCGGCCAGCACATGCTGCACTTCGCGCGCGATTTTTCCTTGATGTAGGGCCCCATGTTGAAAGCCGGCACCCAGATCCTCACGCTCACCGGGCTGCGCTTCGACGCCGCTCTGGGCATCCTCGACCACGAGAAGACCGCGCCGCAGCCGATTCTGGTGGACGCGGAACTCAACCTCGGCACGCAGCCGCTGCAGCCCAGCGACGACGACATCTCGCACGTGCTGGACTACCGCAAGGTGCGCAAGATCATCATCGACGAGTGCACCGCCGAACACGTGAACCTGCTGGAATCGATGATCGGCAAGCTGGCGCACCGGCTGATGCAGCTGCCCGGCGTGCTGGGCGTGCGCGTGCGCATCGTCAAGCTGGAGATCTTCGACGACTGCGAGGTGGCGATTCGGGTGGAGACGGGGTTGTGGTGAGTAGCTTCACCTAAACCGGCAAGCGCGTACGCGCAATCTGCGCCAGAAAGCGCGCACCTGTCCCCAGCAGCCGGTCGTTGAAGTCGTAGCTGGCGTTGTGCAGCGGAACACCGCCCTCCTCGCCCGCGGCGCCGTTGCCCAGGAACGAGAACACGCCCGGCACCTCGCGCAGGAAGGCGCCGAAGTCCTCCGAGATCATCTGCGGCGGCGTGTCGGCATCCACGTTCTCCGCGCCGGCCACCGCGATGGCCGCGGCCACCACGTCGGGCACGCGCTCCGGCCAGTTCACCGTTGGCTCGAATTCGTGCGTGTACGCGAACTCCACCTCCGCGCCGTGCGCCGCGCCGACGCCCAGGCAGATGGAGCGCATGCGCTCCTGCAGCCGCGCCTGCACTGCCGGTGCGTAGCTGCGCGTGTCGCCCTTGATGGTCACGTGCGTGGGAATCGCGTTGCGGATGCCGTCGGTGACGAACTCGGTGCACGACACCACCGCGCTTTCGGCCGGATCGACGGCGCGCGACACCACCGTCTGCAGCGCCACCACGATGTGCGCCGCGCACACCAGCGGGTCCACGCCGGCATGCGGCCGCGCCGCATGCCCGCCCTTGCCCGTGACCTGGATGACGAAGTTGTCCTCGCTGCCCATGATGCCGCCGGCGCGCGTGGCGATGCGGCCCAGCGGCATGCCCGGCATGTTGTGCACGCCGTAGATCTCGTCGATGGGAAAGCGCCGCAGCAGGCCGTCGGCCAGCATCGCGCCAGCGCCGCGCCCGTGCTCCTCGGCCGGCTGGAAGATGAAGCGCACCGTGCCGTCGAAGTCGCGCGAACGCGCCAGCATGTGCGCCGCGCCCAGCACCATGGCCATGTGGCCGTCGTGCCCGCAGGCGTGCATGCGCCCGGGCGACTGCGACGCGTGCGCGCGCGCCGGTGCCGCCTCGTGGATCGCCAGCGCGTCCATGTCGGCGCGCAGGCCGATGGCCCGCGTGCCGCTGCCGCAGCGCAGGCTGGCGACGATGCCGGTGCCGCCGATGCCGCGCTGCACCTCCAGGCCCAGCGCCTGCAGCAGGGTGGCCACGTAGTCGGACGTCCGCTTCTCCTCGAAACCGAGTTCGGGGATGCGGTGCAGCTGGCGGCGCCAGCCCAGCATGTTCTGTTCGAGCGTGGGGTCCATGCACCGGATGATGGCGGAAAACGCTGAGGTCCACGCGTCGGTGCGAAGCTAACATGGCGCACCCTTTCAGGAGAAGACCATGATGTCCAAAACCTTGCTGTCGCTCGCGCTGCTGGCCGCCGCCAGCTCCGCCGCCCTCGCCGACGACACCTTGCAGAAGGTGGCTCAGGGGGGCAAGCTGAGCATCGGCTACCGCGAATCGTCCATTCCCTTCAGCTACGTGGGCGGCCCCGGCAAGCCAATGGGCTTCGGCATGGACGTGTCCAACGCCATCGTCGCGGAGATCAAGCGCACCGTGAACAAGCCGGTGCTGGAGGTGGAGTACGTGGCCATCACCTCGGCCAACCGCATCCCGCTGATGGTGAACGGCACGGTGGACTTCGAATGCGGCTCCACCACCAACAACAGCGTGCGGCAAAAGGACGTGGCCTTCGCCATCAACTACTACTACACCGGCACGCGGCTGCTGGCCAAGAAGAGCTCGGGCATCCGCAACTACGCCGACCTGGCCGGCAAGACGATCTCCAGCACCAGCGGCACCACCAACGTGCAGGTGCTGCGCAAGTACGACCGCGACAAGAACCTGAACATGCAGCTGGTCTACGGCAAGGACCATGCGGAGTCCTTCCTGCTGGTGGAGTCGGGCCGGGCGCTCGCCTTCGGCATGGACGACATCCTGCTGTACGGCCTGAAGGCCGCGTCGAAGAACCCGGCCGAGTGGGAGGTGGTGGGCGACGCGCTGCAGGTCGAGCCCTATGCCTGCATGCTGCGCAAGGACGACCCGAAGTTCAAGGCGCTGGTGGATGGCGTGATTGCCCGCATGATGAAGAGCGGCGAGTTCGAGAAGCTCTACACCAAGTGGTTCATGGCGCCGATTCCGCCGAACAACGTGAACCTCAGCGCGCCGATGCCGCAGGAGCTGAAGGACAACCTGAAGGCGCAGAGCGACAAGCCGGCCACCTGAAAATCCGCGGGCCGGGCGATTCCCGGGGCATCGGCCGGCCCGCGGTGCCTGCGTCTTGGCAATAATGCGCGGACTCCTTTGGAGAACGCGTGAACACCATCCCCGACATCGCCCCCATCCAGACCCGCCCTGCCAGCAGCGCCGCCGAGCCCAGCATCGTCACCTTCGCGGTCAGCGACCCCGAAGTCCTGCTGGCCCTGTCCGAATACCCCGACGGCCCGCAGCGCACCAACTTTCTCGTCACCGCGCTGAAGGTCGGCGTGCTGTCGCTCAAGGCCGCGCGCGGCACCCTGGACAGCGACACCGTGCGTCGCGAGGGCGACCGGCTGATCGACCAGCTGGGCGAGCGCCTGAACAGCTGGCGCGGCAAGTTCGAGGAACGCGTGACCGGCTCGCTGGCCCACTATTTCGACCCGCAGCAGGGCATGTTCACCGAGCGCGTCAACCGGCTGGCCAAGGCCGACGGCGAACTGGCCACCGTGGTGCGCCAGCAGGTCAAGGACGCCGAGGGCAGCCTGTCGAGGGTGTTCGAACAGTTCATCGGCGAGAACAGCCAGCTGCTCAGGGCGCTGGACCCGAGCGGCGAGAACCAGCTGGTGACCATGCTGCAGCGCACGCTGGACGGCGTGGTGCAGGCGCAGAACCTGGCCATCCTGAGCCAGTTCAGCCTGGACAACAAGGACTCCGCCCTGGTGCGTTTCCTGACCGAACTGACCGCCAAGCACGGCGACCTGAGCCATGCGCTGTCGCGCAACATGCAGGAGGTGGTGGCCGAGTTCAGCCTGGACAAGGAAGACTCGGCGCTGTCGCGCCTGGTTGCGCGCGTGGAAACGGCGCAGCGCAGCCTGACGTCCGAGCTGTCCCTGGACAACGAGAATTCGGCGCTCAAGCGCATGTACAAGATGCTGCAGGACCACCAGCAGACGGTGCTGGACAACCAGCGCCAGCTGGCCGCCACGCTGGACGCCGCCGTGCAGGCGCTGCAGGCGCGCCGCGAGGAGGCGTCCAAGAGCACGCGCCACGGCCTGGAGTTCGAGGCGGCGCTGGGCGGCCACCTGCGCGGCCTGGCGCTGGCCGCGGGCGACCTGGTGCAGGACTGCGGCGCCACCACCGGCGTCATTCCCAACTGCAAGGTCGGCGACCACATCATCACGGTCGGCCCCGAGAAGGTCGCGGCCGGTGCGCGCATCGTGGTCGAGGCCAAGGAGAGCGGCTCCTACGACCTGAACCGCACCATCCAGGACGCCGACATCGCGCGGCGCAACCGGGGCGCCGGCGTCTGCGTCTTCGTGCACTCCACGAAGACGGCCGGCCCGAGCATTCCCGCGTTCGCGCGCTACGGCCACGACATCGTGGTGAAGTGGGACGCGGAAGACGCCGCCGGCGACGCCTGGCTGCAGGCCGCGCTGATGGTGGCCCATGCGCTGTCGGTGCGCGCCGCCACGCACGGCAAGCAGGACGCCGCCAGCTTCGACGCGGTGGACAAGGCCATCGAGCGCATGCGCAAGCACATCGAGGGTTTCGAGGAGATCAGCACCTCCGCCACCACCGTGCAGCGCTCGGCGGAAAGAATTCTCAAGCGCGCCAAGCTGATGGAAGACGGCCTGACCGACCAGGTCGCAGCCATCGCGGACCAGTTCTTGAAGCTCAAGGAACGCGCGGCGCAGGACGACTGAACGGACACAAGACACGATATGCAAGACGACACCCGGCGCCCGGCGCTTCCCAAGCTGGCCGCCGCGGCGGCCCTCGTGCTCCTGCTCGCGCTCGCCGCCTACTGGTGGTGGTCGCCGCACCTGGCGCTGCGCGGCATGCACGCCGCCGCGCAGGCACGCGACGCCGACCGGCTGAACCAGTACGTGGACTACCCGCGTGTGCGCGAGAACATGAAGGCGCAGTTCGCCGGGCGGTTCGCGCCGCGGGGCGCGGGCGCCGCCAACGACCCGATCGCCGCGCTCGGCGCCTCCGTCGGTCTGGCGGTGGCCGGCGGCTTCATCGACACGCTGGTACAGCCCGAGGTGCTGATGCGCGCGCTGGGCACCGGCGAAC
>NZ_JACCWG010000395.1 GCF_013697775.1 Ramlibacter sp. | reverse complement strand
GACGCCATCGTGTCGATGCAGGTCGCAGCGGCTGCCGGGCAGCTCGCCGCCGGGTCGGCAACGGGCCCTGCGCTGGCGGTGCAGCCCCTGCCCTACGGCTTGCTGGAAGACATCTGAGGCGCTGAGGCGGCCGCAGCCGGCGCCGCGCCGGACTCCAGGCTGGCGCGCGCCTGCGGCGGAATCTGCGCCAGCAGCAGCTGCCGCTGCGCGGGCGGCACCTCGGCCAGCGCCTGCCGGTACGCCTGCAAGGCCTTCTGCGGATCGCGCAGCGGCCCGCCGTACAGGTGGCCCAGCTGCAGGTAGCTGCCGGCGCGCGTTTCCGGAAACTTTTCCACGCGCAGTTCGTGCGCGCGCTGGGCCAGCGGGTAGTCGCCGGCCTGCGCGGCCAGCACGAAGGCGGCGTTCAGCGTCTCGGGATCGTAGATGCCGTCGTCCATCGCCTTGCGCGCCAGCGCCAGCGCCTCATCGTTGTGGCCGGCGCGGCTGCGCATCACCATCTCCAGCGCGCGCACCGCAGGCGCGTTCGGCTGGATGCGCCTGGCACGCTCCAGGTACGCCGTGGCCTGCTCGTTGTGCCCGGTCGCGACGTAGCCCTTGGCCACGTTGGTGAGGATGGCCACCACGTAGGGCCGCGAGGACAGCACACTGGCCCAAATCCAGATGGCGTTGTTCCAGTCGCCCCAGCGCGCCAGCTCGTCGGCCACCATCGGCGTGATCTTGCGGTAGTGGCGGTTGAGCGCCACGCCTTCGCGGATCAGCTCCAGCATGTGGCGCTTGGCCGCGTCCCACCGCGGGTTGTTGTAGTCGCCCGAGCCGGTGATGGTCAGCGCGAGCCGCGTGGCCTGCACGATCTTGCGCTCGCTCTCGGCGGCGCGCTGCGTGATGTAGACGGCCAAGGTGAGGCAGCAGGCGCACACGGCCAGCGCCGCTGTCGTATAGGCCGGCCGCCACGGCAGGCGCGCCGCGGCCCAGCGCCGCGCGAGGCCCAGCCGCGCATCCGACGCCGCGAGCATGCCCAGGCACAGCGCGAACAGCGCGCCGGTAGCCGCCATGCGCCACGGAAAGCCGACGTTGCTGACGATCAGGAAGGCCAGCAGGCTGCACAGCGCCACCGCCCGCCAGGGCGCCTCGGCCTGCGCGGCGGCATCGCGCGCCTGCCAGGTCCGCCAGGCACTGGCCGCCAGGTATGCCAGCAGCGCCAGCAGGAAGGCCCAGCCGGCAAGCCCGTACTCGGCCAGCAGCTGCAGGAATTCGTTGTGGACGTAGTAGTCGGTCTCGAGCTGCGTGCCTTCGGCCTGGTAGAGCGGGATGTCGCTTTCCCAGGCGCCGGCGCCCACGCCGCTCAGGGGCCGCGCGCGGATCACGCCCGCGGTCGCCTTCCACATGATCATGCGGACGCCGAGCGACGCGTCGTCCGCGCGGATGGAGCGCGTGCGCACGAAGCCGCGTTCCAGTGCCGTGACGCCGCGCTGCTCGGCCAGCACCTTGTCGTTGCCGCTTGGAATTGCGCCGAGGCCGAGCACCGTGGCGGCCAGCAGCCCGACGGCCATCCAGCGCTGGCTGCGCGGCCAGGTGCCGAACGCCAGTGCGCCGCGGCAGCGCCAGGCCGCCAGCGGCCACACCACCAGCAGCTGGACCCACAGCGCGATCAGCGCCGCGCGCGTGCCGGTCATCAGGATCGCCGTGATGGTCAAGCCGGTGGACAGCGCCAGCAGTGCCACCGTGGCGCTGCGCCGTGCACGCGCCAGCAGGATGGCCGAGAACGGCAGCGTGCAGACCGCGAATTCGGCGAAGAAGTTGCGGTTGACGAAGGTGGACGCCGGGTTGGGTCCCTGCGGGAACAGGCGCAGGTCCGCCCAGAACTGCAGCGCCGTCCACAGCGATGCCACCAGCGCGCCGGCGTGGATGCCCCAGGCCAGCGTCGGCAGCCGCTCGCGCGACAGCGTGTTGAGCCCCAGCCACACCAGCAGGCTGAAGACGAACCAGCGGATGGCCTCGACCCCGCCCAGGTAGGCGTGCGACCAAGCCATGCTGCCCAGCGCATAGGCCATCAGCAGCAGCGGCAGCCACACCACGGCGTGCCAGTGCAGCGGCTCTGTGCGCCCGCGCTGGCGCCACAGCAGCAAAAAGGCGGCAAGCAGCGCCCCGAAGGACACGACGATGGACTTCATCGTGTCCTGCAGCATCTCCTCGTGCGGCACGCCCAGCGCGGGCGCCAGGAACATCATCAGCGCGAGCAGCGGCACGGCGACGACGGCGCCCGCGGCCTCGGCCTCGGCGGGCAGCGTGCCCGGTGCCGCAGCGGCGGGTGGCGGTGGCGCAGCCGAAAGCGGAGGAGCGGCGGTGGGCGGCGTTCGGCGTTTCTTGGCCATGAACAGGAGCTTCAGCGCGCCAGCGGCAAGGCGGCGGACATCTGCTGGTGCGCGATGCCGGCGTCGTCGTAAATCTCGCCCTCGGGCGCGAAGCCCAGCCGCAGGTAGAACGGCATCGCCGACACCTGCGCCGATAGATCCACCCGGGCCCGCCCGCGCGCGGCGGCATGCCCGGCCAGCGTGCGCATCACCTGCTCGCCGACGCCGCAGCCGCGCAGCGCGCGGTGCACCGCCACGCGGCCGATGCGCCCGGTGCCCTGACCCAGGTCGATCAGCCGGCCGGTGGCCAGCGGCATGCCCAGGCGGTTGTACGCCACCGCATGCAGCGCCATCGCGTCCTTGTCATCCCACTCCAGGTCCTCGGAAATGCGCTGCTCGCGCAGGAATACCTCGGTGCGCACCTGGGCCGCATCGGGGCCGAGCGCGGTCCAGTCGCCGGTCTTCACCTCCAGCATCGCCTCGCCCGCCTCGTAGCCGGTGAGGACGGCACGCAGCGGCGCCGGCACCGGGCGCGAAGTCTGCGTGGCCGGGTCGGCGAACACGTAGACCAGCTCGCAGGTCACCAGCAGGTCGTTGCCGCGGAAGATGGCGCCGGTGAACGCCATCGAGGAGTTGCCGATGCGTGCGCATTTCAGCGCCACCTCGAGCTGGTCGTCGGTGCGCGCCGAGGCGTTGAATTCCACGGTGGCCTTCTTCACGTACAGGTCGCCGTCCAGCTGGTGCATGGCCTGCTCGTACGGGAGGGCGAGCGCGCGCCAGTAGTCGGCCATCGCCGTGTCGAAGTACATCAGGTAGTGGGCGTTGAACACGATCTTCTGCATGTCCACTTCCGCCCAGCGCACCCGCAGCCGGTGGAAAAATCGGAATTCGTTTCTGGTCATTGGTTGAAGGCTTCGCGCAGGGCCGCCGCCGCGGCGGCATGGGCCTGCCGCGCTTCGGGCAGCACCCGCCCCATCTTGATGAATTCGTGCGTGACGCCGCGCCAGATCTCCAGGTCCACCGCCACGCCCGCGAGCCGCAGTGTATCCACGTAGGCCATGCAGTCGTCGACCAGCGGGTCGCATTCGGCCAGGCCGAACCAGGCCGGCGCCACGCCCTCCAGGTCGGGCGCGTTCAGCGGCGCGAAGCGCCAGTCTTCGCGCTGCGCGTCGTCGATGTAGTTGGAAAAGAAATATTCGATGTGCGCCTGCTCCAGCGCCAGCCCCTGGCCGTAGCGCTGGTGCGAGGCCCGCAGCTGCCAGGCCGCGCAGCCGGGGTAGAAAAGCAGCTGCAGGCGCAGCGCAATGCCGGCGTCGCGCGCTTCGATGGCGCAGACGGCGGCCAGCGTGCCGCCCGCGCTGTCGCCGCCGACCGCGATGCGCGACGCGTCCACACCCAGCGCCGCGCCGCCCTCGCGCGCCAGCCATTGCAGCGCGTCCCAGCTGTCATCTGCCGCCGTCGGGAACCGGTGTTCGGGCGCGAGCCGATAGCCCAGCGACAGCACGGCGCAGCCGGCCAGCCGGCACAACTCGCGGCACAGCGCGTCGTGGGTGTCGATGCTGCCGATGGTGAAGCCGCCGCCGTGGAAATACAGCAGCACCGACAGCGGCCGGCCGTCAGGTGCGTACAGCCCGGGCGCGTACAGCCGCGCCGGCAGTTGCGCGCCGTCGCGCGCGGTGATTACCAGGTCCTGCACGCGCGCCAGCGTCGCCTTGGGCAGCTCCAGCACGTCGGCGCCGGCCGCGTAGGCCGCGCGCGCCTCGGCCGGCGGCAGCAGGTGCATGGGCACATGCGCCTTGCGCTCCATGCCGCGCAGCACCGCGCGCATCGCCGGCGTGAGCCGCACATCCTGCGGCGCAGGAATGGCCAATTGCCCCTACTTGAACTGCACCGACACGGGCGCGGCGCCCGGCAGGCCGTAGTAGGTCGCGGAGACCTTCTGGCCGGCCTTGGGCGGCAGCAGCGGCGAGAACGAACCCAGGCTGATCAGCTCGCCCGGCTTCATGGCGATGCCTTCCCTGGCCAGCGCCTGCGCCAGCCAGACCACCGCGTTGAGCGGATGCTCCAGGATGTCGCTGCCCTTGCCGCGGCCCAGCTCGCCGCTGCCGTCGGCCAGCAGCACGGTCATGTCGCGCAGCGAATCCAGCATGGCGTAGCGCTCGCCGCGCGTGGCGGGCACGGCAATCGGCTTGCCGGCCACACCCAGGCGCGCGCCGACGTTGATGGCGCCGACCCCGAAGCCGTTGAGCTTGGGCGGCGCTTCCACCACCAGGTCGGGCAGCTCGATGAAAGGAATCACCTGGTCCACCGCCTCCAGCACTTCCATGGGCGTGCGGGCCTTGTTGATGTCCGCGCTCTTCACGCGCACCAGCATGTCGGCCTCGAACAGCGGACGCGCGCCGAAGGCCGCCTCCACCGTGGCGCCGTCGGCCAGCACCATGCCCTGGTAGAGCTTGCCCCAGACGGGTTCGGTGGCGTTGAAGCGCTTCTGCACAGCCGGGTTGGTCAGGCCGGCCTTGTAGCCGACCACCGCGCCCATGCGCTGCGCCAGCAGCGCGTTGAATTTGGCCTTGGTGCAGGAGGCGTCGGCGTCGGAAGTCATCTCCGGATTCGGCGACGGCGTCTTCGCCGCGTAGTTGTCGGCCATCTGCTGTGCCTGCGCGTCGCTCAGGCAGGCGGCGGACCCGCTGCCGGCGGCCATCGCCAATGCGACTGCGCCCAGGATGCTTCGTGTTTTCATCGTGCGTCTCCTCGTCTAAAGTGACGAGGCGCATCGTAAGCCATCCCGCCAGCGACCCCAAAGCGACTCCACACCATGGCCTTCATCTACTACGTGACCCAGATCCAGTTCGATTTCGGCGCCGTGCGCCTGCTCAGGCAGGAGTGCGACCGCGTCGGAATCGGCAAGCCGCTGATCGTGACCGACGCCGGCGTGAAAGCCGCCGGGCTGCTGCAAAAAGCGGTCGATGCGCTGGCCGGCCTGCCGCATGCGGTGTTCGACCAGACACCGTCCAACCCCAACGAAGCCGCGGTGCGCGCGGCCGCCGCGGTCTACAAGGCCGAAGGCTGCGACGGCCTCGTCGCCGTGGGCGGCGGCTCCGCCATCGACTGCGCCAAGGGCGTGGCGATCGCGGCCACGCACGAGGGCCCGCTCACGCACTACGCCACCATCGAGGGTGGCTCGCCGCGCATCACCGAGCGCGTGGCGCCGCTGATCGCCGTGCCCACCACCAGCGGCACCGGCAGCGAGGTCGCGCGCGGCGCCATCATCATCGTGGACGACCACCGCAAGCTGGGCTTCCACTCCTGGCACATCGTGCCCAAGACCGCCATCTGCGACCCGGAGCTGACCATGGGCCTGCCGCCCAGGCTCACCGCCGCCACCGGCATGGACGCCATCGCGCACTGCATGGAAACCTTCATGTCGGCCGCCTTCAACCCGCCGGCCGACGGCATCGCGCTGGACGGCCTGGAGCGCGGCTGGGCGCACATCGAACGCGCCACGCGCGACGGTTCCGACCGCGAGGCGCGCTCCGCGCTGATGAGCGCCTCGATGCAAGGCGCGATGGCGTTCCAGAAAGGCCTGGGCTGCGTGCATTCGCTCAGCCACAGCCTGGGCGGAGTCGATCCGCGGCTGCACCACGGCACGCTGAACGCCCTGTTCCTGCCCGCGGTGGTGCGCTTCAACGCCGAGGCCGAATCGGTGCGCAAGGACCGGCGGCTGGAACGCATGGCCCATGCGATGGGCCTGGGCGCGGGCGGCGACGTGGTGCAAGCCCTGCGCGATATGAACGCGCGCCTGGGGCTGGAGAAAGGGCTGTCGGAGCTGGGCGTGCAGCGCTCCGACTTCCCCAGGATCATCCAGGGCGCCATGGCCGACCACTGCCACAAGACCAACCCGCGCGAGGCAAGCGTGCAGGACTACGAGCGCATGCTCGAAGACGCGATGTAGCCCTCAGCGGCTCACTCAGCGGCTCAGGCCGATGGCGGCAGCCATCTTGTTCACCTGGTCGGCGCTCGGCACCACGAAGGAGTACTGCGGGCCGAGGTCCAGCGCGATGGCCAGCGGCTTGGACGGCGCGTTCAGGCCCTGGAACGCGGCCACCGCCTTCTTCACCGTCGCTTCCGGCACGCTGGCGTGCACGTACAGCCCGAAGCCGACGCTCGCGCCCTGGGTCGGCACCACCACCAGGCGCGCCTGGTGCACCTGTTCGGAACGGCCCGCCAGGCCCTTCATGGAGGCTTTCATCGCCGAGGTTTCCCGCGTGGTCACGCCGGTCCAGTTGTCCGGCTCCCAGGCGAAGGCGGCGCGCGCGTACAGGCCTTGCTGGCCGATGGCGGCCTGCGGCGAAATGTCTTCCACCGCGGCGCAAATACCTTCGGCCTTGACGACGGCGGCTTCGATGCCGGCCGTCGTGCCCATGCAGCGGGAGCGCTTCAGGCGGTCCAGGATGGTGCGCTGCTCCGCCGGCGGCAGGCTGGAGAGCGCGACCGGCGCGGCGTCGGTCGGCGCGCCCGGCGGCACGCTGGTGATCGCCAGCACGACGGGATGGACCAGTTCGGTGTTCACCACCGCGACCTTGTAGCCGCTTTGCAAGCCGATGACCGGATTGCCGAAGATCCAGCAGTACGGCGTTTTTCCGGAAAAGGTGATGTCGTTGATCTGACGGATGCTGTAGAGCGGCGCGACAGGCAAGCCGGTGCGGCTGATGAAGGCATGCATTTCCTGTTCGGCGATGGCGCTCTGGTGCGTGGCCTCTCCGCGGAACAGCTGTGGATTCAGGTAGGCGCCGCCTTCACAACCGCCCTGCGCATGGACGGTAGAGGCCAGGCAACCGACGACCACGCCAAGCAACACGAAAAACTTCCTCGAATGTGCCATCGTTGAACTCCAAAAGTCGTACTGCACAGCTTCCGCGACAATTTGCCAATTGTCAACAAATGTTTCCTCATTTAATGCGACAGAAGTCGCGCATGTGGAAGGCTCTGCTCGACAGTAATTCGCGCCGTCACCCGCCCGGTTTGCGCAGTCCCTGCAGCTTGGAAAACGCGCCGGACATGGCGGTGCCCAGGGCCTCCTGGCGTTGCGGTTTCTGGCCGCGCGCCGCGCCCTCGTAGCGGTTCTCCCGCGCGCCCCCTGCTGGTGCGGAAACACCCGTTTTCATGGTCAGGCTGATGCGCTTGCGCGCAGCGTCCACCTCCAGCACTTTCACCTTCACGATGTCGCCTGTCTTCACGACTTCACGCGCATCCTTGACGAAGCGGTCGGCAAGCTGGCTCACATGTACCAGCCCATCCTGGTGCACGCCGAGGTCGACGAAGGCACCGAAGGCGGCGACGTTGCTGACCGTGCCTTCAAGTTCCATGCCAACCTTCAGGTCGGCGATGTCTTCCACGCCGTCGTTGAAGCGCGCCACCTTGAAGTCCGGCCGCGGATCGCGCCCGGGCTTCTCAAGTTCGCCCAGGATGTCTTTGACGGTGATGACGCCGAACTGCGCGTTGGCGAAGAGCTCGGGCTTCAGGGTCTTGAGCATGTCGGCGCGGCCCATCAGCTCGCCCACCGGCTTCTTCACTTGATCCATGATCTTCTGCACCACCGGATAGGTTTCCGGGTGCACGCCCGTCATGTCCAGCGGGTTGTCGCCGCCGCGGATGCGCAGGAAGCCCGCGCTCTGCTCGAAGGTCCTGGGCCCCAGGCCGCTCACGTCCAGCAGCTGCTGGCGCGCACGGAAGGCCCCGTTCGCCTCGCGCCAGCGCACCACCGACTTGGCCACGCCCGGCGACAGGCCCGACACGCGCGAGAGCAGCGGCACGCTGGCCGTGTTCAGGTCCACGCCGACCGCGTTTACGCAGTCCTCCACCACGGCGTCGAGCGCGCGCGCCAGCTCGCTCTGGTTCACGTCGTGCTGATACTGGCCGACGCCGATGGATTTCGGGTCGATCTTCACCAGCTCCGCCAGCGGGTCCTGCAGCCGCCGCGCGATGCTGGCCGCGCCGCGCAAACTCACGTCCACGTCGGGCAGCTCCTGGGTGGCGTACTCGCTGGCCGAATAGACCGAGGCGCCGGCCTCGCTGACCACCACGCGCTGCACGTCGGCCTCCAGCCGCTTCATCAGATCCGCTGCCAGCTTGTCGGTTTCGCGGCTGGCGGTGCCGTTGCCGATGGCGATCAGGTTCACGCCGTGCTTGCGGCACAGCAGGCCCAGCGTGTGCAGCGATCCTTCCCAGTCGCGCCGCGGCTCGTGCGGGTACACGGTCGACGTGTCCACCAGCTTGCCGGTGGCGTCCACCACCGCCACCTTCACGCCGGTGCGGATGCCGGGGTCCAGCCCCATCACCACGCGCGGGCCGGCCGGCGCGGCCAGCAGCAGGTCGCGCAGGTTGTCGGCGAACACCTTGATCGCGACCTTCTCCGCGTCTTCGCGCAGCCGCGCGAACAGGTCGCGCTCGGTGGACAGCGACAGCTTCACGCGCCAGGTCCAGGCCACGGCCTTGCGCAGCAGGTCGTCGGCCGCGCGCGCCTGGTGGCTCCAGCCCAGGTGCAGCGCGACTTTTCCTTCGGCGATCGACGGCTTACCCGTGACATAGGAAGCCACCTCCGGGCTGCGCCCTTCGGTGGTTCGCCCTTGGGGCGGCCCGGCGGGCTCAGGCTCCACCGGCAGCACCAGCTTGGCCTCCAGGATCTCCAGCGCGCGGCCGCGGAACACCGCCAGCGCGCGGTGCGACGGCACCCGGCCGATCGGCTCGTCGTAATCGAAATAGTCGCGGAACTTGGCGACGTCGGGGTGGTTCTCGTCCTTACCAGCCAGCAGCTTGGAGCGCAGCAGGCCCTCGGTCCACAGCCACTCGCGCAGCGACTGCACCAGCACCGCGTCTTCGGCCCAGCGCTCCGACAGGATGTCGCGCACGCCGTCCAGCACCGCTGTGACGGTGGTGAAGTCGTCGCCGTTCTCGCCCTTGTCCGCCTTCACGAAGGCCTTGGCTTCATCCGCCGGATTCAGCGTCGGGTCGGCGAACAGCCGGTCGGCCAGCGGCTCGATGCCGGCCTCGCGGGCGATCTGCCCCTTGGTGCGGCGCTTCTGCTTGTACGGCAGGTACAGGTCTTCCACCTCCTGCTTGGTCGGCGCGGCCTCGATGGCGGCGCGCAGCCCGGGCGTGAGCTTGCCCTGCTCCTCGATGCTCTTGAGGACGCCAGAGCGCCGCTCCTCCAGTTCGCGCAGGTAGACCAGCCGCTCGGCCAGCGCGCGCAGCTGCACGTCGTCCAGCCCGCCGGTGGCTTCCTTGCGGTAGCGGGCCACGAAGGGGACGGTGGCCCCTCCATCCAGCAGGTCGGCGGCGGCCTGGACCTGGCGCTCCTGCACTTGGAGCTCGGCAGCAATCTGCCGGATGATTTTCTGCATGGGAGGGCGATGCGCAAGCGGGAAAGCGCGCGAGTTTGCCACATGGCGCGGACAGCGAAACGGCGCTTGCGCTGACAGCCGGGCCGCTGCCGCGCCAGCACGATGCGTCGAAGTCATCAACAAGGAGAAGACCCATGCGTGCCCGCGTCATTCTGCTCATCGTGGCCATCCTCTTGGTGGCCGGTTTCGCCGCCCTGAATTGGCCTGAATTCAACCGCACCACGCCGCTGAGCTTCGGCATCCTGCTCATGGATGCGCCGCTGGGCATGGTCATGCTCACGCTGCTGGGCATCTCGCTGCTGGCCTTTCTGCTCGCCAGCGCCGTCGACCGCACCAGCAACCTGGTGGAGGCGCGCCGCCATTCCAAGAGCCTGGAAGCCCAGCGCGATCTGGCCGACCGGGCCGAGGCCTCCCGCTTCACCGAGCTGCGCCAGCACATGGACACCCAGCTGCGCGAACTGAAGCAGCGCGACGCTGTCGCCGCCACCGAGTTCGAGCAGCGCGCCCTGGGCGGCAATCGCGAGCTGCGCACCCACATGGACACCTTCCACCGCTCGCTGATGTCGCGCATCAACGAGCTGGAAAACCGCATCGACTCCCGTTTCGGCGGCGCCGTGCGCGGTGCCGAGGTGCTGCCGGCAACAGCCGACGCCGGCGCGGCTTCCGACCCGGCGCGCCGCGAAGCCATCCGCGCCGAGCGCGAAGCCGAGCAGCGCCACGAAGAGCAGTTGCTCAATGAACACCGGCTGCGCGAAGAACGCCTGCGCGCCGAGAGCGCGCAGCAGCCGCCGGTGCGCCGGCTGTAAGACCTCGGGCGCGGCGGCGACCAAGGTGTAGCCTTGGAGCCCACCGTGACGCCCTTCCCCCATTCCTCATTCCCCAGAATCCCCCGCCTGCTTGCAGGCGGGGGATTCGTTTTTACTGCTCTCGTTTCGGCGCCCGCGTTCGCGCAGGGCACCACCTGCGAGGCGCAGTCCGGTCCTTCGATAACGCCGGTGGTCGAGCTGTTCACCTCCGAAGGCTGCAGCTCGTGTCCGCCCGCCAACCGCTGGCTGTCCGGCCTGAAGGGCGCGGCGGCGGAGGGCCGCGTGGTCGCTCAGGCCTTCCATGTCGGTTATTGGGACTACATCGGCTGGGTCGACCGCTTTGCCACGCCGGCGCACACCGCCCGCCAGCGCGAGATCGCCGCCAACAACGGCTTGTCGGGCATCTACACGCCGCAGCTGGTGCGCAATGGGCACGACGCGCACGACTACGGCGCGCCCCTGGCAGCGAAGGCCGAGCCGGCGCGCGCGGCCATCAGCCTGAAGCGAGCGCAGCCCGGCGCCTTCGAAGCTTCCGTACTGCCTGGTGCAGGCGTCGGTTCCTGGGCCGCGTACTGGACGGTGACGGAGCACGGCCATGCGAGCAAGGTGAAGTCAGGCGAGAACGCGGGCGAGCTGCTGCGGCACGACTTCGTGGTGCGGCAGTACGTGCCCGCCGGCCGCTACGCCGGCGAGCAGCGCCTCAGCTTGCGCGCGGTGCCGGCCGAAGCCGGCCATGCGCAGCAGGTGAACCTGGTGGTGTTCGAACCGAAGACGGGCAAGCCGCTGCAGGCCTTGAGCCTGCAATGCGCCCCAGCGGGGTGAGCCGCCCGCGCAGGTAGGAAGCGATGCTGGAAAGCAGGGGCACCGGCTCCTGGACCAGCACCGACGAAGCCTGAACGGCGACGAAGGAGCAGGACGGTGCGTGCGGCAACACCGCCGGCGCGACCAGCTTGATGTTCGGGGGCAGGACGACTCTTCCACCCAGCCAGCGCGCGGGCTCCTGCACCAGCAGTTCGCCCTCGGTGAGGACCGCGGGTCCCGTGCCGCGGCGCGGAAGCTGCAGCGCCTGGCCGGCCTCGAGGCGATGGAGGTGTGCTTGCGTGTTCATGGCCCCGAGTCTAGGATTCAAGCACCTTCACATTCAATTGAATCCGATTTCAATGGCATCGAACCCGGGCCTTCCCACCCTGCGGCAGCTGGAGCTCCTCGTGGCCTTGCAGGGGTCCTCCAGCATCGCCGCCGCCGGCACCAAGATCGGCATGAGCGCCTCCGCCACCAGCCACGCGCTGCGTGCCCTGGAAAGCGGCCTCGGCTGCGAACTCGTGGACCGCATGGCCGCGGGCGTCGTGCTGACGCACGCCGGCGAGCTGGCGCTGGTCCATGCACGCGATGCCTTCGCCTCGCTGCAGCAGGTGAAGTCGGCCGCGGCGGCCGCGGCCGGCGTGCAGACCGGCCTGCTGCGCATCGGCTCCATCGGCCCCAGCACGTCGCTGCGCCTGCTGCCCCCGCTGCTGGAGAAATTCCGCCGGCGCTACCCGGGCGTGGAAGTGCACGTCACCGAACGCGCCGATCCCGACATCGAGCAGGATCTCGTCGAGCGGAAGGTGGAGATCGGGGTCGTCCGCCTGCCGCAGCCCACGCTGGACACGGTGGCCCTGGCCACGGACGAACTCGTGGCCATCCTGCCGCAGGACCATCCCCTCGCGCGCGGGGCAACGGTCTCGGTGAAGGACCTGGCCCGGTACCCGCTGATCCTGACGCAGGCGGGATCGCAGGACATGGTGATGAAGATGTTCGAGCGCGCGGGCGTGCGGCCGAAGGTGGCCCACGAGCTCCTGCAGATCGTGTCGATCCTGGAGTTCGTGGCGCACGGCAACGGCGTGTCGGTGCTCGCGTCATTGACGGTGCCGCATCCGCGCCCCGGGCTCGCGTTCCGCCCGATCACGCCGCGCGTGGCGCGCCGCGTCGCGATCGCCTGCCTGGACGCATCGCGCCTGTCGCCGGCGGGCCGGGCATTCTGGGAACTGGCGCGGCGCGAGGCGCTGGCGAAGAAGGACACCGGGCAGCGCGATTAGTCGCGTGCCGACCGATGCTTACGCCCGGCCATGCGTGCCCAGCGCCCGCTTGGCGAACACCGCCACCACCACCGCGAAGACGATCACCACCAGCATGCCCGCGGTGAGCGAACGCGCCTCGGCAATGAATCCGATCAGTGGCGGCCCGGCCATCATGCCGAAGTAGCCGACCGACGACACCGCCGCAATGCCATGCGCGGCGGCGATGCCGGGCAGCTGCCCGGCCGCGCTGAACAGCACCGGCACGATGTTCGCGAAGCCCAGGCCCACCAGCGCGAAGCCGGCCAGCGCCGTTCCCGGGTGCGGCCACGCCAGTGCAAGCGCCATGCCGGCCGCACCCAGCGCGCCGCTGGTGCGCAGCAGCGTGGCGGGCGCCACGCGGGCACGCACCCAGTCGCCGCCGAAGCGGCCCGCGGCCATCGCGCCGCTGAAGCTGGCGTAGCCCAGGCTGGCCAGGCCGGTGGGCGCACCGAGTTCCTGGCGCAGGTAAAGCACGCTCCAATCGTACATGGCGCCCTCGCCGACCAGGCCCACGGCGGCCAGCAGGCCGAGAAACGCCAGCGGTCCGCGCGGCAGGCTCAGGGGCGTGCCGCCCACAGGTGCGTTGCGCGCCTCGCGCAGCATGAAGACGCTGGCCGCGAGCGCCAGCAGGCCGAGCACGCAGGCGGCGCCCGCCAGGTGCTGCACCGGGGACACGCCCCCGCCGGCAAGCAGGGTCCACACCCCCGCGCCCGCCATACCGCCCAGGCTGAACATGCCGTGAAAGCCGCTCATCAACGGTCGCCCCGCGCGCGCCTCCATGGTGGTGGCTTCGTCGTTGATCGCCACGTCGAAGATCGCCGCGGCCATGCCATAGGCCAGCATGAGCGCCAGCAGCAGGCCGTACGCAGACGGTGCCAGCAGGCTGCCGACGGCGCCGACGCAGACCACGGCCATGGCCGGCACCACGTGCCGTGGCGGATGGCGGGCGAGCACCCGGCCGGCCTGCAGGAGCGCGAGGACCGCGCCCACGCCGCTGGCCAGCATCGCGATCGCCAGCGCCTGCTCGCCCAGCGCATAGTGGCTCTTGATGCTGGGCACGTGCACGCCCCAGGTGGCGAAGAGCGCGCCGGCGACGAAGAACTGGGCGCGCAGCGCCCAGGTGGTGGCGCGCAAATCCACTAATCCTCCCCGGTGCCGTCGAACAACCCCGGCTCACTCCCAAAGCGCGCCTGCTCGATCTCCAACATCCGCAGCTTGGTCGCCGCGCCGCCTTCGGCCGAGAAGCCGCCGGAGCGTCCGCCGGCGGCCAGGATGCGGTGGCAGGGCACCACCGGCGCGAACGGGTTCAGCCCCAGCGCCTGGCCGACCGCGCGCGAGGCGCCCGGCTCGCCGATGGCGCGCGCCACCTCCCCGTACGTCATGGTGCGGCCCGCCGGAATGGCGCGCGCGATTTCGTAGACGCGGCGGTGGAACGGCGCCACGGCGTCCATGTCCAGCGGCACGTCCTGCAGATCGTCCTTCGCGCCTTCCAGCAAGGCGCGCGTGCGTGCGATGGCCTGTTGCGCAAAGCCGGGCGGCGGCCCTTCCAGCAGCTCCTGCGCGTCTGGAAAGCGCGAACGCATGCGCGCGCGCAGCCGCTCGGGCGTGACCTCGGGCAGCTGCACGCCGGTCAGCACGCCCTCGCCCCACGCCGCGGCGCAGGGGCCGATGGCCGTGTCGAACAGGCAGAAGCCGAGCGTCGCGCGGCGGACGGCCTGGCTCACGCCGATGCCTGCTCCGCTTCGCGCAGCACGTAGCCGATGCGCGGGAAGTGCACATGCAGGCGGCCGGTGCGCGCATCGTCGCGGCCCAGCGTGTAGTGCGTGCGCGTGGCGGCCAGCAGCTCGCCTTCGGTCGGCTCGCTGCCGAAACTTTCCGGCGTGATGGTCACGCGGCTGCCCAGCGGGATATCGTGGTCATCCTGGAAGGCGCTGTCCACCAGCAGGTTATTGCCGGGCGACTGCGGCGTGGCGGCGGCCGCGATGCCGATGGCAACCGACGCATCGAGCCGCGTCGAGGCGCCGTGGCCGATGGCCTCCATGCGCTGCATCCACTCGCCGACCGCCGGCGTGGCGGCCAGGATGTCGGCCATCGGCTCCACCTGCACCCGCGTGTACCAGAGGCCGTGGTAGGCGGCGAAGTCGGCCACGCAGGGGTCGGTGCCGAACAGGAAATCGTGCTCCTCCACCATGCTGGCGATGCGCCGCAGGTAGGAGCGGTAGGCCGAGGCGGCGTCGCCGGGGCGCAGGCGCGTCATGTTGCCGGTCATGGCGCGGCGGTCGGCCACGAAGGCGTGCATCACCTCCTGCGGCATCCTGCCGAACACGTGCGCCGCGCCGGCCGGCTGCAGGTTGTAGCCCATGGCGGCCCAGAACAGCGTGGTGTCGGCCCACTGCGCGAAGATGCGGCACACGCCGCGCAGGTGTGGCGGATACAGTGTGGGCTCGTCGCGCAGGTGCTCCAGCACGTCGCAGATCAGCGCCGTGTCGCAATAGAGGTCGGCGCCGATCTGCAGCACCGGCGTCTTGCGGTAGCCGCCGGTCAGCGCGGTCAGGTCCGGCTTGGGCATGACCGACGGGATCAGCACGGATTTCCACGGCAGCTTCTTCCAGCCGAGGACGAGCCGGATCTTTTCCGAGAAGGGCGAACGGGGATAGTGGTGCAGGATCAGGTCGTTCATGTGGGAATGATGCGCCAGAACCGTTCAGACGAGCTTGACCAGCTGCTTGCCGAAGTTGCGGCCCTTGAGCATGCCCAGGAACGCCTCCGGCGCGGCGGCCAGCCCGTCGGCCATGCTTTCGCGCGGGCGCAGCTTGCCGCTGCCGACCAGCGTGCCCAGCTCCCGCAGCGCCTCGGGCCAGACTTCCATGTGCTCGCTGACGATGAAGCCTTCGATGCGCAAGCGGTTGGTCAGGATGAGCTGCGGGTACGACAGCGGAATCGGCTGGCCATCGTAGCCGGCGATCATGCCGCACAGCGCGACGCGGGCGAAGGCGTTGGCGCGCAGCAGCACGGCATCCATCACCATGCCGCCGACGTTCTCGAAGTAGCCGTCCACGCCCTGCGGGCAGGCCTGCTTCAGCGCCTTGGACAGTGATCCGGCGTCCTTGTGTTCCTTGTAGTCGACGCAGGCGTCGAAGCCGAGCTCGTCGGTGACGTAGCGGCACTTGTCCGGCCCGCCGGCGATGCCCACCGCGCGGCAGCCGCGCGCCTTGGCCAGCGCGCCCAGCGCGCTGCCCACCGCGCCCGAGGCCGCGCTCACAACCACCGTCTGGCCGGCCTGCGGCGCGATGATCTTCACCAGCCCGTACCAGGCCGTCACGCCGGGCATGCCGACCGCGCCAAGGTAGTGCGACAGCGGTACGTGGGTGGTGTCCACCTTGCGCAGCATGCCGGGCTGCTCGGCGTCGGCCACGCTGTATTCCTGCCAGCCGCCCATGCCCACCACCTTGTCGCCGGCGGCGAAGCGCGGATGCCGGCTTTCCACCACTTCGCCCACGGTGCCGCCGATCATCGGTTCGCCCAGCGCCTGCGGCGCGGCATAGCTCCTGGCGTCGTTCATGCGCCCGCGCATGTAGGGGTCCAGGCTCAGGTAGTGGTGGCGCACCAGCACCTGGCCGTCGTTCAGCGGCGGCGTGTCGGCTTCGACCAGCTTGAAGTTGGAGGCTGTGGCTTCGCCCTGCGGGCGGTTGTCCAAAACGATCTGCTTGTTGCGCGGCATGGCGGTCCTAGTCGGTAGAGATCTGGTTGGGCGGCTGGTTGAGCGCGTGCGTCTCGCGCGGCCCCACGGGCAGCCGCCGCACGTACTTGAAGGTGCCGGTGGCATGCGCGCAGGCGCGGCCCTCGGCATCGAACACGGTGGCCTCGGTGAACGCCATGGTCGCGGTGCGGTGCATCAGCCGGCCCTTGCCGCTGAGCAGGCCGCGCGCGGGCCGCATGAAGCTGGTCTTCATCTCGATGGTCACCACGCCCATCTCCTTGGCGACGCTGCGCGCGGCCACGGCCATGGCCACGTCCAGCAGCGTCATCAGCGCGCCGCCGTGGGTGACGTCGAAGGAGTTCAGGTGCTCGGGCGCGGGGTCGTAGTCGATCTGCGAGGCGCCGCCTTCGAACAGCATGAGCTTGAAGCCCAGGTGCTCGACGAAGGGAATGGCGACGCCGCCGAAGCTGATCTCGTCCACGGTGCTCAGCCGCCGTGCACCACGCTCACGCCGCCGTCCACCGCCAGCCACTGGCCGGTGATGTGCTTGCCGGCGTCGCTGGCCAGCAGCACGGTCACGCCCTTCAGGTCCTCGTCGTCGCCCAGGCGCTTCAGCGGCGCCTTGCCGGCCAGCTTGTCCTCGCCCAGGGTGGCCAGCGTGTGCTGCGTCATCTTGCTGGGAAAGAAACCCGGGCACAGCGCGTTGACGTTGATGCCGTACTTGCCCCACTCGCAGGCCAGCGCCTCGGTGAAGGTGATGACCGCGCCCTTGGAGGTGTTGTAGGCGATGGTCTGCATCTCCGGCGGGTTGCCGCCCAGCCCGGCGATGGAGGCGATGTTGATGATGCGGCCGGACTTGCGCGCGATCATGCTGCGCTTGCCGATCTGCTGGCTCAGGATGAAATAGCCGCGGATGTTGAGGTTCAGCACCTTGTCCCATGCCTCCACGGGGTGGTCTTCGGCGGGTGCGCCCCAGGCGGCGCCGGCGTTGTTGACCAGCACGTCCACCTCGCCCATGCGCTGCAGGGTCTCGTCCACCAGGCGGCGGATGTCCTCTTCCTTGCCGCAATCGGCGGCGATCCAGCGCGCGTCGATGCCGGCGGCCTGCAACTCGGCGGTGGCCTCTTCCAGGTCGGCCGCCTTGCGCGAGGTGAGCATGATGCGGGCGCCGGCCTCGCCCAGCGCATGCGCCATCTGCAGCCCCAGGCCGCGCGAGCCGCCGGTGACGAGGGCGGTCTTGCCTTTGAGGTCGAACAGTTGCTGGACGGTGCGGGCCATGGGGTTCCTTTTCGAAGTCAGACGGGATTCTGCCCCGGGACGCGCCGCCGGCACGGTCACCTATGTTTCCCCTCTGGATGCCGCCCGGGAACTGGGATATGGTCCCGGCCGTTGAGCACATGGCTCAACTTTTTCCGAAATTCAGGGAGTGAACACCATGCAACCCAAATTGACTTTGGCCGCCGCCGCCGTGCTGGCCGCCACCACCGGCCTGGCTTTCGCGCAGGACACGCAGACCCTCAAGATCGGCCACGTGGCGCCGATGTCCGGCCCGCAGGCCCACTACGGCCGCGACAACGACAACGGCGTGCGCATGGCCATCGACGACCTGAACACGCAGAACGTCACCATCGGCGGCAGGAAGATCCGCTTCGAGGTGCAGACCGAAGACGACGCCGCCGACCCCAAGCAGGGCACGGCCGCGGCGCAAAAGCTGTGCGACGCCAAGGTCGCCGGCGTGGTGGGCCACCTGAATTCCGGTACCACCATTCCCGCCGCCAAGGTCTACAACGACTGCGGCATTCCGCACATCACGGCGTCGGCCACCAACCCGCAGCTGACCAAGCCGAACTACAAGACCACTTACCGCCTGATCTCCAACGACAACGCGCTGGGCGCCGGCGTGGCGCTCTACGCGTCCGACGTGCTGAAGGTCAAGCGCGTGGCCGTCATCGACGACCGCACGGCCTACGGCCAGGGCGTGGCCGAGGTGTTCAAGGCCACCGCCAAAGCCAGGGGCATGACCATCGTGGACGAGCAGTTCACCACCGACAAGTCGACCGACTTCATGGCCATCCTGACGGCGGTGAAGTCCAAGAACCCGGACGTCGTGTTCTTCGGCGGCATGGACGCCCAGGGCGGCCCGATGCTGCGCCAGATGGAGCAGCTGGGCATGGCCAACGTGGCGCTGCTGGGCGGCGACGGCATCTGCACGGCCGAACTGGCCAAGCTGGCGGCCGGCGCCAAGACGCTGGACAAGGCGGTCTGCGCCGAAGGCGGCGCCTCGCTGGCCAAGATGCCCGGTTCGGCCGACTGGAAGAAGCGCTACGACGCCAAGTACCCCGGCCAATTCCAGACCTACTCGCCCTACACCTACGACGCGACCATGGTGCTGGTGGATGCGATGAAGCGCGCCAACTCCACCGACCCCAAGGTCTACGTGGCGAAAATGCACGAGACCAGCTACAAGGGCGTCACGGCCAACATCGCCTTCGAGCCCAACGGCGAATTGAAGAATCCGGCGATGACGCTGTACATGTACAAGGACGGCAAAAAGTCGGCGTTGAACTAACAGCTTCGCTCGTTGCGTGGTGGCAGCGGCCGGTGGCCGCACGTGCCATTTTCACTTGCCCCTCACCCCGGCCCTCTCCCCTGAGGGGAGAGCGAGGAAAAAGAGACGGGCGGAGGAGAGTCACCACGCACCGTGGAGGGCAGTGGTTGGGGGACCCGGGCGCAGGGTCCATTCGCGGTCGCTACAGAGGCTGCGTGGCACCGCCTTGTTGACGACGAGCCGCACGCGTGCCGAGGCGGAGGCCCGCGAGCGTGATCCCGGAGCCCGGGTCCCCCGGCCACTGCCCGATGCCACCACCCAAGCAGGCGCGTGAAAAGCGCGTCAATCCGCCTAAAACGCGTCTTCAGGCAGCTGCGCACAGGTGGGGTCGCGCGTCTCCACCACGCGCAGCCAGGCGCCGATTTTCGGCAGCTCGTAGCGAAAGAAATAGCGCATGGCGCCCAGGCGCCCCTGCTGCGCCGGCGTCTGCTCACCCGCGGGCACGGACAGCGCGATGTCCAGCCAGATCCAGGCCAGCACCATGTGGCCGGCCGCCTGCATGTAGGGCACGGCGTTGGCCAGCGCCTCGGCGGGATTGCCGGTGGCCCAGGCGGCCTTGGTGGCGGCGCCCACGTGCTGCAGCGCCTTGCCCAGCGCGTTGGCCTCTTCGGCCAGGTGCGGCTGCTGGATCGCGCGCTCGATGGTGGCGTTGATGCGGCCGGCCAGCAGGCCCAGGCCCCTGCCCCCTTCCATCACCACCTTGCGGCCCAGCAGGTCGGCCGCCTGGATGCCGTGCGTGCCCTCGTGGATCATGTTCAGGCGCTGGTCGCGCCAATACTGCTCCACCGGGAAGTCGCGCGTGTAGCCGTAGCCGCCGTGGACCTGGATGGCCAGCGAATTCGCCTCCAGGCAGAACTCGCTGGGCCAGCTCTTGGCGATTGGTGTCAGCACGTCCAGCAGCAGCCGCGCCTCGTCGGCCGCGGCCGCATCGGCGGTGTGCTGTTCGTCCACCAGCCGGGCGCAGTACAGCTGCAGCGCCAGCGCGCCTTCGCAGTACGACTTCTGCGCGAGCAGCATGCGCCTGACATCGGCGTGCTCGATGATGCGCACCTGCGGCTGCGCGGCGTCCTTGCCCGCCGGTCCCACGGGCCGGCCCTGCGGCCGGTTCTTCGCGTAATCGAGCGAGGCGTAATAACCCGCCAAGCCCAGGCAGCTCGCCGCCATGCCGATGCCGATGCGCGCCTCGTTCATCATGTGGAACATGCAGCGCAGGCCTTCGTGCGGCTTGCCGACAAGGTAGCCCACCGCGCCCGCTTCCGCTCGCCCCGAGCCTGTCGAAGCGGCAACCGGGTACCTGCCCTCGCCGAAATTCAGCAGCGTGTTGGTGGTGCCGCGCCAGCCCAGCTTGTGGTTCAAGCCGGCCAGCGCCACGTCGTTGCGCGCGCCGGTGAGCTGCCCGTCGGTGCCCACCAGCCACTTGGGCACGATGAACAGCGAAATGCCTTTGGTGCCGGGAATCAGCTTGCCGTCCGGCCCGGGGATCTTGGCCAGCACCAGGTGGATGATGTTCTCCGCCAGCTCGTGCTCGCCGGCCGAGATCCACATCTTGTTGCCGCGCAAGCGAAAGCGCGGGCCCAGCGGATCGCTCTCGAACCCCTCGCCGTCCGGCGTTGCGCGCGTGGTGATGTCAGACAGCGACGAGCCCGCCTGCGGCTCCGACAGGCACATGGTGCCGGTGAAGCGGCCGCCGAATTCGTTGCGCGCGAACACCGCCTTCTGCATCTCGGTGCCGTGCACCATCAGCAGGTTGGCGTTGCCCTTGGTCAGCAGGCTGGAACCGATGCTGACCGACGCGGTGGCGAAGAAGCCGTTGGCCGCCGCCTCGATGGTGTAGGGCAGCTGCATGCCGCCCTCGTCGTAGTCCTGCGCGGCGCTGACCATGCCGAAGTCCACGTAGGCACGGTGCGCGTCGTGCGTGGCCTTCGGCAGGATCACCTTCTCGCCGTCGAAGCGCGGCTCCTCGGTGTCGACCAGCCGGTTGAACGGCGCGTACTTCTCGCGCGCGATGCGCTCGCAGGTGTCGAGCACCGCGTCGAAGGTTTCGCGCGAGTGCTCGGCGAAGCGCTCGCGCTGGTTGAGCCGCTGCGCGTCCAGCCAGTCGTACAGCAGAAAGTCGAGGGTGGGACGCAGCTGCCGCACGGTGGCCTTACAGCACTTCGAACACGCCGGCGGCACCCATGCCGCCGCCGATGCACATGGTGACCATCACCTTCTTGGCACCGCGGCGCTTGCCTTCCACCAGCGCGTGGCCGGTCAGGCGCTGGCCCGACACGCCATAGGGGTGGCCCACCGCGATGGCGCCGCCGTCGACGTTGAGCAGCTCGTTGGGAATGCCCAGGCGGTCGCGGCAGTAGATCACCTGCACCGCGAAGGCTTCGTTCAGCTCCCACAGGTCGATGTCGTCCACCGTCAGGCCCAGCTTCTTCAGCACCTTGGGCACGGCGAACACGGGACCGATGCCCATTTCGTCGGGCTCGCAGCCGGCCACCGCGAAGCCCAGGAAGCGGCCGATGGGTTTGAGGTTGTGGCGGCTCGCGTATTCCTCGCTCACCACCACGCAGGCACCGGCGCCGTCGGAGAACTGGCTGGCGTTGCCGGCGGAGATCACGCCGCCGGGCAGCGCCGGGCGGATGTGGGCGATGGATTCCTTGGTCGTGCCTTCGCGCAGGCCCTCGTCCTTGCTGACGGTGACTTCCTTGCTGCGCAGGCCCATCACCGGGTCGGCCACGCCGGCCATGACCGTGATCGGCGCGATTTCCTGGGTGAAGCGGCCGGCTTCCTGGCCGGCGCAGGCGCGCTGCTGGCTGGCCGCGCCGTACTCGTCCTGCAGATCGCGGCTGATGTTGTAGCGCTGGGCGACCTGCTCGGCCGTCTGCAGCATGCTCCAGAACACCGCTGGCTTCCTTGCTTCGAGCGCCGGGTCCTTGAACATGTGCGTGTTCATTTCCTGCTGCACGCAGGAGATGCTTTCCACGCCGCCGGCCACGAACACGTCGGCCTCGCCGGCGATGATGCGCTGCGAGGCCGTGGCGATGGTCTGCAGGCCCGCGGAGCAGAAGCGGTTGATGGTCATGCCGCTCACCGAGGTCGGCAGGCCGGCCAGCAGCGCAATCTGGCGCGCGATGTTGCCGCCGGTGGTGCCTTCGGGATTGGCGCAGCCCATCAACACGTCCTCGACGGCGCCGGGCTCGACGCCGGCGCGCTCGACGGCGTTCCTGACCGCGTGGGCCCCCAGGGTCGCGCCGTAGGTCATGTTGAAGGCGCCTTTCCAGCTCTTGGTCAAGGGCGTGCGCGCGGTGGAGACGATAACGGCGTTGGTCATGGTGTGCCTTTCAGGGGACGGTCGATGAGGTGGCGGCTGCGGCATTCAGGTTGCGCAGCAGCTGGTGGTAAAAGCGCACCAGCTCGGCCAGGTTGGCGGTGGCGATGCGTTCGTTCAATCCATGAAAGCGCGCCAGGTCGGCCGGCTTGGCGCGCACCGGCGAAAAGCGGTAGATGTGGTCGCTCAAGGCCGTGAAGTGGCGCGAATCGGTGGCGGCGATCATCAGGCCGGGCGCGACGACGACGCCCGGGAACAGCGAGCGCACGGTGCGCGCCAGCGTCTGGTAGGACGGGGCGTCGGTCGGCGACACGGGCGACGCCTCGCTCGCGCCCGGCAGGGCGAACAGCTCGAAGCGCTCGCCGGCCTTGCCGCGCACGTGGCCGGTGACGCTGGCGATGGTGTCGCCCGGCAGCAGCCGGAAATTGACGGTGGCCTCGGCCTGGCCGGGAATCACGTTCTCGGCGTTGCCGGCCTTGGTGACGGTCAGCGCCGTGGTGGTGCGCAGCATGGCGTTGGTGCTGGCGCCCTTTTCCAGCTGGGCCTGCACCAGCGGGCCGAACAGCCACAGGTTGGACAGGGCCACGCGCTGGAAGCCGCCCATCTCCGGCGCGATGGTCTCGAACATCTCGCGCGCCACGCCGCGCAGGCCGGCGGGCAGCTGCTCGTCGTCGAGCCGGCGCAGCGCCGCGCTCATCATGCCGATGGCACTCGTGCCCTTCGGCGGCGGCATGGAGGAGTGGCCGGGCGTGCCGCCCACCTTCATCACCATCGAGAGAAAGCCCTTTTCCGCGATGCCGATCAGAGCCGCCGGCTTGGACAGGCCCGGCATGATGCCGTCGGTGATCAGCAGGCCCTCGTCCAGCACGAAGTCCAGCCGCACGCCGCGTTCCTGCAGCAGCCTGGCGATCTGCACCGCGCCGCGCTGGCCGCTGATTTCCTCGTCCTGGCCGAACGCCAGGTAGATGGTCTGGCGCGGCTGGTGCCCGGCGGCCAGCAGCATCTCCACCGCCTCCATCTGCGCGATCAGGTTGCCCTTGTCGTCCCAGGCGCCGCGGCCCCAGACGAAGCCGCCCTTGATCTCGCCGGAGAACGGCGGCGCCTCCCACTGCGCCTCGGTGCCGGGCGACACCGGCACCACGTCCTGGTGCGCCATCAGCAGCACCGGTTTGGCCTTGGGGTCGCTGCCGGGCCAGGTGTAGAGCAGGCTGTAGCCGCCCACCACCTCGCGCTTGAGCGTGGCGTGCACGCGCGGATAGCGCTCGCGCAGGTAGTCGTGCAGCTTGCGGAACTCGGCGCCGTTGGCGTCCGGGTCCTCGCGGCTGGCAATGGTCTGCAGGCGCACCGCGCCGGCCAGGTGCTCGGCCGCGGCTTTCTCGTCCACCGCCACCGCCAGCGCGGGCGCAACCTCCAGCTGGCGCGAACCCTGCCGCAGCGTGTTGACCGCCACGGCCGCCACCAGGAGCAGCAGCAGGCCAAGCAGCGCGAGCAGGATGCGCTTGAGCACGGGCGCCTTAGCTGAAGGTTCCGCCTTCGGCCGCCAGCCTGGCCAGCAGCGGCGCCGGCTCCCAGAAAGCCGCGTCGTCGTTGGGGTTCTGCTGGAAGCGCTTCATGGCCTGCACCACGTTGAACAGGCCCACCTGGTCGGCATACAGCATCGGGCCGCCACGGTGGATCGGGAAACCGTAGCCGGTGATGTAGACCATGTCGATGTCGCTGGGGCGCGCGGCGATGCCCTCCTGCAGGATGTGCGCGGCCTCGTTGACCAGCGAGAACACCAGGCGCTGCACGATCTCGTCGTCGGAAATCTTGCGCGGCGCGATGCCGAGTTCCTTGCGGTGCGCCTCGATCATCTTGTTGACCAGCTCCGACGCAATGGCGTCGCGCTTGCCCGCCTGGTAGTCGTACCAGCCGGCGCCGGTCTTCTGGCCGAAGCGGCCCAGCTCGCACAGCTTGTCGGCGCTGCGGCTGTACTTCAGGTTCGGGCGCTCCTGCGCGCGGCGCTTGCGGATGGCCCAGCCGATGTCGTTGCCGGCCAGGTCGCCCATGCGGAACGGGCCCATGGCGAAGCCGAATTTCTCGACCGCGCGGTCCACCTGCTGCGGCGAGGCGCCCTCGTCCAGCAGGAAACCGGCCTGGCGCGAGTACTGCTCGATCATGCGGTTGCCGATGAAGCCGTCGCACACGCCGGACACCACCGCCGTCTTGCGGATCTTCTTGGCCGCGTCCATCACGGTGGCCATCACGTCCTTGCCGGTCTTGGCGCCGCGCACCACTTCCAGCAGCTTCATCACGTTGGCCGGGCTGAAGAAGTGCAGGCCCACCACGTCCTGCGGGCGCTTGGTGAAATCGGCGATCCTGTTCACGTCCAGCGTGGAGGTGTTGGAGGCGAGGATGGCGCCGGGCTTGGCGACCTGGTCGAGCTTTTCGAACACCTGCTGCTTGACGCCGATGTCCTCGAACACGGCTTCGATCACCAGGTCGGCGTCCTTCAGGTCCTCGTAGGCCAGCGTGGGCTTGAGCAGGGCCATGCGCTGCTCGTACTTGTCCTGCTTGAGCTTGCCCTTCTTGACCTGGCTCTCGTAGTTCTTGCGGATGGTGGCGAGGCCGCGGTCCAGCGCGTCCTGCTTTGTCTCCAGCATCGTCACGGGGATGCCGGCGTTCAGGAAGTTCATGCTGATGCCGCCGCCCATGGTGCCGGCGCCGATCACGCCCACCGACTTGATCTCGCGCTTGGGCGTGCTGGCCGGCACGTCGGCGATCTTGGAGGCCGCACGCTCGGCGATGAACAGGTGGCGCAGCGCGCGCGACTCGGGCGTGAACATCAGGTTGATGAAGATCTCGCGCTCGAACGCCATGCCGTCGTCGAACTTCTTCTGCGTGGCGGCTTCCACCGCGTCCACGCACTTGAGCGGCGCCGGGAAATTCTTGGCCATGCCCTTGACCATGTTGCGCGCGAACTGGAAGTACGCGTCGCCCATCGGGTGCTTGCACGGCAGGTCGCGCACGCGCGGCAGCGGCCGTGTGCCGGCCACCGAACGGGCAAAGGCGATGGCCTCTTCCATCAGCGATTCGGCCGAGGCGGACATCTTGTCGAACAGCTTCTGGCCGGGCTGCTGCGCCAGCAGTTCGCTGTTCACCGGTTCGCCGCTCACGATCAGGTTGAGCGCGGTTTCCACGCCCATCACGCGCGGCAGCCGCTGGGTGCCGCCGGCGCCCGGGATCAGGCCCAGCCGCACTTCGGGCAGGCCCACCTTGCAGCCGGGCGCGGCGATGCGGTAGTGGCAGCCCAGGGGCAGTTCCAGCCCGCCGCCCATGGCGATGGAATGCATCGCGGCGACCACCGGCTTGGCCGAGTTCTCCACCGCCAGGATCACCGACAGCAGGTTGGGTTCCTGCGTCGCGCGCGGCGTGCCGAATTCGGTGATGTCGGCGCCGCCCGAGAAGGCGCGGCCCGCGCCGGTCAGCACGATGGCCTTGACCGCGCCGTCCGCGTTGGCCTGTTCCAGGTGGCGGGTGATCGCCACGCGCGTGGCGTGGCCGAGTCCGTTGATGGGGGGATTGTTCAACGTGATCACGGCGATATCGCCGTGAACTTTGTATTCAGCCGTCATGCGGGCTCCTTCTGGGAACAAATAGAACGCTCGTGCGCTTTTCGATTCTAGGGGCCGCCGGAGCGTTGCATTCCTGCATTTGTCGCAGCCGGGACAAAGAATTGAATCCTAATGCGTGCTGTCCCGCTGTGCCGCACGCGCCGGCTTTGCTACATTTGACCCGGTCAAGAATATTCAGGGACGGCGGCACAGAGCCCCATAGCAGGGCGTTCGGCGGAAGTAGCGCCGGCAGTGCCGATGACAATGTACAAACTCATCCGCGCTCTCGCGCAAGCCTATCGCGCGCACCATGAGCGGCACCCCTCGCAGCTCGAGTGGGTCGGCCTCATGGGCGTCATCGCATTTCCAGCGTTCTACCTGCTGCGGCTGACCGGCAGGCTGCCGCCGCGCTGGGACGACCTCGACCTGCGCCTGGTGGCCGTGGCGCTGTGCCTGCTGCTGGTGCTGCGCCGGTGGTGGCCGCGCTCCGTGCAGCGCTTCTACCTGCCCTTTTCGTACGCGGCGATGTTCTATTGCCTGGCGTTCTTCATGCCGTTCTCGCTGCTGCAAAACGGGGGCCTGCCCACCAGCGTGGCGAACATGATGCTCGGCGCGGTACTGATCGTGTTCCTCACCGACTGGCGCAACACCATCGCCATGCTGCTGGGCGGCTACGCGGCCAGCTTCGCCGTCTGGTGGTTCATCCATCCCGACGCGGTGCCGCCGTTCGAGTTCATCTACCTGTGGGTGCCGCTGTGCGCCGTGCTGGCGGCCGGCGGCATCATCGCGCGCGCATCCGAGCGGCGCGCCGACGCCGACCGCATGCGGCTGGTGCACTCGGGCGCCGGCTCCATCGCGCACGAAATGCGCAATCCGCTGATGCGGGTGCGCGGCGCGCTGGACGCGCTGGCCCAGGC
>NZ_JACCWG010000381.1 GCF_013697775.1 Ramlibacter sp. | reverse complement strand
CCAGCGCGCTGGCGATTCAAATATATAAACAACAACCCCCACGCAGATCGATTAATCTTGCAACCCCCGGACTTCCTCGGTTCACTTGGTACGGCAGGAGGGGGCAGGTCACCCCCAAAACGGATGGTTATTCGCTTAATGACCAGCAAAGAAAGAAACTTCTCGCTTTGTATGAGCACTGCGAAAAACCGGTATTGGATGGTATTCGGTGGTGCAGGATCGGTGCGTCGGGACTTCTGAGTGAAGACGAGCTCAGAGAATTTGAGTCGCAAAAGACGCGAGTTGCGAAAGACCTGGAAAAGGAGGCGAACGTCGGCAATGCCTCAGCATGACCGACATTCCTTCAGAATAATTCTTCAGTCCGCCACGTCCTCGATCACCAGCTTGCGGTACTTCTGGCCGTACGAGATCGGCGCGTCCTTCAGGATCTCCATCACGCGGTGGCCGTCGTCGCCGCTGGGGGCATGCACCATCAGCGCGTGGTGGCCCTTGCTCGCGAATTCGGCGAACTGGCGCACGGTGTCGGCCTCGGTGCCGGCCGAGGGCAGCGGAATGTCAGCATTGCCGACCGAGCGCACGATCTGCTCCTGGAAGATGCTGGGCGTCAGCAGCGAGATGGTGTCGCCGGCAATGCCTGCGTCCTGCAGGCTGCTGGCGGCCTGCTGGGCGTCGTTTTCGGTCGGGAACATCAGCACCATGTAGCCGGTGGGATAGAACACGCCGCCCATGGTGGTCATGCTGGATTCGAGCTGGAATGGTTTCATCGGATCTCCTTTCCCGACATTAAGGCCCCAAGTCCCGCAACGGCGTGTCGGCCTGCTGAAGACAGGGATGTAGGAGAGCCTTCCGCCACGCGCACGCTACAGTCGTGGCCGTGATGCACCCAGAGACTTCCCCCAGCCCCTGGCGCCTGAGCGTGGCCCCCATGATGGACTGGACCGACCGCCACTGCCGCCACTTTCACCGGCTGCTGAGCCGCCATGCGCGCCTGTACACCGAGATGGTGACCACCGGCGCGCTGCTGCACGGCGACGTGCAGCGCCACCTGGACTTCGACGCTGGCGAGCATCCGGTGGCGCTGCAGCTGGGCGGCAGCGAGCCCGACGCGCTGGCGCATTGCGCGAAGCTGGGTGCGCAGTGGGGCTACGACGAGATCAACCTCAACTGCGGCTGCCCCAGCGAACGCGTGCAGCGCGGCGCCTTCGGCGCCTGCCTGATGGCCGAGCCGCAGCTGGTGGCGGACTGCGTCAAGGCGATGGTGGATGCGGTGGCGATACCTGTCACGGTGAAGCACCGCATCGGCATCGACAAGACCGAGAGCTACGGCTTCGTGCGCGACTTCGTCGGCACGGTGGCCGAAGCCGGCTGCTCCGTGTTCATCGTCCACGCCCGCAACGCGTGGCTGAAAGGCCTGTCGCCCAAGGAGAACCGCGAGGTGCCGCCGCTGCGCTACGAGCTGGTGCACCGGCTCAAGGCCGAGTTTCCGCACCTTGTCATTTGCACCAACGGCGGCATCACCACCGATGCGCAGGTGGCGGCCGAGCTGACGCAGGTCGACGGCGTGATGGTCGGCCGCGAGGCGTACCACAACCCCTGGTGGCTGGCCCGCTGGGATGCGGGCTTCTTCGGCGATCACGGCGGCGATGGCGAAATCGCCCTGGAGCGCGAAGCGGTCGAGGAGCAGATGGTGCGCTACATGGAGCGGGAGGCCGCGCGCGCCGGCGTGCCCTGGCACGCGATTGCCCGGCACATGCTGGGCCTGTACAACGGGCTGCCCGGCGCGCGCCGCTGGCGGCAGGTGTGGAGCGACCACAAGCTCAAGGGCGTGCCGCCCGCGCAGGTAATGGCGCTCGCGCACGCACGCGGCGAGCGGCTGGCCGCCTGACCGGAGCGGGCGGGCAGAGGGCAGGGTTTGCCTCTGGGCATGCCCAGTCAAATGCTTTAAACTTAAAATATCGAGGTTTGGAGTAACCATGAACATCGTCTGCATCGGCGGTGGCCCGGCCGGCCTGTATTTCGCGCTGCTGATGAAGCAGCAGGACCCCAGCCACCGCATCCGCGTGGTCGAGCGCAACCGGCCGTACGACACCTTCGGCTGGGGCGTGGTGTTCTCCGACCAGACGCTGGGCAACCTGCAGCAGGCCGACCCGACAACGGCCGGCGAGATCCTCGGCGCGTTCAACCACTGGGACGACATCGAGGTCAACATCCGCGGCCGCAAGGTGCGCTCGGGCGGCCACGGCTTTTGCGGCATCGGGCGCAAGCGCCTGCTCAACATCCTGCAGCGGCGCTGCGAGGAATTGGGCGTCGAGCTGGTGTTCGAAACCGACGTGCAGGACGACACGCAGTACCCCGACGCCGACCTCATCATCGCCAGCGACGGCCTGAACAGCCGCATCCGCGCCAGGTACGCCGCTACCTTCCAGCCCGACATCGACATGCGCGAGTGCCGCTTCGTCTGGCTGGGCACGCACAAGCGCTTCGAGGCCTTCACCTTCGCCTTCGAGGAAACGCCCTGGGGCTGGTTCCAGGCGCATGCCTACCAGTTCGACGGCGACACCTCCACCTTCATCGTCGAGGCGCCGGAAGACACCTGGAAGGGCGCCGGGCTGGACACGATGGACAAGGAAGACGCCATCGCCTTCTGCGAGAAGCTGTTCGCACCCTACCTGGACGGCAACAAGCTGATGTCCAACGCCTCGCACCTGCGCGGCTCGGCGCAGTGGATCAAATTCCCGCGCGTGATCTGCAAGACCTGGGTGCACCGCAACGCCGCAGGCACGCCCGTAGTGCTGATGGGCGATGCGGCGCACACCGCGCACTTTTCCATCGGCTCGGGGACCAAGCTCGCGCTGGAGGATTCGATCGAGCTGGCGCGGGTGCTGAAATCCGTTCTTTCCCCCGTTCGGGCTGAGCCTGTCGAAGCCTGTCCTGAGCAAGGTCGAAGTGCCCTTCGACAAGCTCAGGGCGAACGGGTGGGGCAAGCAGGTGAACGAGTGGGGCTGGAGCAGGCGCTGCAAAAATACGAGGAAATCCGCAGCATCGAAGTGCTGAAGATCCAGAACGCGGCGCGCAATTCCACCGAGTGGTTCGAGAACGTCAAGCGTTATGCCAGCCTGCCGCCCGAGCAGTTCGCCTACTCGATGCTCACGCGCAGCCAGCGCATCAGCCACGAGAACCTGCGCCTGCGCGACCGCGGCTACGTGGAGCAGTACGAGGACTGGATCGCCGAACGCTGCGGCACGCCGCGCGCCGCGCAGCGCCAACCGATCCCGCCGATGCTGACGCCGTTCACCCTGCGCGGCGTGACGCTGGCCAACCGCGTGGTCGTCTCGCCGATGGCGCAGTACTCCTGCGTGGACGGCCTGCCCGCCGACTACCACCTGGTGCACCTGGGCGCGCGCGCCATGGGCGGCGCCGGCATGGTGATGGTGGAGATGACCTGCCCCACGCCCGACGCGCGCATCACGCCCGGCTGCCCCGGCCTGTGGAGCGAACAGCAGCGCGACGGCTTCAAACGCATCGCCGATTTCGTGCACGCCAACAGCGGCGCGAAGATCGCCCTGCAGCTGGGCCACGCCGGCCCGAAGGGCTCGACCCGCGTGCCGTGGGAAGGCGAGGACCTGCCGCTGGAGCAGGGCAACTGGCCGCTGATTTCCGCCTCGCCGCAGCAGTACCTGGACGGCGTGAGCGACTGGTCGCGCGCCATGACGCGCGAGGACATGGACCGCGTGCGCGACGACTTCGTGCGCAGCACCCAGCTCGCGGCCGAGGCCGGCTTCGACTGGCTGGAGCTGCACTGCGCGCACGGGTACCTCCTGTCCGGCTTCATCTCGCCGCTGACCAACCAGCGCACCGACGACTATGGCGGCTCGCTGGAGAACCGTTTGCGCTATCCGCTGGAAGTGTTCCACGCCATGCGCGCGGCGTGGCCGCAGAACCTGCCGATGTCGGTGCGCATCTCCGCGCACGACTGGGTGGAAGGCGGCATCACGCCGGACGACGCTGTGGAGATCGGCCGCGCCTTCAAGGCGGCCGGCGCCGACATGATCGATTGCTCTTCCGGCCAGGTGAGCAAGAAGCAGCAGCCAGTGTACGGCCGCATGTACCAGACGCCGTTCGCCGACCGCATCCGCAACGAGGCCGGCATCGCCACCATCGCCGTGGGCGCGATCTCCGAGGCCGACCACGTCAACAGCATCATCGCCGCCGGCCGCGCCGACCTCTGCGCCATCGCGCGGCCGCACCTGGCGAACCCGGCATGGACGCTGCTGGAAGCCGCGAAGATCGGCTACACCGAGCTGCCGTGGCCCCGGCAATACCGGTCTGCCAAGACCCAGCTCGAACGCAACCTCGAACGCGAAAAGACGCTTGCAGCGCAGGAGACGAAAATTGAGCGATTCAACTGAAGACCGCGTGGACCCTGCGCTGGCCGCCGGCAACCGCCGGCAGCTGGCGGGCTATCGCGCGCAGCATTTCGCCTGGGAGGTGTCGGGCGCCGTCGGCACAGTCACGCTGAACCGGCCCGAGCGCAAGAACCCGCTCACCTTCGACTCCTATGCCGAACTGCGCGACCTGTTCGGCCAGCTGAAGTACGCCACCGACGTGAAGGCGGTGGTGGTCACCGGCGCGGGCGGCAACTTCTGCTCGGGCGGCGACGTGCACGAGATCATCGGTCCGCTGGTGCGGCTGGAAGCGCCCGAGCTGCTGATGTTCACGCGCATGACGGGCGACCTGGTGAAGGCCATGCGCGCCTGCCCGCAGCCGATCGTGGCGGCAATCGACGGCGTGTGCGCCGGCGCCGGCGCGATCGTGGCGATGTCCTCGGACCTGCGCTATGGCACCGCCCGCAGCAAGACCGCCTTCCTGTTCAACCGCGTGGGCCTGGCCGGCTGCGACATGGGCGCCTGCGCCATGCTGCCGCGCATCATCGGCCAAGGGCGCGCCAGCGAGCTGCTGTACACCGGCCGTTCGCTGGGCGGCGAGGAGGCCGAACGCTGGGGCTTCTTCAACCGACTGTGCGCGCCCGAGAACGTGCTGGCCGAGGCGCAGGCCATGGCGGCCGAACTGGCGCAGGGCCCGAGCTTCGCCAACGGCATCACCAAGACCATGCTGCACCAGGAATGGGCCATGACCATCGAGCAGGCGATCGAGTCCGAAGCGCAGGCCCAGGCCATCTGCATGCTCACCGAGGATTTCAAGCGCGCCTACAACGCCTTCGTGGCCAAGCAGAAGCCGAAGTTCGAAGGCAACTGATGGAGCAAGCCATGGAACACCGCCGCCATCTCGACTGGCCCTTCTTCGCGCCGCGCCACCGCGAACTGGCGATTGCGCTGGACGACTGGGCCGCGCAGCACATCAGCCATGCGCACGGTCCCGACGTGGACGAGGAATGCCGGCAGCTGGTGCGCTCCCTCGGCGCTGCCGGCTGGCTGCGGCACGCCGTTGATTTGACTTCCGTTTGCTCTGAGCGTGATCCCACCCCCGTTCGCCCTGAGCTTGATGCCACCTCCGTTCGCCCTGAGCCTGTCGAAGGGCCTGTGCTGGCGGGGCTTCGACAGGCTCAGCCCGAACGGGGAAACGAACGGGAAAATGAACGAGGTGAAATCGACACCCGCGCCATCTGCCTGATCCGAGAGACGCTGGGACGGCACAGCGGCCTGGCCGACTTCGCCTTTGCGATGCAGGGCCTGGGTTCGGGCGCCATTAGCCTGCAGGGCACGCCGGACCAGAAGGCACGCTACCTGCCGCGCGTGGCCAAGGGCGAAGCCATCGCCGCCTTCGCGCTGTCCGAACCGGAAGCGGGCTCCGACGTCGCCGCCCTGCAATGCAAGGCGCACATCGAGGGCGACCATGCGGTGCTGAACGGCGAGAAGACCTGGATCTCCAACGGCGGCATCGCCGACTTCTACGTGGTGTTCTGCCGCACCGGCGAAGCGCCCGGCGCACGCGGGATTTCCGCTTTCATCGTCGATGCCGGCACGCCGGGCTTCGAGATCGCCGAGCGCATCGACGTGATCGCGCCGCACCCCCTGGCGCGGCTGCGCTTCACCGACTGCAAGGTGCCGCTGGGCCAGCGCATCGGCGCGCCGGGCGAGGGCTTCAAGGTGGCGATGCGCACGCTGGACGTGTTCCGCACCTCGGTGGCCGCCGCCGCGCTGGGCTTCGCCCGCCGCGCATTGGACGAAGCCCTGCGCCGCGCGACCACGCGCAAGATGTTCAACCACACCCTGGCCGACTTCCAGATCACGCAGTCCAAGCTGGCCGAGATGGCCACCACCATCGACGGCGCCGCGCTGCTGGTCTACCGCGCTGCCTGGCAGCGCGACCAGGGGCTGGGGGTGACGCGCGAAGCCGCCATGGCCAAGCTGGCCGCCACCGAGGGCGCGCAGCGGGTCATCGACGCGGCGGTGCAGATGTTCGGCGGGCAGGGCGTGGTCAGCGGCGAGCCGGTGGAGCAGCTCTACCGCGAAATCCGTGCGCTGCGCATCTACGAGGGAGCGACCGAAGTGCAACAACTCATCATCGCGCGCGATCTGCTCAAGGCGGTCGGCGCAACCGGAGCATCGAAATGACCCATCAGGCAATCCTGCCCGAAGGCTGGCCGCGTCCCAAGGGCTATGCCAACGGCGTGGTGGCGCGCGGGCGCATGCTGTTCATCGCCGGCACCATCGGCTGGGACGCGCAGGAGCGCATCGTCAGCGACGATTTCGGGGCTCAGGCGCGTCAGGCCCTGGACAATGTCGCGCAGGTACTTCGGGCGGCGGGCGGAAAGCCCGAAAATATCGTCCGCATGACCTGGTACGTGACCGACAAGCGCGAATACCTGGCCGCGGCACGCGAGATCGGCCAGGCCTTTCGCGAGCTCATCGGCTGCTACGACATCGCCATGACGGCGGTGGAGGTCAAAGCGCTGATCGAGGACCGCGCCAAGGTCGAGATCGAAGCCACGGCGGTGTTGCCGGACTGAAGGAAAGACGAAGACCATGGCCTCCAAAGCATCATTCAACTGGGCCGATCCCCTGCTGCTGGACTCCCAGCTCAGCGACGACGAGCGCGCGGTGCGCGAGGCCGCGGCGGCCTACTGCCAGGAGCGCCTGGTGCCGCGCGTGCTGGAGGCCTTCCGCCACGAGAAGACCGACGCGTCTATCTTCCGCGAGATGGGCGAACTGGGCCTGCTGGGCCCGACCATCCCCGAGCAGTACGGCGGCGCGGCCCTCAATTACGTGTGCTACGGCCTGATCGCGCGCGAAGTGGAGCGGGTGGACTCGGGCTACCGCTCGATGATGAGCGTGCAGTCGTCGCTGGTGATGGTGCCGATCAACGAATTCGGCAACGAGGCCACCAAGCAGAAATACCTGCCCAAGCTCGCCACCGGCGAGTGGATCGGCTGCTTCGGCTTGACCGAGCCGAACCACGGCTCCGACCCCGGCAGCATGATCACGCGCGCCCGCAAGGTGGACGGCGGCTACAAGCTCGCCGGCAGCAAGATGTGGATCACCAACAGCCCGATCGCCGACGTGTTCGTGGTCTGGGCCAAGGACGACGAAGGATCGATCCGCGGCTTCGTGCTGGAAAAAGGCTTCAAGGGACTGAGCGCGCCCAAGATCCAGGGCAAGGTGGGCCTGCGCGCCTCCGTCACGGGCGAGATCGTGATGGAAGACGTGTTCTGCCCCGAGGAGAACGCATTTCCCGACGTGCGCGGCCTGAAGGGCCCGTTTACGTGCCTGAACTCGGCGCGCTACGGCATCGCGTGGGGCGCGCTGGGTGCGGCGGAAGACTGCTGGCACAAGGCGCGCCAGTACGTTCTTGACCGCAAGCAGTTCGGCAAGCCGCTGGCGGCCAACCAGCTGGTGCAAAAGAAGCTGGCCGACATGCAGACCGAGATCGTGCTGGGCCTGCAGGGGTGCCTGCGCCTGGGCCGCATGAAGGACGAGGGCACGGCGGCGGTCGAGATCACCAGCATCATGAAGCGCAACTCGTGCGGCAAGGCGCTGGACATCGCCCGCGTTGCGCGCGACATGCTGGGCGGCAACGGCATCAGCGACGAATTCGGCGTCGCGCGCCACCTGGTGAACCTGGAGGTGGTGAACACCTACGAGGGCACGCACGACGTGCATGCGCTGATCCTGGGGCGGGCGCAGACGGGGATTTCGGCGTTCTGAGGGACAGGCCTGCCGTCAGGTGGGCTTGTTGATCAGGTCTTTTAAAGCGGCCATGTGCCGCTTTTCTTCTGCGGCGATCCAGAGCGCGAGCGTCTCTTTAGAGGGTGTGTGATCCCAATCCACCTCGGCAAGTTTTTGCCTTGCACCATTCAGTACTTCGGTATGGGTCGGCAGCAGGCGCAGAGAAACGGATTGGGTAAAGTTTCTTGAGACGTGTTCTCTTGTACGGAACTGAGCAAACTCCACTCTCGTCTCAATTTCTCCCGCACTGCCTATCTTTGCAGCTGCGCGTTGCATCATGTCGTCCAGAGTTCCGCCGGCCGCCCCGTTGACTAATATATGCGCATGTCGCTTCAGGTAAAACGTCTCAAACGCTGTTGATCGACGCAGAAACTCGGTGATGAGTGGCTCTATCCACGCAACCCAAGCGGCTTCGGCAATAGTCTTATCCCGCAGGACGTTGACCTTCTGCTCCTGCGCCTGGAACTGCTGCTTCAACAGTGCCAGTTCCTTCGCCACGTCATCCGGCTCCTCGACGCTCTCCCCACGCGCGCCACGGATCATTAAGTCCAGCGACTCCAGCAGCCGCTGCGCGATGTACTCCGCGAACGCCGCGGGATTTCCCGCATCCGCCAACCTCAGTGCCGCGAAGTAAGTGTCCTTCTCCTGCGTCTTGACGATCACCGGCGGATAGCTGCCCATCATCAGGATGAAGTTGCCCAGCAGCCGCGCCACGCGTCCATTCCCATCCGAAAACGGATGGATGCGCGTGAAGCGGTGGTGGAAGACGCTGGAGAGCTCGATCGCGTCCGTCGTTCCCGCATTGGCCGAATACCAGTCCAGCAGTTCGCGCATGTGGATCGGCGTGTCCATGGGGCTGGAGAAAAAGAGCGTTTCGCCGGTCGCCGTTTTCACGTGGTTGGGTGAAGTCTTGTACCGACCGACTTCCACCCGGATGTGTGTTGGTCTGCCGTCGGCTGTGACGGCTTCGATCTCGTGGTCTTCCTTCAGGATCAGTTGATGCAACTGGCGGACCACGCTCTCGGTCAGCGGCTCGCGCTTGCGGACCAGGTCCTCAATCCACAGTACCGCCTCGTGGTGGCCGGTGATCTCGAAGTGGTCCTTGAGCGGCTTGCCCTGCGCCGTCAGCCCGTGCAGGATCAGCGCCTTGGTTTCTCCGTAGGAGAGCGAATTGCCTTCCAGGTGATTGGAGTGGAAATCCCATTCCAGCCGCAGCTTCTGCAGGATGCGCTCTTCCTGGTCGGGCGCAAGCGGGCGATAGCCATCGAGCTCCGCCTTCTTCCGCGCGCACTGTTCAAGAAGATTTTCCATGGTGCCAGCACTGTAGCGGCTACGCCGCCGCCTGCAGCCCATTCCTGAAATGCTCGCGCACCCGCAGCACCGCTGCCGACGCATCCCGCCGCGCGATCGCATCCATGATCGCCCGGTGCTCCGCCAGCGACTCCTCGACCCGCCCCTCCTTGAGCAGCGAGTTGTGCCGATTGAGCTTCATCACCTTGCGCAGATCGGCCACCAGCTGATTGCGCCAGCGGTTGGCGGCGATCTCCAGCAGGCGCATGTGGAAGCGCTCGTTGATCACGAAGAATTCGTCGCGGCGGTCGACCGCGGCTTCCAGCTGCGCGTGCAGCTGCCGCAGTTCGTCGATCTGGACGTCGGTGGCACTGGCGGCCACCACGCCGGCGGCGTCGCTTTCCAGCAGCGAGAGCAGGTGGTACACCTCGCTCAGGTCACGCTCGGACACCTCGGTCACGTAGGCGCCGCGGCGCACCTTCATGGTGACCAGCCCCTCGGCCGCCAGCACCTTCAGCGCCTCGCGCAAAGGCGTCCGGCTGATGCCGTATTCTTGCGCCAGCTTCACCTCGTCGATCCATGCGCCCGGCTCCAGTTCGCGCCGGAAGATCCTCTGGCGCAGCAGTTCCGCCACCTCTTCGTAGAGGGCGCGCGGTGCGAGCGTGAGGGCAGACATGGGACGGCATTCTAAAGGTCAGTTATCAATAATTATGTATGATTCGGCCATCACAGGAAACGCCATGAGCCAAGCCGCGCCCGAATTCCAACCCGCGAGCCTCGACGACTGGGCCAAAGCCGCCGCCAAATCCGCGCCCAAGGGTGTGCAGTCGCTGGACTGGATCACGCCCGACGGCATTGCCGTGAAGCCGCTGTACACCGCGCAGGACCTGCAGGGCCTGCCGCACACCGACTCCCTTCCCGGCTTCGAACCCTACATCCGCGGCCCGCAGGCCACCATGTACGCGGTGCGGCCCTGGACCATCCGGCAGTACGCGGGCTTCTCCACGGCGGAAGAATCGAATGCGTTCTACCGCAAGGCGCTGGCCGCGGGCGGGCAGGGCGTGTCCGTGGCGTTCGACCTGGCCACTCACCGCGGCTACGACAGCGACCATCCGCGCGTGCTGGGCGACGTCGGCAAGGCCGGCGTCGCCATCGATTCGGTGGAGGACATGAAGGTGCTGTTCGACGGCATCCCGCTGGACAAGGTGTCGGTGTCCATGACCATGAACGGCGCTGTGCTGCCGGTGCTGGCCGGCTACGTGGTGGCTGCCGAGGAGCAGGGCGTCGCGCAGAACCAGCTGTCAGGGACCATCCAGAACGACGTCCTCAAGGAGTTCATGGTCCGCAACACGTACATCTATCCGCCGGAACCGTCGATGCGCATCGTGGGCGACATCATCGCGTACACGGCGCAGAAGATGCCGAAGTTCAACTCGATTTCCATCTCCGGCTACCACATGCAGGAAGCCGGCGCCAACCAGGCGCTGGAGCTGGCCTTCACCCTGGCCGACGGCAAGGAGTACGTGAAGACGGCGATGGCTAAGGGCCTGGACGTGGACGCCTTCGCCGGGCGGCTGTCGTTCTTCTGGGCCATCGGGATGAACTTCTATCTCGAGATCGCCAAGATGCGCGCGGCGCGCCTCTTGTGGTGCCGCATCATGAAAGACTTCGGCGCCAAGAGTCCCAAGAGCCTGATGCTGCGCACGCACTGCCAGACCTCGGGCTGGTCGCTGACCGAGCAGGACCCCTACAACAACGTGGTGCGCACCACCATCGAAGCCATGGCCGCGGTGTTCGGCGGCACGCAGAGCCTGCACACCAACAGCTTCGACGAAGCGATCGCGCTGCCGTCGGAAACGTCGTCGCGCATCGCGCGCAACACGCAGCTGATCATCCAGGAAGAGACGCACATCACGAATGTGGTCGACCCCTGGGCCGGCAGCTACATGATGGAGAAGCTCACGCAGGACATGGCGGATGCGGCCTGGACCATCATCGAGGAAGTGCAAGCCATGGGCGGCATGACGCGCGCCGTGGATTCGGGCTGGGCCAAGCTGAAGATCGAAGCGGCGGCGGCGGAGAAGCAGGCGCGCATCGACTCGGGCAAGGACGTGATCGTCGGCGTCAACAAGTACCGGCTGGCCAAGGAAGACCCGGTGCAGATCCTGGAAGTGGACAACGTGCGGGTGCGCGACCAGCAGATCGAGCAGCTGAAGAAGATTCGCGCCACGCGCGACGGCGCCAAGGTGCAGGCTGCGCTGGAGGCGCTGACCGCAGCCGCCCAGGACGGCACCGGCAACCTGCTTCAGCTCTCCATCCAGGCGATGCGTCTGCGCGCGACGGTGGGCGAGGTGAGCGACGCTTTGGAAAAAGTCTTCGGGCGCCACCGCGCCGATACGCAGAAGGTGACCGGTGTGTACGCGGCAGCTTACGACTCGGCCGAGGGCTGGGACAAACTGAAGACCGAGATCGCGGAGTTTGCCGAACAGCAGGGCCGGCGCCCGCGCGTAATGGTCGCCAAGCTGGGCCAGGACGGCCACGACCGCGGCGCCAAGGTGGTGGCCACCGCTTACGCCGATCTCGGCTTCGACGTCGACATCGGCCCGCTGTTCCAGACCCCCGAGGAGTGCGCCCGCCAGGCCATCGAGAACGATGTGCACGCGGTGGGCATCAGCACGCTGGCGGCGGGCCACAAGACGCTGGTGCCGGCGATCATCGAAGAACTGAAGAAGCAGGGCGCCGACGACATCATCGTGTTCGTCGGCGGCGTGGTGCCGCAGCAGGACTACGCGTTCCTGTACGACGCCGGCGTGAAAGGCATCTACGGCCCCGGCACCCCGATCCCGGCCAGCGCGAAGGACGTGCTGGAACAGATCCGCAAGGCGCAGGCGTGAACTGCAGCGCATTCGTTGGGGCTGAGCCGCCCCCCGTGGGGGCTGAGCCGCTCTCCGTTCGGGCTGAGCTTGTCGAAGCCCTCACCCAGAGCCCTTCGACAAGCTCAGGGCGAACGGTGGTTGTTCTCTCCGTTCCGACCGAGTTCTCATCCGTTCGGGCTGAGCCTGTCGAAGCCCTGCGTGCACAGTGAAGCCCTTCCACGTCTACCTGCTCCGATGCGGTGACGGCTCGTACTACGCGGGCCACACCGACGCCATAGAAGTGCGCATGCAGCAGCACTTCGAGGGCGTGATCGGGTACACATCCACGCGCAAGCCGGTGGAGCTTGTGTGGCAAGGTGAGTTCGAGTCGCGCGAGGGTGCGCTGGCGTTCGAGCAGCAGATCAAGGGATGGTCGCGGGCGAAAAAGGAAGCACTGATTGCGAGGGATTGGGACCGCGTTCAGGAATTGGCGCGGACTCGCTCGGGCCCTTCGACAAGCTCAGGGCGAACGGGGGTTGTGCCAGGGCAAACGGGGGTTGTCCCGGGGCGAACGGAGCTTGGTCGGGCCTTGGAATTAACCACATCCATCCTCGGCTCGACCGGCCCGCAGCAGCGCCGCGCCATGGCCAAGGCCATCACGCTGCTCGAATCCACCCGTGCCGACCACCGCGCGCAGGCCGATGAACTGCTCACCAGCTTGCTGTCGCACACCGGCAAGTCGTTCCGACTGGGCATCAGCGGCGTGCCGGGCGTCGGGAAGAGCACTTTTATCGAGGCGCTGGGCCTGTATCTCATCGCGCAAGGGCATCGCGTCGCGGTGCTGGCGGTTGATCCGTCTTCCAGCGTTTCGGGCGGCTCCATCCTGGGCGACAAGACGCGCATGGAGCATCTGTCGGTGCACGAGCGCGCCTACATCCGCCCCAGCCCGTCCAGCGGCACGCTGGGCGGCGTGGCCGAGAAGACGCGCGAGTCCATGCTGGTGTGCGAGGCCGCCGGCTACGACGTGGTGATCGTCGAGACCGTCGGCGTCGGCCAGAGCGAGACCGCGGTGGCCGGCATGACCGACATGTTCGTGCTGATGCAGCTGCCCAATGCCGGCGACGACCTGCAGGCCATCAAGAAGGGCGTGATGGAGCTGGCCGACCTGGTGGTCATCAACAAGGCCGATATCGACCCCGACGCCGCCATGCGCGCCCAGGCGCAGATCACCAGCGCGCTGCGCCTGCTCGGGCTGCACGGGCGCGCGGAGCATGCGCACCACGATCCCGACATCTGGCACCCCGAAGTCGTGCGGCTGAGCGCGCTGAAAGTGCAGGGCGTGCAAGCGTTCTGGGACGCGGTGTCGCGCTTCCGCCAATTGCAGGAGCGCAACGGCAAACTCGCGGCGCGCCGCAGGCACCAGGCGCGTGCCTGGATGTGGGAGCGCATCGAACACGGATTGAAGCAGGCGTTCCGCCAGCACCCGGCAGTCAAGGAATTGCTGCCGCGGCTCGCGCACGAGGTGGAGCACGGGCAGCTGCCCGCGTCCACCGCCGCGCGCCAGCTGCTGAACGCCATGGAGCAACCCATAGGGACATAAAACGGAGAGCAACCCAACATGCAAGACATCCTCGAGCAACTGGAAAACAAGCGCGCCGCGGCGCGCCTGGGCGGCGGCACCAAGCGTGTCGAAGCGCAGCACAGGAAGGGCAAGCTCACGGCGCGCGAGCGCATCGAGCTGCTGCTGGACGAGGGCACGTTCGAGGAATGGGACATGTTCGTCGAGCACCGCTGCACCGACTTCGGCATGGAGGACAACAAGATCCCCGGCGACGGCGTGGTCACCGGCTACGGCACCATCAACGGCCGCATGGCCTTCGTCTTCAGCCAGGACTTCACCGTGTTCGGCGGCGCGCTGTCGGAAGCGCATGCCGAAAAAATCTGCAAGGTGATGGACCAGGCCATGAAGGTCGGCGCGCCCGTCATCGGCCTGAACGATTCCGGCGGCGCGCGCATCCAGGAAGGCGTGGCCTCGCTGGGGGGCTATGCCGACGTGTTCCAGCGCAACGTGATGGCCTCGGGCGTGGTGCCGCAGATCAGCATGATCATGGGCCCGTGCGCCGGCGGCGCCGTGTACTCGCCGGCCATGACCGATTTCATCTTCATGGTGAAGGACAGCTCGTACATGTTCGTCACCGGCCCCGAGGTGGTGAAGACGGTGACGCACGAGGAAGTCACGGCCGAGGAACTGGGCGGCGGCATCACGCACACCACCAAGAGCGGCGTGGCCGACCTGGCGTTCGAGAACGACGTGGAGGCGCTCTTGATGCTGCGCCGCCTGTACAACTACCTGCCGCTGAACAACCGCGAAAAAGCGCCGGTGCGACCCAGCCACGATCCGGCCGACCGCATGGACATGTCGCTGGACACGCTGGTGCCGGAGAACCCGAACAAGCCCTACGACATGAAGGAGCTGATCGCCAAGACGGTGGACGACGGCGACTTCTTCGAGCTGCAGCCCGAGTACGCCAAGAACATCATCATCGGCTTCGCCCGCATGGAAGGCCAGAGCGTGGGCATCGTTGCCAACCAGCCGCTGGTGCTGGCCGGCTGCCTGGACATCCGCAGCAGCATCAAGGCGGCGCGCTTCGTGCGCTTTTGCGACGCCTTCAACATCCCGGTGGTCACATTCGTCGACGTGCCGGGCTTCATGCCGGGCACCAGCCAGGAGTACGGCGGCATCATCAAGCACGGCGCCAAGCTGCTGTACGCGTATGCCGAATGCACCGTGCCCAAGATCACGGTGATCACGCGCAAGGCCTACGGCGGCGCCTACGACGTGATGAGCTCCAAGCACCTGCGCGGCGACGTGAACCTGGCCTGGCCGCACGCCGAGATCGCGGTGATGGGCGCCAAGGGCGCGGTGGAAATCATCTTCCGCGAGGACAAGAACGACCCCGTCAAGCTGGCCGCCCGCGAAGCGGAATACAAGGCGCGCTTCGCCAATCCCTTCGTGGCCGGGGCGCGCGGCTTCATCGACGACGTGATCCTGCCGCACGAAACCCGCAAGCGCATCTGCCGCTCGCTGGTGATGCTGCAGAGCAAGAAGATCGAGAACCCGTGGCGCAAGCACGGGAACATTCCGCTGTGACGCGCCAGGGAGACAAGAACATGTTCACCAAAATCCTGATCGCCAACCGCGGCGAAATCGCCTGCCGCGTCATCAAGACCGCCCGCAAGATGGGCATCAAGACCGTGGCCGTGTATTCCGAGGCCGACCGCGACGCGCGGCACGTGCTGCTGGCCGACGAGGCCGTGCTGCTCGGCCCGGCGCCCAGCCGCGAGAGCTACCTGGTGGCCGACAAGATCATCGCCGCCTGCAAGCAGACCGGCGCCCAGGCCATCCACCCCGGCTACGGCTTCCTGTCGGAGAACGAGGAGTTCGCGCGCCGCGTGGAGGAAGAGGGCCTCGTCTTCATCGGGCCCAAGCACTATTCCATCGCCGCCATGGGCGACAAGATCGCCTCCAAGAAGCTGGCCAAGGAAGCGCGCGTCAACACCATTCCGGGCTGGAACGAGGCGATCGAAACGGCGGAGCAGGCCGTGTCGATTGCCAAGGACATCGGCTACCCGGTGATGATCAAGGCCTCGGCCGGCGGCGGCGGCAAGGGCCTGCGCGTGGCCTTCAACGACAAGGAAGCGTTCGAGGGCTTCACCTCGTGCCGCAACGAGGCGCGCAACAGCTTCGGCGACGACCGCGTGTTCATCGAGAAGTTCGTCGAGGAGCCGCGCCACATCGAGATCCAGGTGCTGGGCGATTCGCACGGCAGCGTGATCTACCTGAACGAGCGCGAGTGCTCGATCCAGCGGCGCCACCAGAAGGTGATCGAGGAGGCGCCGTCACCCTTCATCAGCGAGGCGACGCGCAAGGCCATGGGCGAGCAGGCCGTGGCGCTCGCGAAAGCCGTGAAGTACCAGAGCGCGGGCACGGTGGAGTTCGTGGTCGGCAAGGACCAGAGCTTCTTCTTCCTGGAGATGAACACCCGCCTGCAGGTGGAGCACCCGGTCACCGAGTGCATCACCGGGCTGGACCTGGTGGAGCTGATGATCCGCGTGGCCGCCGGCGAGAAGCTGCCGCTCACGCAGGCCGAGGTGAAACGCGACGGCTGGGCCATCGAGTGCCGAATCAACGCCGAGGACCCGTTCCGCGGCTTCCTGCCGTCCACCGGCCGGCTGGTGCGCTTCCAGCCGCCCAAGGAATCGATGTGGGCTTCGGACACCGAGCACCTGCACGGCGTGCGCGTGGACACCGGCGTGGCCGAGGGCGGCGAGATCCCGATGTTCTACGACTCGATGATCGCCAAGCTCATCGTGCACGGCACCGACCGCGACGACGCCATCGCCCGGATGCGCGAGGCGCTCAATGGCTTCGTGATCCGCGGCGTGTCCAGCAACGTGCCGTTCCAGGCCGCGCTGCTGGCGCACCCCGATTTCCAGGCTGGCGACTTCAACACCGGCTTCATCGCCGAGCACTACGCGCACGGCTTTCGTGCCGAGGACGTGCAGCACGACGACCCGGATTTCCTGGTGGCGCTGGCGGCTTACGTCAACCGGCGCACCTTGCAGCGCTCGGCCGGCATCGCCGGCCAGCTGCGCGGCCACGAGTTCAAGGTGGGCGAGGAGTTCGTGGTGGTCCAACTCGGCGTGGAAGGCAAGAACAGCCGGCAGCCGGCGCACGTGAGCGACTTCCAGGCGGTGAGCGGCTCCAGCGTGGTGGAAACCAACGGCAAGCGCTACGAGATCTGCAGCCCCAAGTGGCACCTGGGCGGCGCGCGCATCCGCGGCACCAGCAACGGCACGCCCTTCAACGCGCAGATCGAGCGCGGCGCGTTGCGCAACCCGCTGGGCTTCGCGCTGTCGCACAACGGCACGCGTATCGACGCGCTGGTGCTCACGCCGCGCGCGGCCGAGCTGCACACCCTCATGCCGTACAAGGCGCCGCCGGACATGAGCCGCTTCCTGCTGTCGCCCATGCCCGGCCTGCTGGTGGACGTGGCGGTGCAGCCCGGCCAGAAGGTGCAGGCCGGCGAGCGGCTGGCGGTCATCGAAGCGATGAAGATGGAGAACGTGCTGTTCGCCGCCGCCGACGGCGTGGTCGGCAAGGTGCTGGCCGGCAAGGGCGAGTCGCTCGCGGTCGACCAGCCGATCCTGGAGTTCGCGTAAACGAGATCCTGGAGTTCGCGTGACCGATCCTGGAGTTCGCCTAAAGATCCGTTCGGGCTGAGCCTGTCGAAGCCCCGCAAGCGCGCCCTTCGACAGGCTCAGGGCGAACGGGTAGGCGGGCGAACGGTAGCTGGAGAAACCAATGCAAAGACCTTTCAAAATTCTCGGCATCCAGCAGGTCGCCATCGGCGCGCCCGACAAGGAGCGGCTGAAGACGCTGTGGGTCGACCTGTTCGGCCTGGAGGTCACCGGCAACTTCCGCAGCGAGCGCGAGAACGTCGACGAGGACATCTGCGCCATGGGCGCCGGTCCGTTCAAGGTCGAGGTAGACCTGATGCAGCCGCTGGACCCCGAGAAGAAGCCGGCGGTGCACACCACGCCGCTCAACCATATCGGCCTGTGGATCGACGACCTGCCGCGCGCCGTGGAATGGCTCGGCGGCAAAGGCCTGCGCTTCGCGCCGGGCGGCATCCGCAAGGGCGCGGCGGGCTTCGACATCTGCTTCGTCCACCCCAAGGGGAACGAGGAATTTCCGGTCGGCGGCGAGGGCGTGCTGATCGAGCTGGTGCAGGCGCCGCCCGAGGTGGTGAAGGCGTTCGCCGCGCTGGCCGTGGCACCGTCCTGATGCTCTGCTGACGCGTTTTACAAACGCCCCGATGTCCCCAGCCTTGCAAGGCTGCGCGACAGGCGTAGACTGGCCCCGGGCCACCATAGGCCCGACTTTGCTGCCGGGCCCTGGGAGGCCGGTGGCTGGCCAAAGGAGACAAACGCCTTGCAGCCGACCGACATCGCGGATCCCGCGTACTTCCACAAAGTCGTGGATTGCCAATGGGCCTGCCCCGCCCACACCCCCGTTCCCGAATACATCCGCCTGATCGCGCAGGGCCGCTACAGCGACGCCTACATGGTCAACTGGGCGTCCAACGTGTTCCCGGGCATCCTCGGGCGCACCTGCGACCGGCCCTGCGAGCCGGCCTGCCGGCGCGGTCGCGTGGAGGAGAACAACGGCGAAAAGCCCGAGCCGGTGGCCATCTGCCGCCTGAAGCGCGTGGCTGCCGACCACAAGGACGACGTGGCGCACCGCATGCCGGCCATCGCGCCGCGCAACGGCAGGCGCATCGCCTGCGTCGGCGCCGGGCCGTCCTCGCTCACCGTCGCGCGCGACCTCGCGCCGCTGGGCTACGAGATCACCGTGTTCGACGGCGAGGCCAAGGCTGGCGGCTTCATGTGGACGCAGATCCCGCGCTTTCGGCTGCCCGAGTCGGTGATCGACGAGGAGACCGGCTACATCCTCGACATGGGCGTGAACTTCGTCAGCGGCAAGCGCATCGACTCCATGCAGGCGCTGATGGACGAGGGCTACGACGCCGTCTTCATCGGCTGCGGCGCGCCGCGCGGGCGCGACCTGGACATCCCGGGCCGGCAGGAAGCGGCGGCGAACATCCACATCGGCATCGACTGGCTGGCCTCGGTGTCGTTCGGCCACGTCACCAAGGTCGGCCGGCGCGTGATCGTGCTGGGCGGCGGCAATACCGCCATGGACTGCTGCCGCTCGGCGCGGCGCCTGGGCGGCGACGACGTGAAGGTCATCGTGCGCAGCGGCTTCGAGGAGATGAAGGCCTCGCCGTGGGAGAAGGAAGATGCCATGCACGAAGGCATTCCGTTCATCAACTACCACGTGCCCAAGGCCTTCGTGCACGAGGGTGGGCAGCTCACCGGCATGACCTTCGAGGTGGTGCGCGCCGAATACGACGCCAAAGGCCGCCGCAACCTGGTGCCCACCGGCGAGCCGGACGTGTTCTTTGCCTGCGACGAGGTTCTGATCGCCGTGGGCCAGGAAAACTCCTTCCCCTGGATCGAGCGCGACTGCGGCATCGCCTTCGACAAGTGGGGCCTGCCGGTGCTCAACGACAAGACCTTCCAGTCCAGCGTGCCCACCGTGTTCTTCGGCGGCGACGCGGCGTTCGGCCCCAAGAACATCATCACCGCCGTGGCGCATGGCCACGAGGCCGCGGTGTCGATCGACCGCTTCCTGAACGGCGAGGACGTCGCCATGCGGCCGTCGCCGCTGACCAACCTGGTGTCCCAGAAGATGGGCATCCACGAGTGGAGCTACGACAACGACACCTCCAACGACGAGCGCTTCAAGGTGCCATGGGCCAAGGCGGAAATCGCGCTGGCCAGCATCAAGGTGGAGGTGGAACTGGGCTTCGACGCGGCCACCGCGTTCAAGGAGGCGCAGCGCTGCCTGAACTGCGACGTGCAGACCGTGTTCACGCAGACCGCCTGCATCGAGTGCGACGCCTGCATGGACATCTGCCCGACCGACTGCATCTCCTTCACCGGCAACGACGAGGAGACGCGGCTGCGCCAGCACCTGAAGGCACCGGCGCTGAACCTGGCGCAGGATTTGTACGTATCCGGCGGCCTGAAGACCGGCCGCGTGATGGTGAAGGACGAGGACGTGTGCCTGCACTGCGGCCTGTGCGCCGAGCGCTGCCCCACGGGGGCGTGGGACATGCAGAAATTCCTGCTGAACATGGCGCACGCGGGAACTTCCGTTCGGGCCGAGCCCTCCGTTCGCCCAGAGCCCTCCGTTCGGGCTGAGCTTGTCGAAGCCCTTCGACAAGCTCAGGGCGAACGGCGATCGGGAGCCGCGGCATGAACGCCCCCGAGCAGATGCGCCCGCCGGAGCCGATCGAAGCGGTCAACGACTTCGTGGTCAAGTTCGCCAACGTCAACGGCTCTGGCTCGGCGTCGGCCAACGAGCTGTTTGCCAAGGCCATCCTGCGCATGGGCGTGCCGGTGAGCCCGCGCAACATCTTCCCCAGCAACATCCAGGGCCTGCCCACCTGGTACGAGGTGCGGGTGAGCGAGCGCGGCTGGCTGGGCCGGCGCGGCGGCGTGGACATGATGGTGGCGATGAACCCGCAGACCTGGGACGCCGACGTGGCCGAGATCTCGCCGGGCGGCTACCTGTTCTACGACAGCACGCGGCCGCTGCCGGCTTCGCGCTTTCGCGACGACGTGCACGTGATCGGCATGCCGCTCACCGAAATCTGCAACGCCGTCTACACCGATCCGCGCCAGCGCCAGCTGTTCAAGAACATCATCTACGTGGGCGCGCTGTCGGTGCTGCTGGACATCGACCCGGACGTCATCGAGAAGCTGTTCGGCGAGCAGTACAAGGGCAAGGAAAAGCTGCTGGCCTCCAACGTGCGCGCGCTGCACCTGGGCCGCGACTTCGCCGCGGAGCACCTGCGCCAGACGGTGGGCCTGAAGGTGCGCCGCGCCGACGCGGTGGGCGAGCGCATCTTCGTGGACGGCAACGCGGCGGCGGCGCTGGGCTGCGTGTACGGCGGCGCAACCGTTGCCGCCTGGTACCCGATCACGCCGTCGTCTTCCGTGGCCGAGGCGTTCCAGAAATATTGCGCCAAGTTCCGCGTCGACCCCGACACCGGGCAGAACCGCTACGCGATCGTGCAGGCCGAAGACGAGATCGCCTCCATCGGCATGGTGGTGGGCGCGGGCTGGAACGGCGCGCGCGCCTTCACCGCCACCTCGGGCCCGGGCGTATCGCTGATGACCGAATTCATCGGCCTGGCGTACTTCGCCGAGATCCCGGTGACCATCATCAACGTGCAGCGCGGCGGCCCGTCCACCGGCATGCCCACGCGCACCCAGCAGGCCGATATCCTGTCGTGCGCCTATGCCTCGCACGGCGACACCAAGCACGTGCTGCTGTTCCCGGAAGACCCGCACGAATGCTTCGAGCATGCGGCTTCCGCGCTGGACCTGGCCGACCGGCTGCAGACGCCGGTGTTCCTGATGACCGACCTGGACATCGGCATGAACCAGCGCCTGTGCCGGCCGTTCGCCTGGGACGAGAGCCACGGCTACGACCGCGGCAAGGTGATGACCGCCGAGGAGCTGGAAGCCGGCAAGGATTTCGGCCGCTACAAGGACGTGGACGGCGACGGCATCCCCTGGCGCACGCTTCCCGGCACGCACCCCACCAAGGGCAGCTACTTCACCCGCGGCACCACGCGCGACCCGTACGCGCGCTACTCGGAGCGCGGGCCCGACTACATCTACAACATGGAGCGGCTGCTCAAGAAGTTCCAGACCGCCGCTGGCCTGCTGCCGCAGCCGGTGGTGCGCGTCGCGCAGCAGCCGACCGAACTGGGCGTCATCTACTTCGGCTCCACCAGCCCGGCGATGGAAGAGGCTCTGGAGCTGCTGGCCGCGCAGGGCATCCACGTCGACGCGATGCGGCTGCGCGCCTTCCCCTTCCCGGACAGCGTGCCGCAGTTCCTGGCGGTGCACCAGCGCGTGTTCGTGGTGGAGCAGAACCGCGACGCGCAGATGCGCAGCCTGCTGGTCAACGAACTGGAGGCCAACCCCGCGCAACTGACCAAGGTGCTGCACTACGACGGCACGCCGATCACCGCGCGCTTCATCGCCGGCGCCATCGCGGCGCACCTGCAGGCGAACATCGCCACGGCCAAGGAGACCGCATGACCTACATCGCCAAGCCGCGGCTGCACCACCCGACGCTGCAGACCAACAAGGTCGGCTACACCCGGCGCGACTACGAAGGCAAGATTTCCACGCTGTGCGCCGGCTGCGGCCACGACTCGATCTCGGCGGCCATCATCCAGGCCTGCTGGGAACTGGACATCGAGCCGCACCGCGTGGCCAAGCTCTCGGGCATCGGCTGCAGTTCCAAGACGCCCGACTATTTCCTGGGCGCTTCGCACGGCTTCAACACCGTGCACGGCCGCATGCCCTCGGTGCTGACCGGCGCCAACCTGGCCAACCGCGCGCTGCTGTACCTGGGCGTGTCGGGCGACGGCGACTCCGCCTCCATCGGCCTGGGCCAGTTCGCGCACGCCATGCGGCGCGGCGTGCGCATGGCCTACATCGTGGAGAACAACGGCGTCTACGGCCTCACCAAGGGCCAGTTCTCGGCCACGGCGGATGCCGGCTCCAAAAGCAAGAAGGGCGTGATCAACAGCGACAGTCCGGTGGACCTGGTCGGCATGGCGCTGCAGCTGGGCGCCACCTACGTGGCGCGCAGCTTCTCCGGCGCCAAGGAGCAGCTGGTGCCGCTGATCAAGGGCGCCATCAGCCATGGCGGCGCGGCCTTCATCGACGTCATCAGCCCCTGCGTGGCATTCAACAACCATCCGGGCAGCACCAAGAGCTACGACTATGTGCGCGAGCACAACGAGGCGGTCAACCGCATCGACTTCATCACGCCGCGCGCCGAGATCACGGCCGATTCGGCGCCGGGCGAAGTGGTGGAAGTGCGCCAGCACGACGGCACGCTCTTGCGCCTGCGCAGCCTGCACAGCGGCTACGACCCGACCGACCGCAACGCCGCCTTCAACCACATGCACGCGCACCAGGCGCGCGGCGAGGTGCTGACCGGGCTACTCTACGTGGACCCGCTGGCCACCGACCTGCACACCGCAATGAACACCAGCGCGCGGCCGCTGAACGCGCTGGAAGCGCGCGATCTGTGCCCCGGCGCCTCGGCGCTGGACAAGCTCAACGCGTCGCTGCGCTGAGCCGGCCGGGCGCCGGCGCGACCTGTCCCTTCAGCGCTGCTTGTCCGTCGGCTTCTGGTCCAGCACCTGGCGGATGCGCGCCGCCAGGTAGCGCCGCGCCGGCTCGCCCGAGCGCAGCGAGCCGGGCATCACCACGTCGGTGAACAGCAGATCCACCTGCGCGACGCGCATCGGCATAACGCGCGAATTCCTCGACCACGTGTTTCGACCTGTTCACGCAGGCCGGGCGCGGCCTGGCCCGCTCGCAAGGCGGCCTCGGCATCGGCCTGACCATCGTGCGGCGGCTGGTGGAGCTGCACGGCGGCACGGTGGGCGCCGGCAGCCCCGGCCCCGGCCCCGGCCCCGGC
>NZ_JACCWG010000362.1 GCF_013697775.1 Ramlibacter sp. | reverse complement strand
TTGCGCACGGCGCGGCGCAGCAGCCTGGACACGCCTGGCGCGACCACCGCCTCGCCGGCGGCCTGCGGGTCCAGCTCGGCGCCGGCCCGCGCGCATTCCTCGGCCGCCAGCCCGGTGAGGTCGACCGGCTCGATCGTGCCCATGTCGCTTTCATGCGCGTCCAGCCTGCTGGACAGCAGGATCTCGTCGATCAGCTGGTCCAGCTCGCCGATGTTGCGCGAGATCTCGGCGCGCGCCGCCGGGTCGGTGTCGCGGCCGATGAATTCCAGCCCCATGCGGATGCGCGCCAGCGGCGAGCGCAGCTCGTGCGAGGCGTTGGCCAGCAGCGATTTGTGCGTCTTCACCAGCGTCTCCACGCGCTCGGCGGCCTGGTTGAAGCGCCGCCCGAGGAAGGCCACCTCGTCGCTGCCGTCCTCCTTCACGCGCGCGCTCAGGTCGCCTTCGCCCCAGCGCTCCACGCCGCGGCGCAGGTCCTCCAGCCGCAGCGTGAGCCGCCGCACGATGGGAAAGCTGCCCACCGCCACCGCCAGGGCGACGATCACCAGCATCCACAGCAGCCCGCCGGGCCCGCGCATCCAGGAACGCCCCGGCGGTCCTTCGCCCGGCGCGCGCGGGCGCGGCGGCAGCTGGACCACCATGGTGCTGCCGTCCTTCATGTCGACGGAGAACTCCACGCCCTGGCCGGGCACGCGCACCGGGCGCGTCCGCGTCTGGCCCAGGATCTCGCCCGCCTCGCTGCGGATGATGACCTCGCGCATGGGCGACTGCTCCACGCTCTGGCGCCACAGCCAGCCGAACGCCAGCGTGAGCAGGGCCACCGCCAGCACCACCGCCAGCCAGATGCGCAGGTAGAGCGGGAAGCGCAAGCCCGCGCGCCAGGGGTTCATCAGTCCTGCTGCTTGGCGAACACGTAGCCCACGCCGCGCACGGTGAGGATGCGCTTGGGATTCTTGGGGTCGGCCTCGATCGCCGCGCGGATGCGGCCCATGTGCACGTCGATGGAGCGGTCGAAGGCTTCCAGCTCGCGCCCGCGCACCGCTTCCATGATCTGGTCGCGCGTGAGCACGCGGCCGGCGCGCTCGGCCAGCACCACCAGCAGGTCGAACTGGTAGGAGGTGAGTTCGCTGCCGCGGCCGGCCACGGTGACGGTGCGCGCGTCGCGGTCGATCTCCATCGAGCCGAAGCGCATCAGCTTGGCCGGCACCGCCCCGCTGTCGCCGCGGCGGCGCAGGATGGCGCGGATGCGCGCCAGCAGCTCGCGCGGCTCGAACGGCTTGGGCAGGTAGTCGTCGGCGCCCAGCTCCAGGCCGATGATGCGGTCCATCGGATCGCCCTTGGCGGTGAGCATGAGCACCGGCACCTTGCCGGCCTCGCCGGGCATGGAGCGCAGCCGCCGGCACACTTCCAGCCCATCCATGTCGGGCAGCATCAGGTCGAGGATGACCAGCTCGGGCAGCGCGCCCGAGGGCGGGTCCTGCAGCATGCCCAGGCCGGCCTTCGCGTCCATGGCGTGCGTGACCGCGTAGCCGGAGCGCTCCAGGTAGTCGGCCACCATGCGCGCCAGGCGGGCGTCGTCTTCGATCATCAGCAGCTGCTGCATCCGGTCATGGTACTGGCTTGCGTGGCCGCCGGGGCTGTCTTGGGCCGTTTCGGCCGAGGGATCAAGGATGGTGGACATGGGCAGGTGGGACATCGAAGCGTGCACCCATGGTGGGCAGCGGCGTTCTCGCTGCCTTGAAGCACCGGTAAAGTTAGGTAAATGCCCCAGCCTTCCCAGCCGCCTGAATCCCCCTTGCATGCCGCCCGCAGCCTGGCCGACGTCCTGGCGCTGCATGCGCGGGCGCGGCCCGGCGCCCCGGCGCTGCGCTTCGAAGGCGAGACCCTGGACTACGCGGCCTTGCACGTGCGCGTGCGCCAGGCCGCGGCCGTCGCCTGGCACGTGTGGGGCGTGCGGCCCGGCGACCGCGTGGCCTGGCTGGGAGGCAACCATCCGGGGCAGCTGGTGCTGCTGTTCGCGCTGGCCGAGATCGGCGCGATGCTGCTGCCGCTGAATTTCCGGCTGGCGCCGCCCGAGTGGGACGCGCTGG
>NZ_JACCWG010000357.1 GCF_013697775.1 Ramlibacter sp. | reverse complement strand
GCGCGCCGCGGGCGGCTGCGCCGCCGGCGCGGCCGGCTGCCCCAGCGCGACGTGGTCGTTGGTGCGCCAGTACACGGCGCTCACCAGGATGTCGTAGCGCGACTTGGCCGCCTGCGCGATCATCGCCTCGATCTCCGACAGGCTCTCCGGCTCGACGCCGGGCACGCGCGCCAGATCGACCATCACCAGGAACTGGCGGCCGCGCGCATCCAACGACAGCACCTTGAACTTGTAGCTGGCCGAGAGCACGCCCGTGCGCGTCATCGATTCGCGCACCACGGCGTACAGCAGCTCGCGCCGCGCCATGCGCTCGGACTTGCGGTTGGCCGCCTGGCCGGGTGCCGAGGGCGGGGTCTCGGCGGGCCGGCGCGGGTTATACGGTTTGGTCGGCTCCACGCGCGACAGGCCGGAGCTCTCCGGATCGGAGTGCATCGGTTTTTGACTGGGCAACAGCCAGCTGAAGAGGGACATGACTGCTCCCGGACGAGTCAAAGCGGATCGGATGACCCGTGGGAAAAATGAACAACGGACTGGATTATTCCCGGCATCGGCCGGCGCTCCACACCGCACATCCACTCAGCGTGAAATAGTGCCCGGGAAAGCACGCACCCGTGCGCTCAGGTCACCGCGATGCGCCTGGGCCGGTTGGCCAGGCGGCGCGACACCAGCGCGCCGAGCGCCAGCGCCACTTCCAGCGCCAGCGCGGGCTGGCGGTTGCTGAGTTCGGTGAAGCGGATCGGCGTGAGCGACCAGATCTTGCTGGCGCTGGCGGCCTGCACGGTTGCGTTGCGCGGCTGCCGCGTGAAGAACGCGCCTTCGCCGACCGCCGATCCGGCTTCGACGACGGCCAGCCGCAGCCGGCCCTTGGAATCCTCGTAGTGCACCGTGAGCTTGCCGGCCTCCACCACGTACACCGTGCGGTCGCTGGCGCTCTGCTCGATCAGGACTTGGCCCGACATCAGCGCGAACGGCTGCATGTAGGTGCTCAGGAGCTCCCACTGCGTGGGCGTGAGCGCGGGACGGAAGGCATCGCCGGTCTCGTTGGCCGTGATCGCTTTGATCAGGCCTTGTACATCGGTGCGGACGGGGGCGTGCAGCGAAACGTTCATGGCTCAACAGTACGGGTGCGTACGTGGGCGGGCAAGGCACGTTAACGAAGGTTTACATGTGATACCCGACCATTTGCCGGTGTAACGCAGATCCCGCAGACACACCAGCGGCGCTCACTTGCCGATGCAAAAGCGCGAGAAGATGACCCCGAGCAGGTCGTCCGCGCCGAAGGCGCCGGTGATTTCGTTCAGCGCGTTCTGGGCCAGGCGCAGTTCCTCGGCCAGCAGGTCCAGCGCCTGGGCCTGCTGCGCCAGCAGTCTATCGGCCTGCCGCAGGTGCGTCTCCACGCGGCGCAACGCATGCACGTGGCGCTCGCGCGCGATGAACACGCCTTCGGGCGACGCCTCCCAGCCCACGGCCAGCAGCAGCCGCTGGCGCAGCGCCTCCAGGCCGGCGCCGGTCTTGGCCGACAGCACCACGCCCTCCCGCACCGCACGCGTCTGATCCGGCACGGCATCGGCCTTGTTCCAGACGTCGATGACCGGCACCTGCGCGCCGACCCGGGCCACCACCGAGCGCGCCAGCGCCACGTCGGCCTCGACCTCGTCGTCGGAGCCGACGCGCGTGAGGTCGTGCACGAACAGCACCGCGTCCGCCGCCTCGATCTGTCCCCAGGCGCGCGCGATGCCGATGCGCTCGACCACGTCGTCGCTGTCGCGCAGGCCGGCGGTGTCCACCACGTGCAGCGGCACGCCCTCGATCTGGATGGCCTGGCTCACCACGTCGCGCGTGGTGCCGGCCACCGGCGTCACGATGGCCAGCTCGGCGCCGGCCAGCGCATTCAGCAGCGAGCTCTTGCCGGCGTTGGGCTGGCCGGCGATCACCACCTTGATGCCCTCGCGCAGCAGCGCGCCCTGCTGCGTGCGCTGCAGCACGCGCGCGAGCTGCGCCTGCAGCCGCTGCAGCTGGCCCTGCGCGTCGGCCTTCTGCAGGAAGTCGATTTCTTCCTCGGGAAAATCCAGCGTGGCCTCGACCAGCATGCGCAGGTTCACCAGCGCGTCGCGCAGCACGCCGATCTCGCGCGAGAACTCGCCTGCCAACGAGCGGCTGGCGCTGCGCGCAGCGGTCTCGGTGCTGGCGTCGATCAGGTCGGCGATGGCCTCGGCCTGCGCCAGGTCGATCTTGTCGTTGAGGAAAGCGCGCCGCGTGAATTCACCCGGCTCGGCCACGCGCAGGCCGGCCGCCGCGCCGGCTTCCAGGCAGCGCGCCAGCAGCAGCTGCAGCACCACCGGGCCGCCGTGCGCCTGCAGCTCCAGCACGTCCTCGCCAGTATAGGAATGCGGCGCCGGAAAGAAGATCGCCAGGCCCTGGTCGATGGCGGCGCCCTGCGCGTCGCGGAATGCGAGGTAGGTCGCCTCGCGCGGCTGCAGCGCGCGGGCGCAGACGCCTTCGACCACGGCGCGCACCGCCGGCCCCGACACCCGCACGATGCCGACCGCGCCGCGCCCGGGCGCGGTAGCGATGGCTGCGATCGGCTGGTCGAGGTGCGACAGCATGGCGGCGGCGGCCCTTCGACAGGCTCAGGGCGAACGGAACGCCTTACCCAAACTTCGGCAGGTTGAACTGCGGCGGCACGCCCATGCGCGCGTTGATCAGCCACTGCTGCGCGATGGACAGGACGTTGTTGGTGATCCAGTACAGCACCAGGCCGGACGGGAAGAAGAAGAACATCACCGAGAAAGCCAGCGGCATGATCCACATCATCTTGGCCTGCATCGGGTCGGGCGGCGCCGGGTTCAGCGCGGTCTGCAGCAGCGTGGTGAGCGTCATCACCGCCGGCAGGATGAACAGCGGATCGGGCGACGCCAGGTCGTGGATCCAGCCGATCCAGGGCGCGTTGCGCATCTCCACGGTGGACAGCAGCACCCAGTAGAGGGAGATGAATACCGGGATCTGGATCATGATGGGGAAGCAGCCGCCCAGCGGGTTGACCTTCTCCTCGCGGTAGATGCGCATCATCTCCTGCTGCATCTGCTGCGGGTTGTCCTTGTAGCGCTCGCGCATGGCCATCACCTTGGGGTTGATGGCCTTCATCTTGGCCATGCTCTGGTACCCCTTGGCCTGCAGCCAGTAGAAGGCGATCTTGATCAGCAGCACCAGCGCCATGATGGACCAGCCCCAGTTGCCCAGCACGCCGTGGATCTTGTCCAGCAGCCAGTACAGCGGCTTGGCCAGGATGGTGAACATGCCGTAGTCCTTCACCAGGTCCAGGCCGGGCGCCAGGCGCTCCAGCGTCTTTTCTTCCTGCGGGCCGGTGAACAGGGTGGCGGGAACCGCCTGCGCCGCACCGGCGGCGATCGGCTGCAGCGGCGCGATCATGCCCACCGCGTACAGGTTGTTGTCGATCTTGCGCGCGAAGTTCTCGCGCTTGATGCCGTCCGGCAGGATCCAGGCGCTCACGAAATAGTGCTGCACCATGGCCGCGAAGCCGCTGGTGGCGTCCTTCTGGAAATCGGCCTTGTTCTTGTCGATGTCGCCGAACTCCACCTTCTGGAATTTCTTGGCGTCGGTGTAGATCGCGGGGCCGGTGTAGGTGCTGGTCGGGTTCGTCAGGAACGACGAATTGGACGCGCTGGCACCGCGCACCAGCTGCACGTACAGCTGCGGGCTGACCGGGGCCGTGCCCGCATTCACCACCTCGTGCTTGACCGGGATGTCGTAGGCGCCGCGCTTGAGCGTGTAGGTCTTCGCCAGCTTCACGCCGCCTTGCACCGGCGACTCGAACTTCACCACCAGCTCGTTGGCGCCGGCGGCCAGGGTGCGCTCGCCGCTGAAGGTCATCGGCGTCTTGTGGTTGGGGAAGTCGCCGCCGATCAGGCCGGTCTGCGCGACGTACACGCGCTCGGCGTTCTGCTCGAGCAGAACGAAGGTGCTGGTGATCTTGTCGGCGGAGGAGTCGGCCGCGTGCTTGAGGAATTCGGTGCGCACCAGCGAGCCGCCTTCGGTGTCGAAGGTCGCGCGCATCACGTCGGTGGTGACTTCCACGCGCTCGCGCGGCGCGGCGGTCGCGCCGCTGGGCGGCGCACCGGGCACGCTGCCCGGC
>NZ_JACCWG010000307.1 GCF_013697775.1 Ramlibacter sp. | reverse complement strand
GCCTTCTGCGCCTCGGCAGCCCGCTGCGCGGCGGCCTGCGCCTTGTCCGGCTGCGCTGGCTTGGCCGGTTCGGCGCCTTGCCCCTGCCCTTGCCCCTGCGTGGTGCGCTTGGCCGCTTTCTCCGCTGCGCGCGCTTCGCGCTGCTGCTGGTCCTTCACCGACTCGGCGCGCTTGTCAGCCTGGCGCTGCTGCTGCGCGGCCGATTGCTTCTGGTCGATTTCGCGCAGCCGCTCGGCGGCCTTGCGCTTGCGGTCCGCCTCGTTGAGCGTGAGTTCCTGGCGCCGCAGTTCACCCACAGCGTCGCGGCGGCGCGCCTTGGCATCGTTGAGGCAATCGGTCACCGCAAACTTCGCGCGGCAGGCTTTTTCCTCGGAGGCGAAGCGCTCCTCCACCTGCTTGCGTTCGCCCGAGATGCGCGCGCGCTCGCCCGCCACGTCGGCTTCCTGCGCCCAGGCGCCCGCGGTGGCCAGGACCAGGAAGCTCAGCAACAAGGATTTCATGTGATGCGCGTGTCGACGGCGCGGTGTTCCAGCGCCAGGAACTCGGCCGACTGCATTTCGTTCAGCCGGGAGATGGTGCGCGGGAATTCGTGGGCCAGCGGACCGTCGGTGTACAACGCCTCCGGCGCCACCTCGGCCGACAGGATCAGCTTGACCCGGCGGTCGTACAGCACGTCCACCAGCCAGGTGAAGCGCCGCGCTTCCGAGGCGAGGCGCGGCGACATGCGCGGCACGTCGCTCAGCAGCACGGTGTGGAACTGGGTGGCGATTTCCAGGTAGTCGTTCTGCGAACGCGGGCCGCCGCACAGCGCCTTGAAGTCGAACCAGACCACGCCGCCCGCGCGCCGGCGCGAACGGATCTCGCGGTGCTCGATGTGCAGCACCGGGTCGTCGTCCTGTTTCTCGGCCAGCCGCGTGAACGCCTCGTTCATCTCGGCGTCGGCCTGCGCGCCCAGCGGCGTGTGGTACAGCCGCACCTGCTCCATGGTGCGGCGGCGGTAGTCCACGCCGTTGTCCACGTTGACGACTTCCAGCTTCGCATTGAGCAGGTCGATGGCCGGCAGGATGCGGTCGCGGTGCAGCCCGTTGGGGTACAGGTCGTCGGGCTTGAAGTTGGACGTGGTGACGAAGCCCACGCCGTTGGCGAACAGCGCATCCAGCAGGCGGTGCAGGATCATCGCGTCGGTGATATCGGCGACGTGGAACTCGTCGAAGCAGATCAGCCGGTAGCGCTTGGCCATGCGCGCGCCCAGGTCGTCCAGCGGATCGGCCACGCCCTTGAGTTCGCCCAGTTCGCGGTGCACCTCGCGCATGAATTCGTGGAAGTGCAGCCGCGTCTTGCGCACGATGGGCACGGCCTGGAAGAAGCAGTCCATCAGGAAGCTCTTGCCGCGCCCGACGCCGCCCCACAGGTACACGCCCTGCGGGATCTCCGGGCGGTTGATCAGCTTTTTCCAGACACTGGAACGCTGCTCCTTGAACTGCGCCCACTCGCTGGCGCAGCGCTCCAGGGCGTCGACGCCGCGCTGCTGCGCGGGGTCGCTTGCGTAACCCCGCACCTGCAGCTCGGCTTCGTAGACGGATTGGACGGACATGCGCGGTTCCCGTTCGCCCTGAGCCTGTCGAAGGGCCTCGTCGTCCTTGCCAGGACTGGCTTCGACAGGCTCAGCCCGAACGGGCGTGGTGGAGGTTCAGGTGCTGGTTAGAAATTCAGGCTGCGCTTGTCCACCGCAAGCGCCGCTTCCTTGGTGGCTTCCGACAGCGACGGGTGCGCGTGGCAGATGCGCGCGATGTCCTCGCTGGAGGCGCGGAATTCCATCGCCACCACCGCTTCGGAGATCAGCTCGCTGGCCATCGGGCCGACCATGTGCACGCCCAGGATCTCGTCCGTCGTGGCGTCGGCCAGGAACTTCACCATGCCGGTGGTGTCGCCCAGCGCGCGGGCGCGGCCGTTGGCCATGAACGGGAAGGTGCCGGCCTTGTACTTCACGCCGGCGGCCTTGAGCTGCTGCTCGGTCTGGCCGACCCAGGCGATTTCCGGGCTGGTGTAGATCACCCAGGGAATGGTGTTGAAGTTCACGTGGCCGTGCTGGCCCGCGATGCGCTCGGCCACCGCCACGCCCTCTTCCTCGGCCTTGTGCGCCAGCATCGGGCCGCGCACCACGTCGCCGATGGCCCAAACATTCGGCAGGCTGGTGCGGCACTGGTCGTCGACGACCACCGCGCCGCGCTCGTCCAGCTTCAGGCCGACCGCTTCGTGGTTCAAGCCGTTGGTGTTGGGCACGCGGCCGATGGACACCACCAGCTTGTCGACCTCCAGCGTCAGCGCCTCACCCTTGGCCGTGGTGTAGGCCACCGACACGCCCTTGCCCGCGCCGCCGTTCCTGATCTCGCCGACCTTCACGCCCAGCTCGATCTTCATGCCCTGCTTGACGAACGCCTTGTGCGCTTCCTTGGCGATCTGCTCGTCCACCGCACCCAGGAAAGTTGGCAGCGCTTCCAGCACGGTGACCTCCGCGCCCAGGCGGCGCCACACCGAGCCCATCTCCAGGCCGATGACACCCGAGCCGATCAGCACCAGCTTCTTCGGCACGGCGGGGATGCGCAACGCACCGTCGTTCGACAGGATGTTGTCCTCATCGAACGGCGCGCCGGGCAGCGCGCGCGCGCTGGAACCGGTGGCGACGATGACGTGCTTGGCGACCAGCGTTTCTTCCGCCGCGCCCGTGACCTGGATCTCGTAGCCGTCACCTTCCGTTCGCCCCTCGCCGCCCGTTCGCCCTGAGCCTGTCGAAGGGCCCGCGAACGAACCGCGCCCATGGAAGAACGCGACCTTGTTCTTCTTGAACAGGAACAGGATGCCGTCGTTGTTCTGCTTCACGACGGTGTCCTTGCGCGCCAACATCTTCGCGAGGTCGAGCGCGAGCCCGCTCACGTTGATGCCGTGGTCGGCGAAGTGCTTGCCCGCATGCTCGAAGTTCTCGGACGACTGCAGCAGCGCCTTGGACGGGATGCAGCCGACGTTGGTGCAGGTGCCGCCGGGGGCGGGCTTGCCGTCCTTGTTCTTCCACTCGTCGATGCAGGCGGTGTTGAAGCCCAGCTGCGCCGCGCGGATGGCGGCGATGTAGCCGCCGGGGCCGCCGCCGATCACGACGACATCGAAATTTTTAGCCATAGTGTTCCAGCATGTTGGGGACAGAGCACGCTGCGCGTGGTCTGTCCCCAAGACCAATCAAATATCGAACAGCAGGCGCGCCGGATCTTCCAGCGCTTCCTTCATCGCGACCAGGCCCAGCACAGCTTCGCGGCCGTCGATGATGCGGTGGTCGTAGGACATCGCCAGGTAGTTGATCGGCCGGATCACGATCTGGCCGTTCTCCACCACGGCGCGGTCCTTGGTGGCGTGCACGCCCAGAATGGCCGACTGCGGCGGGTTGATGATGGGGGTGGACAGCATCGAGCCGAACACGCCGCCGTTGGAGATGGAGAAGGTGCCGCCGGCCAGGTCTTCCAGGCCCAGCTTGCCGTCCTTGGCCTTCTGGCCGTATTCGGCGATCTTCTTCTCGATCTCGGCAAAGCCCATCTGATCGACGTTGCGCAGGATCGGCACCACCAGGCCGCGGGGCGATCCGACCGCGATGCCGATGTCGAAGTAGCCGTGATACACGATGTCGTTGCCGTCGGTCGAGGCATTGAGGATCGGGTACTTCTTCAGCGCGTGCATCGCCGCCTTGACGAAGAAGCTCATGAAGCCGAGCTTCACGCCGTGCTCCTTCTCGAACTTCTCCTGAAACTTCTTGCGCATCTCCATCACCGGGGCCATGTTGACCTCGTTGAAGGTGGTGAGGATGGCGTTGGTGCTCTGCGACTGCAGCAGGCGCTCGGCGATGCGCGCGCGCAGCCGGCTCATCGGCACGCGCTGCTCCGGGCGATCGCCGTAGGCCGCCGAGGTCGGGGCGGTGACGGCGGGCAGCGGCGTTG
>NZ_JACCWG010000296.1 GCF_013697775.1 Ramlibacter sp. | reverse complement strand
CCGTCGAGCAGGTCGATACCAGCTTTCTGGAAACTCTGCTGGGCTACAACACGCGGCGCGCCTGGCTGGTGGTCAGCGACGTGTTCCAGCAGCGCATGGCGCCGTTCGCGCTGCGGCCGGTGGACCTGTCGGTGCTGTCGCTGGTGGGGCGCAACCCGGGCATCACCTCGCGCCAGCTGTGCGCCACGCTGGGCATCCTTCCGCCCAACCTGGTGGGCTTGGTGAGCGCGCTGGAAAAGCGCGGGCTGGTGGCGCGCCGCCCGCATCCGTACGACGGCCGCGCCGTCGGGCTGCACCTGACGGCCGAGGGCGCGGCGCTCACCGCCGAGGCGGAGGGCACGGCGTCGCGGCTGGAGGCCGACATCGCGAACCGGCTTGCGCCGAGCGAGCAGCGCACCTTGCTGCGGCTGCTGCAGAAGGTCTACCAGCGCGACAGCGGCTGAGCCGGGCTTTTCCCTGATGGCGCGGGCGCGCGCCGCTGGCACACTGCTCGCGCAGCCAGACAACGACAGGAGACACGCATGACCCCCACCCGCCGCCAGTTCGTCCAGGCCAGCGCCTCGCTCGCCGCGCTGGGCGCTTTTCCGCTGGGCGCGTCCGCCCAGGCTTTCGAGTCCGTGAAGGTCATCAACGGCTTTCCGGCCGGCGGCACGGCCGACGCCACCAGCCGCCGCGTTGCCGAGCGGATCGGCGGCACGGCGTACACCAAGAACGCCGGCGTGGTGGAGAACCGCACCGGCGCCGGCGGGCGCATCGCCTGCGAAGTGGTGAAGGCCGCCCCGCCCGATGGCGCCACCTTGCTGCTGACGCCGTTCTCCTGCACCGCCATCTATCCGCACATCTACACCAAGCTCAGCTACGACCCGTTCAAGGACCTGGCGCCGGTGTCGATCGCGGCGGTGATGACGCACGCGCTGTCGGTCGGCCCGATGGTGCCGGCCAGCGTGAAGACGGTGAAGGACTTCCTGGCCTGGGCCAAAGCCAATCCGGACAAGGCCACCTACGGCTCGCCCGCAGCCGGCTCCACGCCGCACTTCCTGGTGGCGCTGCTGAGCATCGGCAACAACGTGGACATGAAGCATGCGCCGTACCGCGGCTCGCTGCCCGCCATCGGCGACCTGATCGGCGGCACGCTGGCCGCCTGCTCCACGCCCACCGGCGACGCGCTGGCCAACCACCGTGCCGGCAAGATCCGCATCCTGGCGACCTCTGGCGCCAAGCGCACTCCTTTCACGCCCGAGGTGGCCACCTATGCCGAGCAGGGCTTTGCCGACCTCACGACCGAAGAATGGTTCGGCTTCTATGCCCCCGCCAAAACGCCTGCCAGCGTGATCGCGAATGCCAACGCGGCCATCAACCAGGCGCTGAGGGACAAGGTGGTGGTCGACTCGCTGGCGCTCATGGGCTTAATGGCGCAGGGCTCCACGCCGGCCGAGATGGACAGGAGCCAGAAGGACGAGTTCGCTCGCTGGGGTCCCCTGGTCAAGAAGATCGGCTTCACCGCCGAGTCCTGAACGGACCCGGCGCCGGCGGCGGGCCGGCAGCTGCGGAATTGCCGCGCTTGCGCGGCGATCTTGCTATTGTTTGCATAGCAGGAACTGCGTACACTGCGTCCCCCGCCTCCGCCGATTCCCACACTTTCCGCATGAGCCTCAAGGACAACGCAGCCACCAGCCAGTTGCTGGCGCTGCTGGAAGCGCGTTACGCGATGCGGGTTCTGTGGGCGCTGCGCGACGGCCACGCCCAGACCTTTCGCCTGCTGCAGGACAGCGTGGGCGGCATCACCCCCAACACCATGAACACGCGCCTGAAAGAGCTGCGCGAAGCCGGCTTCGTGCAGCACGGCAGCGACGGCTATGTGCTCACACCCTGGGGCGCCGACCTGCTCAAGCGCCTGGCCGAGCTGCAGGCCTTCGCCGCCAAGTGGACGGCCCACCAGGCCAAGAAGAAAGCGATACCCATCCCATGAACCTCTTTCTCGACACCACCCTGCCCGCCGACGCGGCGGACGCCCTGCTCATCGGCCGCGCCTGGATCGAAGGCGAGGGCCCGGTGCCCGTGCGCGTGGGCCCGGACGGCGTGCACGACCTGTCGCAGCTGGCCTCCACCTGCAGCGACCTGCTGGAGCTGGCCGACGCGGCCACCGCCGTGCGGCGGCATGGCGGCGCGCGGCTGGGCGACACGCAGGCCATCCTGCGCAACAGCGCATTCGATGCGCGCGATGCTGCGCTGCCCTGGCTGATGGCGCCCTGCGACCTGCAGGCCATCAAGGCCGCCGGCGTGACCTTCGTCGCGTCGATGCTCGAGCGCGTGATCGAGGAGCAGGCGCGCGGCGACGCGTCGAAATCCGAGGCCGTGCGCGCGGCCGTGGTGGCGGTCATCGGCGAGAACCTGGCGGCGGTGAAGCCGGGCTCGCCCGAAGCCATGCGCCTGAAGGAGGTTCTGCTCGCCCAGGGCGTGTGGTCGCAGTATCTGGAAGTGGGCATCGGTCCCGACGCGGAGATCTTCACCAAGTCGCAGCCAATGAGCGCGGTGGGCACTGGCAGCGAAGTCGGCATCCACCCGGGCAGTGCCTGGAACAACCCGGAGCCCGAGGTCGTGCTGGCGGTCGACAGCAAGGGCCAGGTGCGCGGCGCCGCGCTTGGCAACGACGTCAACCTGCGCGACTTCGAAGGGCGCAGCGCGCTGCTGCTGGGCAAGGCCAAGGACAACAACGCGAGCTGCGCCATCGGCCCGTTCATCCGCCTGTTCGACGACGTGTTCGGCATCGACGACGTGCGCCAGTGCGAGCTGGCCATGCAGGTCACCGGCACGGACGGCTTCACGATGCAGGGCGCCAGCAGCCTGGCGAAGATCAGCCGCGATCCGCTCGACCTGGTGTCGCAGGCCATCGGCGCGAACCACCAGTACCCCGACGGCTTCATGCTGTTCCTGGGCACGATGTTCGCGCCCACGCAGGACCGCTTCGGTCCCGGCCAGGGGTTCACGCACGCGGTCGGCGACGTGGTGACCGTCTCTACGCCGAGCCTCGGTACACTGGCAAATCGCGTCAACACCAGCGACCGCGTGGCGCCCTGGACCTATGGCACGCGCGCCCTGATGCGCGACCTGGCGCGCCGCGGACTGCTGCGCTGATGAGCCCTTCTCTTTTTCGAACAAAGGATTTCCGATGATCACCACCCCCTCCGGCCTGCAATACGAAGACGAACTGATCGGCAGCGGCCCCGAAGCCAAGTCCGGCCAGGATGTGCGCGTGCACTACACCGGCTGGCTGTACGAGAACGGCGTGCAAGGCGCCAAGTTCGATTCCAGCCGCGACCGCAATGATCCGTTCGAGTTCTCGCTCGGCGCGGGCATGGTGATCCGCGGGTGGGATGAAGGTGTGGCTGGCATGAAGGTTGGGGGCAAGCGCACGCTGGTCATTCCTGCTGCTCTGGGGTACGGGGCGCGTGGGGCTGGTGGTGCGATTCCTCCCAATGCCACTTTGAAGTTCGACGTCGAGTTGATCGAGACGCGCTGAGGTTTTTTTCAGGCGGCTACCTCGCGCACGCCGCATGCGGGCGGGCTGCGCCGCGCGGACATGGCGTCCCGCGCTTTGCGCGGGCAGACCTGCGGTGGATGGGAGCGGGGCTGCGCGGTAGAACTCACTGCGCGATTGCAAGCAATCGCTCCGTTCAGACAGCTACCGCGAGTCAGTTGACGAAGCGCGCTGAAGCGCGCCAGCCCCGCTCCCATCCACCGCAGGCGCCATGCCCAACTGCGCGACGCAGCCCGCCCGCATGCGGCGTGAGAGGCAATGGTGGCGGGCCTACGTTTGTGCGCGCCACACTGTTGGCTGCGGCAGGCGGGGCCCGGTGTGTGGCCGCAGTTGGGACGGCGGCTGCGAGGCTTGGACTGGGGCCGGGCGCGCTTCAGCGCGCTTCGTGAACTGACTCGCGGGGGCTGTCTGAGCGGAATGAAATGCAGCGAGTTCCCCCGCGCCGGCCCCAGTCCAAGCCTTGCAGCTTTACTCCGTGGCAAAGCCGCGGAGCGCCGTTCCGCGGCCCCACACCGGGCACCGCCTGCCGCGTGAGGACGTGCCTTTAAGCCTTGATATTCAACTTCGTCATCAACTGCTTGAAGTAAACATTGTCCCGCGCCATCGTCGCTCGGAACTGCACGTCGTCGGCGTACGAGATACCCATGTTCTGCTTCTCCATGGTCTCGCGCAGCACCGGCTCGTTCATGGCCTTGGCGGTCACGTCCTTCAGCAGCGCAATGATGTCCGGCGGCGTGCCCTTGGGCGCACCCAGGCCGCGCCAGGTGCCGATCGACAGGTCGATGCCGCGCTCCTTGAGCGTGGGCACCTTCTCGAAGCCCTTGACGCGCTGGTCGGCCATCACGGCCAGCGTTTTGAGCTTGCCGCCCTGCACGTGCACGGTGACTTCGGCCGGGCTCACCGCCACGGCCTCGATGTGTCCGCCCAGCAGCGCTAGCACCGCGGGCGCCGCCCCGTTGAACGGCACGTGGTTGAACTTCACGTTGGCCTTCTCCTCCAGCGCCGCGGCGGCCAAGTGCCAGATCGAGCCGTTGCCCGAATTGCCCATGCGGATCTCGCCGCTGGCCTTGCGGCTGGCGGCCAGGAATTCTTCCACCGTGTTCCAGGGCGCGTCGGCCTTCACCGTGATGGCGGCCGGGTCGGCGTTCAGGCGCGCGATGGGCACGAAGTCCTCGTGCGTGAACTTGGCCAGGCCCATGTGCGGAATGGTGGTGAGCTCCACCGTGAGGATCGCCAGCTTGTAGCCGTCGGGCTTGCTGTTGATCACCTCGTTCCAGCCGATGGCGCCGCTCGCGCCGGGCTTGTTCAGCACAGTGATGGTCTGCGGCAGGTGCTTGCGCGTGGCCTCGGCATAGGCGCGCGCCAGCACGTCGGTGCCACCGCCCGCGCCGTAGGGCACCACCAGCTCGATCGGGTGATTGGGATAGCCGCTGGCGGTCTGCGCCCAGGCGGCGGGCGCGAGGCCGGCGGCGGCCAGCGCCCCCAGGATGTTGCGGCGGGAGATCAGGGTCTTGGTGGTCGTCATGCGCGTGCTCTCGTCTTCAGTCTTCACTTGATGGCCTGGATGCGGTCGAACAGCTCGCGCGGCCACGGCGCGTCCGCGGCGGTCAGCGGGCCGCGCACGGCGGCGGCGAACGGCGCGCGGTCCACCTTGGCGACGATCTTGCCGCGCTTTTCGAACTCGGCCACCAGCCGGTTCTCGGCGTCCAGGATCTCCTGGCCGGCGCGGCCGGAAGCTTCCCACAGCACCGCATCGAAAATCTTCTTGTCGGCGTCGTTCAGCTTGGCCCAGGCCGGGCCGGCCACGATGGTCACCAGCGACTCGGTGATGTGGCCGGTGAGGGTGATGTACTTCTGCACTTCATAGAACTTCTTGGCGTCGATGGTCGGCAGCGGGTTCTCCTGCGCGTCCACCGTGCCGTTCTGCAGCGCCAGGTAGACCTCGGCAAAGGCGATCGGCGTCGGGTTGGCGCCGACCGCCTTGGGGAACATCACGAACAGCGGCGCGTCGGGCACGCGCAGCTTCAACCCCTTCATGTCGTCCGGCTTGGTGATCGGCTTGTTGGACGTCATGTGGCGCAGGCCGTAATACGTGTAGCCGGCGATGTGCTGGCCGCTGGTCTTCTGCGCGTAGGCGTTCACGATGTCCTTGAACACCGGGCCGCTGCGGAAGGCCTGCCAGTGCGCGTAGTCGCGGAACACGAACGGCGCTGAGGCGATCGACATCGGCGGATACGCGCGGCCGGCGAACGCCATGCCGGTGTAGATGATGTCCACCGTGCCCAGTTGCAGGCCCTGGTTGATCTCGGTTTCCTTGCCCAGCGTGGAGGCCGGGAACACCTCGATCTCGTAGCGCCCGCCGGTGCGCTTCTTGATTTCGTCGGCCGCCCACACTGCCTGCTTGTGGTACGGCTCGCCCGTCTCGTAGACGTGCGCCCACTTCAGCTTGGTCTGCGCCAGTGCAGCCGGCGCGGCCAGCGCGAACAGGCCAAGGGCGGCCCAGTGGGCCAGGGTTCTGCGATGCATGCTGCTGTCTCTCTCTTTGGTTGTGATCAGTCGTCGTACAACATACGGGCTGTGGTGGCGCGTGTCAATCAGGCTTGTCTGGAGGAAAGCAGCGTGCCGCTCGGTTGTACGATGACTGGAACAAGGAGCGCTTCATGCACGTCTCACGCCGCCGCCTGCTGTCCGCCGCATCGCTGCTGCCCGCCGCCGCCTGGGCGCAGGGTGGCGCCTGGCCCGCCAAACCGCTGCGCATCGTGGTGCCGTACCCGCCGGGCGGCTCTTCGGACATCATCGCGCGCTCCATCAGCCAGCCGCTGTCGGAGGCGCTCAGGCAGCCGGTGGTGGTGGAGAACCGCGCCGGCGCCAACGGCAACCTTGGGGCGGAGCTGGTCGCCAAGTCGGCGCCCGACGGCTACACCCTGCTGCTGTGCGACACCGGCGCACTGGCCATCAGTCCGTCGGTCTATCCGCGCCTGGCGTTCGACCCCAGCAAGGACCTGCGCGGCGCGACCATGCTCGCGTATTCGCCGCACCTGCTGGTGGTGCATCCCTCGGTGCCCGCCAACAACCTGAAGGAGCTGGTGGCGCTGTCCAAGCAGAAGCCGCTGAACTTCGCCGTCACCGCCACCGGCAGCGCGCCGCACCTGGCCGGCGTGGCGCTGGAGCGCGCAAGCGGCGCGCGCTGGCAGTACGTGCCCTACAAGGGCGGTGTGCAGGCGGTGATGGACACGGTGTCGGGCCAGACCGAGATTCTGATGAACGGCATGCTGGCCACGCTGCCGCACGTGCAGAGCGGCAAGCTGAAGGTGCTGGGCGTGTCCAAGCGCACCCGCATGCCGCTGATCGGCGACGTGCCCACCATCGCGGAGCAGGGCGTACCCGGCTTCGAATCGGGCACCTGGCAGGGCGTGCTGGTGGCGCACGGCACGCCGGAGGCCATCGTGCAGCGGCTCAACGCCGAGCTGATCCGCGCCATCCGCGCGCCGGACGTGCGCGCCAAGCTGGCCGGCCAGGGCGCCGAGGTGGTCACCATGGCGCCGCCCGAACAGGACCGCTTTTTCAACCAGGAACGCGCGCGCTGGGCCCAGGTGGTGGCGCAGGCGAACGTCAAGCTCGAGTAAGGCGCGGACCGTCAGGGTCCTGCGCTTGCGGAAGGCGCCGCGGCCGGCTGCTCGCGCAGGGTGAAGCAAAAGCGCGCGCCTTCGCCGGGCTGGGATTCGGCCCACACCTGGCCGCCGTGGCGCACCACGATCTTGCGCACCATCGCCAGCCCGATGCCGTTGCCGGCGAATTCGGTCGCCTTGTGCAGGCGCTGAAATGGCGTGAACAGCTGGGAGACGAAGGCGGGGTCGAAGCCGGCGCCGTTGTCGGTGACCTCGTAGCAGACCTGGCCGCCGGGGCGCGACGCGCCGCCGAAGGCGATGGTGGCGTCGGGTGTCCTGCCGGTGAACTTCCAGGCATTGCCCAGCAGGTTCTCCATCACGTTGGTCAGCAGCCGCCGGTCGCCCTGCGCGGGCGGCGTCGGCGCCACGTGCACCGCCACGCTGCGCTCGGGCTCGCTTTCGCGCAGCCGCTCGAGGATGGACGCGGCAATCTCCGACAGGTCCACGCCCTGGTGCTGCAGCTCGGTGCGCGCCAGGTCGGCCAGCGCCAGCAGTCCGTCGGTCAGCTCGCCCATCTGCTGCACGCCGGCGCGCACCCGCCGCAGGTAGTGCGCGCAGCGCGGGTCCAGCCGCTCGGCCAGCAGCCGTTCCAGCTGCGCGCTGAAGCCGTCGATGGACGCCAGCGGGCCGCGCAGGTCGTGCGCCAGCGAATAGGCGAAGTCGCGCAGATCCTCGTTGCTTTCCTCCAGCTCGGCGGTGCGGCGGCGGATGCGCTGCTCCAGCACGTTGTTGAGCAGCACGATTTCCTTTTCCGCGCGCTGCCGCTCGCTGAAGTCCTGCACCTGGTCGACGAAGTAGGCCGGACGGCCGTCGGCGCCCGGCGCCAGCACGCGCGTGAGGCCGATCCACACCGGCCGGCCACTGCGGTGGCGGCAGTGCAGCTCGCATTGCTCCGAGGCGGACCCCGCGGCCAGCGCCGCGCGGCATGCCGCTTCGCCCCGCAGGTCGGCGCCTTTCAGCAGGCCGGACCAGCCCAGGCGGCACAGCTCGTTCGGCGTGTAGCCGAGCATCTCGCCCAGCGCCGCGTTGGCCCGCACCATGCGCCCGTCGAGGTCGAGCAGGGCCATGCCGATGGGCGTGGTGTCGAAAGCGATTTCGAACGCAGGGGCCCAGGACGCCACGTCGTCGAGAACATCCAGTTGCTCTTTCATGCCTGAATATTGTGGAACCGCCACCACTGACCTGCATGCACTTGTCGATCACGTCCTACAAAGCCTAGGCAAATTCCCTAAGCAGGGTGCTCAACCGTGGCGGCATACTGAAGTTACTTTTTGCAACAAGGGATCGCAGTTGTCCTCCCTTCCGCGCACCCGGGCACACCGCCCCGCACCCCAGCCGGCCAATGCCGCACGCTTGTACGACGCGAGCGAGCAGCAGTTCACCAGCGCCTTCGAGAACGCCCCCATCGGCATGTCGCTGATCGCGCCCGACGGCCAGCGCCTCAGGGTAAACCGGGCCTTCTGCGCGATGCTGGGCTACACGCAGGAAGAGTTGCTGGAACGCACCGTTCACGACGTCACCCATCCCGACGACATCGCCGGCGACCTGCGCGAACGCGGCGCGCTGCTGGCGGGCGCCAAGGAACTCTACGAGCACGAGAAGCGCTACCTGCACAAGGACGGCCGCGTGCTGTGGGGCCGCGTCACCTGCTCGCTGGTGCGCGATTGCGACGGCCGGCCGATGCACTTCATCGCGCAGGTGCAGGACATCACCCAGCACAAGCATGACGAGCAGGCGCTGCGCGAAAGCGAGGAGCGCTTTCGCAGCCTCACCATGCTGTCGAGCGACTGGTATTGGGAGCAGGACGAGGCGCTGCGCTTCACCTCGTTCTCGGGCGCGGTGCAGCCGCGCTTTTGGCGCGACGGGCACGAAGAAGGGATCGGCAAGCGGCGTTGGGAGATTTCGGGATTGCGGCCGCTCGGCACCACATGGGACGAGCACCGCGCGGTGCTGGAGCGGCGGCTGCCGTTTCGCGACCTGCAGTACGTGCGCATGGTGGATGGCGAGGCGCGCTACGTGACGGTCAGCGGCGAGCCGGTGTTCGGCGCAGGCGGCCGCTTCACCGGCTACCGCGGCACCGGGCGCGACATCACCGCCAGCCACGCCGCCGCGGAGCGCCTGCGCCACGCCGAGGCGCTGCTGCACATGGCCGCGCAGATCGGCCGGCTGGGTGCTTGGGCCTGGGAGCTGGGCCAGCAGCAAGTGCTGTGGTCCACCGAGGTGTGCGCCATCCACGAGGTCAAGCCCGGCTTCTCGCCGATGCGGGGGCAGGCCGTCGGCTTCTTCGCGCCGGAAGACCAGCCGGCGGTGCTGGACGCGGTGCGCAACTGCGTGCTGCGCGGCACCGCGTTCGACATGGAGGCGCAGATCGTCACCGAGCGCGGCCGGCGCGTGTGGGTGCGGCTCATCGGCGAGCCGGAGTGGAATGCGCGTGGACGCGTGCGCCGCATCCAGGGCGCGTTCCAGGACATCTCGGAAAGCAAGCGCGTGACCGAACAGGCGCGCCTGATGGCCGAGCAGCTGTCCAACACGCTCGAAAGCATCACCGATGCCTTCGTTACCATCGACCGCGACTGGCGCTTCACCTATCTGAACGGCGATGCCGAACGGCTGCTGCGGCGTCCGCGCGAGGAGCTGCTGGGCAAGAACGTGTTCGAGGAGCTGCCCAACTTGGCCGGCAGCAGCGTGCAGCATCTTCTGGAATACGCGCTGGAGCACGACGTGGCCCAGCAATTCGAGGAAGAGTACCGGCCAGCCAACATCTGGGTGCAGGCCAAGGCCTATCCGTCGCGCCAGGGCCTGGCTATCTACGTGAAAGACATTACGAAGCGCGTGGCGGCCGAACGCGAGATCCTGCGGCTCAACGCCGAGCTGGAGGAGCGCGTGCGCCAGCGCACTGCGCAGCTCGAGATGGCCAACAAGGAACTGGAAGCATTCTCGTATTCCATCGCGCACGACCTGCGCGCACCGCTGAGCTCGATCGGCGGATTCAGCCAGATGCTGGAGGAGGGCGCGGGCCACGTGCTGCCGGAGCGCTGCGCGCATTACCTGCGCCGCATCCGCGCCGGCGTGCGCCAGATGGGCGAACTGACCGACGGGCTGCTGTCGCTGGCCGGCTTCTCGCGCGCCAGCCTGCTGAGCGAGACGGTCGACATGGCGGTGCTGGCGCGCGGCGTCGTGGCGATGCTGCGCGAAGCCGAGCCGCAGCGCGAGGTGCAGATCGTGATGGCGTCCACGCTGCCCGCGCGCGGCGACCCGCGCCTGCTGGCGCAGGTGATGGGCAACCTGGTGGGCAACGCGTGGAAGTTCACCGGGCGCAGCGAGCATGCGCGCATCGACATCGGCAGCACGACCATGGGCGATGGCCGCACCGCGTACTTCGTGCGCGACAACGGCGCGGGCTTCGACATGGGACGCGCCGAGCGCCTGTTCGAGGCGTTCCAGCGCATGCACAGCATGGCCGAATTCCAGGGCACCGGCATCGGCCTGGCGATCGTGCACAAGATCGTCACGCGCCATGGCGGACGCATCTGGGCCGAGTCGGCGCCGCGGCGCGGCGCGGTTTTCTACTTCACGCTCGGCGAGCCGCCGCACGCGTAACGCACGCACATTGTCCGGCCTGCACGCGCAGCTGTCCCGCAGTTTTACAAATGCTTTTCCGCGCGCGCAACACACGCAGCGGCGTGTGCGTGCGATGCTCTCGTGTGGTTTCCACTTAGAAACTTCGCCCTCTTGTTTTTATCTACCGTTCACCTACAGTGAAGTGCAACGAACACCTACACCGCATGCCGTTCGACGCGATTTGCGCTGGGGTACATTGGCTCAACGAGGCGCCTGTCCTCTCAGCGCGTCTCCTAACGAACCCGAAGGAGGTTTCATGGACGTAGTCCGCAATTTCCTGGCGCGATACGAGAAGACGCGCGAGGAGGAAATATCCCTGGAGGAGTATCTCGACCTGTGCAAGCGCGATCCCCTGGCCTATGCGTCCGCCTCCGAACGCATGCTCGCCGCCATCGGCGAACCGGCCATGGTCGACACGCGGCATGACCAGCGGCTGTCGCGCATCTTCGGCAACAAGATCCTCCGCGTCTATCCCGCGTTCAAGGATTTCTTTGGTCTTGAAGAGCCGATCGAGCAGGTCGTCTCGCACTTTCGCCATGCCGCGCAGGGACTGGAAGAAAGAAAGCAGATCCTGTACCTGCTGGGCCCCGTTGGCGGCGGCAAATCGTCGATCGCCGAACGCCTGAAGCAGCTGATGGAGATGGTGCCGTTCTATGCCATCAAGGGCTCGCCGGTGAACGAATCGCCGCTCGGCCTGTTCAGCAACGACGAGGACGGCCCGCTGCTCGAGCAGCAGTTCGGCATCGCGCGCCGCTACACGCAGAAGATCATGTCGCCGTGGGCGGTCAAGCGCCTGGAAGAGTTCGGCGGCGACATCCGCAAGTTCCGCGTGGTCAAACGCTACCCGTCCATCCTCAAGCAGGTCGGCATCGCCAAGACCGAACCGGGCGACGAGAACAACCAGGACATCTCCTCGCTGGTCGGCAAGGTGGACATCCGCAAGCTGGAGTCGTTCGCGCAGGACGACCCGGATGCCTACAGCTACTCCGGTGGCCTGTGCCTGGCCAACCAGGGCCTGCTCGAATTCGTCGAGATGTTCAAGGCGCCGATCAAGGTGCTGCACCCGCTGCTCACCGCCACCCAGGAAGGCAACTTCAAGGGCACGGAAGGCTTCGGCGCGATCCCGTTCGACGGCATCGTGATGGCCCACTCCAACGAGAGCGAGTGGAAGGCGTTCAAGAACAACAAGAACAACGAGGCGTTCCTCGACCGCATCTACGTGGTGAAGGTGCCTTACTGTCTGCGCGTCACCGAAGAGATCAAGATCTACGAGAAGCTGCTGCAGAACTCGTCGCTCAAGGAAGCGGTGTGCGCGCCCGGCACGCTGAAGATGATGGCGCAGTTTTCGGTGCTCACGCGCCTGAAGGAGCCGGAGAATTCCAGCCTCTTCAGCAAGATGCTGATCTACGATGGAGAGAACCTCAAGGACACCGACCCCAAGGCCAAGAGCTACCAGGAGTACCGCGACTACGCGGGCGTCGACGAGGGCATGAACGGGATCTCCACCCGCTTCGCCTTCAAGATCATCTCCAAGGTGTTCAACTTCGGCTCCGAGGAAGTCGCCGCCAATCCGGTGCACCTGATGTACGTGCTGGAGCAGCAGATCGAGCGCGAGCAGTTCCCGCCCGAGACCGAGCAGAAGTACCTTGCCTACATCAAGGAACACCTGGCGGCGCGCTATGCGGAGTTCATCGGCAAGGAAATCCAGACGGCTTACCTGGAGTCGTACTCCGAGTACGGCCAGAACATCTTCGACCGCTACGTCACGTACGCCGACTTCTGGATCCAGGACCAGGAGTTCCGCGACACCGACACCGGCGAGATCTTCGACCGCGGTTCGCTCAACGCCGAGCTCGAGAAGATCGAGAAGCCGGCCGGCCTGTCCAACCCCAAGGACTTCCGCAACGAAATCGTGAACTTCGTGCTGCGCGCGCGGGCCAACAACGCCGGCAAGAACCCGGCGTGGACCAGCTACGAGAAGCTGCGCACGGTGATCGAGAAGAAGATGTTCTCGAACACCGAGGAGCTGCTGCCCGTCATCAGCTTCAATGCCAAGGCCAGCGCCGATGAGCAGAAGAAGCACGAGGACTTCGTGGCGCGCATGGAGCAGAAGGGCTACACGCGCCGCCAGGTCCGCCTGCTGTGCGAGTGGTATCTGCGCGTTCGCAAGTCTTCCTGAAATCCTTGACCCACCCCGAAGCGCCTTCGGCGCCTCCCCTCAAGGGGCGCCACCCGCGGCCCGGCAAAGCCGGTTCCGCGGTGGCACGCGAGAAAGACCATGGGCAATCGAACTGAACGCTCGCAGCTCCACCAGGTGATCGACCGTCGCCTGTCGGGCAAGAACAAGTCGATCGGCAACCGCGAGCGGTTCCTGCGCCGCTACCGCGAGCAGATCAAGGACGCGGTGCGCAAGGCCGTGGGCGACCGCAGCATCCGTAACATCGAGGACGGCGCCGACATCACGCTGCCGCGGCGCGACGTGTCCGAACCGGTGTTCGGCCACGCGCCCGGCGGCAGCCGCGAAATGGTGCACCCGGGCAACCAGGAGTACCTGCGCGGCGACAAGATCCAGCGGCCGCAGGGCGGCGGGGGCGGCGGCGGCAACGGCAACGGCGCCTCGCAGGACGGGCAGGGCGAGGACGACTTCGTCTTTCGCATCTCGCGCGAAGAGTTCATGAACTACTTCTTCGACGACCTCGAGCTGCCGCGCCTGATCCGCACGCAACTGCTGGCCGATATTCCCGAGTGGAAGAGCCGGCGTGCCGGCTTCGTCTCCGAGGGCAACCCGACCAGCCTGCACGTGGTGCGCTCCATGCGCGTCGGCCTGGCGCGGCGCATCGCCATGGGCGGCGACCCGCGGCGCGCATTGCGGCTGGCCGAGCAGCGCCTGGCGCTGCTGGAGGCGAGCGGCACCGAGGCGGAAATCGACGAGGCGCGCAAGGAGGTCGAGGAGCTCAAGGCGCGCCTGAAGCGCGTGCCCTTCCTGGACCCATTCGACCTGCGCTTTCGCAACCGGGTGCGCGAGCCGACGCCCACCAGCAAGGCGGTGATGTTCTGCCTGATGGACGTGTCCGGTTCCATGGACGAGTCGCGCAAGGACCTGTCCAAGCGCTTCTTCATCCTGCTGTACCTGTTTCTCTCGCGCCACTACGAGAAGACCGAGGTGGTGTTCATCCGCCACCACACGCAGGCTGCGGAAGTCACGGAAGACGAGTTCTTCCACGCCACCGAAAGCGGCGGCACCGTGGTGTCCAGCGCGCTGACCTTGATGAACGAGATCATTCGCGCGCGCTACGTGGGCGACGGCTGGAACATCTACGGCGCGCAAGCATCCGACGGCGACAACTGGCAGCAGGATTCGTCCAAGTGCCGCGAACTGCTGGACAACAAGATCCTGCCGCTGGTGCGCTATTACGCCTACGTGCAGGTGGCCGACGAGGACCAGAACCTGTGGGAGGAATACACGCGGGTGCGCGACGCCAACCAGCACTTCGCGATGCAGAAGATCTGCACGCCCGCGCAGATTTTCCCGGTGTTCCGCGACCTGTTCAAGAAAGCGACCGCACCAGCATGATCGAAGAAGCCCCCATCACCGCGTCGGACCGCAAGCGCCTGCCCAGCCCGTCGGACTGGAATTTCGAGCTGATCGACACGTATTTCGACGCGATCCGCCGCACCGCCGAGAAATTCGGCCTGGACACCTACCCCACGCAGCTGGAGCTCATCTCGGCCGAGCAGATGCTGGATGCCTATGCGTCGGTCGGCATGCCGGTGAACTACCGCCACTGGTCGTACGGCAAGCACTTCATCCAGAGCGAGAAGAGCTACCGCCGCGGCCACATGGGCCTGGCCTACGAGATCGTCATCAACTCGGACCCGTGCATCGCCTACCTGATGGAGGAGAACACGATGCCGATGCAGGCGCTGGTGATCGCGCATGCCTGCTTCGGCCACAACTCCTTCTTCAAGGGCAACTACCTGTTCCGCATGTGGACGGACGCAAGCTCCATCGTCGACTACCTGGTCTACGCCAAGAGCTACATCGCCGAGTGCGAGGAGCGCCACGGCGTGGAAGCGGTGGAGCAGACTCTGGATGCCTGCCACGCGCTGATGAACTACGGCGTGGACCGCTACCGCCGGCCGCAGAAGATCTCGATGGTGGAAGAAGAGAACCGCCGCAAGGAGCGCGAGGCCTACCTGCAGCAGCAAGTCAACGACCTGTGGCGCACGCTGCCGGTCAAGGCCGGCAAGCAGGCCAAGAAGGAGCAGAAGCGCTTTCCCGAGGAGCCGCAGGAGAACATCCTGTACTTCATCGAGAAGAACGCGCCGCTGCTGGAGCCGTGGCAGCGCGAGGTGGTGCGCATCGTGCGCAAGGTGGCGCAGTACTTCTATCCGCAGCGCCAGACGCAGGTGATGAACGAGGGGTGGGCCACCTTCTGGCACTACACGCTGCTCAACGACATGTACGACCAGGGCATGCTGTCCGAGGGCTACATGATGGAGCTCCTGAGCTCGCACACCAATGTGGTGTTCCAGCCGCCCGTGACGCACCCGGGCTATAGCGGCATCAACCCGTATGCGCTGGGCTTCGCGATGTACACGGACATCCGCCGCATCTGCGAGAACCCCACCGCCGAGGACCGCGAGTGGTTCCCCGACATCGCGGGCTCCGACTGGCACAAGACGCTGGACTACGCCATGCGCAACTACAAGGACGAGAGCTTCATCGGCCAGTACCTCTCGCCCAAGCTGATGCGCGAGCTGCGGCTGTTCGCGGTGCTGGACGATTCCGGCAAGAAGGAGCTGGAAGTCGCCGCCATCCACGACGACCAGGGCTACCGGCGGCTGCGCGAATCGCTGGCGCGCCAGCACGATTTGAATTGGCGCGAGCCCAACATCCAGGTGTGGAACGTCAACGCCCGCGGCGACCGCTCATTGACCTTGCGCCACATCCGCCACAACGACCGACCGCTGGACAACAGCGCCGAAGAGGTGGTCAAGCACGTGGCGCGCCTGTGGGGCTTTCGGGTGCGGCTGGAAAGCGTGGACGCGCAGGAGCGCGTCATGCAGCACTGGGAAGTGACACCGGCGCCGCAACACATGTGAGTTCTCTTGAAAAGTCGCTTTGCGACTTTTTCCTTGTGATGGGATGCGCGGCGTGCAATTGCTGCGCGTTCTCGTTGGACTACCAGCCCCGCACCTCCGGGAACGCCCGCGCCGCCGCCTGCACGGCGTGGTTCCAGTAGTTGCGGAACGCGATTTCCGAGTAGATGTAGTCGCGCTTCTTCTCCACCTCGTCGGCGCGCGTGACCCGGTAGCGCTGGCGCGTGGACTGCGCCAGCAGCTGGAGCTTGCAGGCGCGCTCCAGCATCAGGGTCAGCACCGCGCACTGGCGCAGCGTCGGCGCCACCACCACCAGCCCGTGGTTGCACAGCAGCAGCGCGCTGTGGCCAGCCAGCGCCCGCGCCACCGCCGACGCCACCTCGTGCTCCAGGATGGTGTGGCTGGTTTCGTCGAAGCGGCCGATGCGGCCCTGGAAGAATGCGCCCTCGTGCGAGATCGGCTCCAGCGGCAGATCGGTGGCGCCGAACACGGTGGCATATTCGGCGTGCGAATGGACAATCGCGCCGACGTCGGGCCGCGCGCGGTAGATCGCCTGGTGCAGCGGCGTCTCCGGCGGCGCGTCGCGCGGCAGCCGCGCACCGGGGTCGATGGGGCACAGTAGCATGTCCTCGGGCCCCGCGTCGTCAAAACCGCGGAACGCGTTCTTGATATGGAATTCGCCCGCGCCGCGCGCGCGGGCCGACACCTGGCCCTGGTTGAAGTCGTCGTGGCCGTTGAGCGACAGCACGCGGCAACCCACCGCCATCTGGCGGCGCAGCAGCGACGGACCGGTGCCGGTGCCGGCACTGGTGCCGGCGTTCGTTCCGGCGCTGGCACGGGTGCCGGCACCGGAGCCGGTGGGTTCGGTCGAAGCGACAAGTTTCATGAGAGGCTTTTCATCAGTTGTTGTCCCGTCATCTCGGGGCTGTCCAATCCGTACAGGCCGGGGCCGAGCAGGCGCGCAGCCCTCTCCAGCGCCGACAGGGCGCCCTGCACCGGCGCATCGAGCGCGGTCACTCGGTGGTTGATCTCCAGCGTCTCGCCCTGCCAGGCCAGCACTACCTGATGGTCGGCCACCGGCGGTCCGGTGCGGACGGCGATGGTGCGGTCGGTGCCGCAGGCGGCGGCCAGCCGCAAGGCGGTGGCGCTGGGCGCGTCCTTCTTGGTCGCGGGATGGCGGTCCACCACCGTCACGTGCGACGCCGCATGGGGCTGCTCGCCGATCAGGCGCGCGATCATCATCATCAGCTGGTGGCCGCGCGACAGGTTGGCGGCGACCACGACGGGGATCTGTTGCGAGGCTGCGTGCACCAGCGGGTGCCCGGCCCAGCGCGCACCCGAGGTGGCCAGCACCAGCGGCACGCCGAAGGCGAGCGCCGCCTCCAACGTCTGCGGCACCGCCTCGGCGCCCGAGCAGTCCAGCATCACCGCCGGCACGGCAAAGGCGTCCAGGCCGGCGCGGTTGCGCCGCCAGCAGACCGTCCAGCCGCGCTGTTCAGCGGCGGCCAGCACCTGGCGGCCGAAGCGGCCGCTGTGCCCGGCGATGCCGATGGCCAGCGGCGCGGCCGCGGCGCCTATGGGTGCGCTCAGCATGGTGCAAGCTCCTCGGTGGTGCGCAGGATGGTGGGCAGCGCCGTCGGCGCGGGGCGCACCACCTCGCCGGCCATCACGGTGTAGGTGAGGCGTTCGCCCTGGAACGGGTCGCGGCCGTGGCCGCTCAGCATGTTGTCCAGCAGCAGGAAATCGCCGCGGCGCCAGTCGAAGCGGTAGGTCGCGGCGTCGAACGCCTGCCGGCAGGCGTCGAACATGTCTTCCGGGATCGGCTCGCCGTCGGCCCAGGCTGCGCTGAAGGCGCGCCGCTCCTCCGGCACGCCGCGCATCAGCCGCCGCAGGCGCGGGTCCAGCGCCGAGCGGCTGTAGAAGGTGGCGTAGTTGAACCACAGCGTCTCGCCGGTTTCCGGGTGCAGGGCGTGCGAGGCGCGGCGAAAGCGCGTGCGCAGCGCGTCGGGTCCCAGCCATTCGCAGCCGATGCCGCGCGCAGCGCAGTAGGCCGCGATGGCGGCGCGGTCGGTGGTGCCGAAGGCGTATTCGATCGACACGCCGAACTCGCCGCCGTAGTTGCGGGTATAGGCGATGCCGCGGGCGCGGAAGGCGGCTTGGATGGCCGGATCGAGCTCGCGCGTGACCTGCCGCATGTCGCACAGCGGGGTGGCGCCGCCGCCGGCCGCCGGCAGGCCGCAGGCGAACATCAGGCACAGCGGCCACTCCAGGCGGCTGGAGCATTCGTTGTGCACGAAGATGCTCTCGCCCGCCTTGTATTCGGTCGAGGTGTAGACGCGGCCGCCGAGCGCGGTGCGCGGCGTCGCGCGCTCGCCGTCGTAGGACAGCAGGTCCATGCCCCCGCAGATGGCGCGAGCGATCTCTTCCACTTCGGCAGGCGTGGCGAAGTCCAAGCCGCGGATCAGCACCGCGCCGTGGCGGCGGCGCAGCGCCTGCACTTCGGCGGCGAACCCGTCGGGGTCGTCGCGCAGGAACGACAGGTTGCGCGCGCGGTCGTCCAGCACGGCCAGCGGTACGGCGTTCGCGTGGGAGTTGGGGTTCATCGGATGGCCTTCCTTCGGATGGTTGTCGGGCGGGCCGGCACTAGAAGCGCCAGCCGAGGGTGGTGTAGAGGGAGCGGCGCGCCGGCACCTGCGCCAGCACGGCGCTGCCGGGGCCGCCGTTGATGCGCACGCCGGTTTCGACGTGCACGCGGTCGCCTTGCCAGGCGACGGACGCGGTGACCGAGCGCCCGGCGTCGGCCGGCGTGTAGAGCACGCTCAGGGCCGGCTCCCAGTCGCCGCGCTTCCAGCCGGCGCGGGCGAACAGGTTCATGCGGTGCAGGTTGGCCGCGGCGCTGAAGGCGGTGGCCTGCCAGGCCAGGTTGCCGGCGCGCGCGCGGGCCGGCGCGGCGCTGAAC
>NZ_JACCWG010000290.1 GCF_013697775.1 Ramlibacter sp. | reverse complement strand
CGCTTGCCGTTACTGTGACCCTGATCGACATCGGACCCACGCGTTCTCCTCGGAAGATCACGGCACCATGATCCTCACTCCCTCCACTTGCAATAACCGGCTCCCAATTTCAGCCGGGCACATCTAGACGAGATCGATTTCAAGAGCATCGAGCGTCAGCTGAAGCACTGTCGCGATCAACGCGCTGACGTGGTCGTCGCCCAGCTTCACTGGGGCCTCGAGCACGAGTCCTACCCGCGGCCGGACCAACTCGGCGTTGCTCGGCATCTTGCCGAGCTCGGCGTGGACATCGTGATCGGTCACCATCCACACGTGGTCCAGCCGCTGGAGTGCTATCGGACGAATCGCGACCCCGACCGCGTGGTCCCGATCTACTACTCGCTTGGCAACCTCCTGACCCCCTTCTCACATCCGGCGTTCCGGGCGAGTTGGATTGCCCGCATCACCCTGGCCAAAGGGGTCGCGCGGGACGGCACCACGCGCACCTACGTCGCGAAAGCGTACAAGGTGGAGGTGTTCCAGGAGATCAACACCAAGGCCGAGCAACTCCGACTGGTTCGGACTCGCCGCTCGGAGTCTGACCTCAGGTGACGATGCGGGTGAACACTTGCAGTCCCATTCGGGGATCCATCGAGATCGGCATCGCGAGCTGGTAGACTATTCCATCCCGTTCGTCGAACTGGATTGGGTGCAGTTCCCGAACTGACGCGTAGAAGCGGGAGCAGTTTCGATTGGTTACGCGATCTGGCTTGAGGTACGGGGCCACAATGCGGCAGATATCTGGTTCCAAGGCCGAATCTCCGACGCAAGGCGCCCCGTGCAGACCAGTATCGACGCTCGCGATCGCGACGTCCAGAGTGCATTCGAAAAAGCTCATGCGATCGCCCGAGGTGCGACCACGACGTCGCTCGATCACATCGAGACCTCGCTGTGGACCGCGCTGCTCGCGCTCGGTCGCGCGATGATCGCCCTGTACCTCGCGCGTGTCGCAGCACGGCCGCGCTCGATCGACTACGTGCACAACGGTTCCAAGTTCGTGCTCGTCGGCTCGGCGACCGATGAGATCGGCACGCGGTTCGGTAAGGTGCCCTTCGAGCGCGCGGTCGGGCGGCGTGTTGGTTGGCGACGCTCGAAGCGCGATCTCCCGATCGACCGTGCACTCGGACTCAGCGGCGGGTTCAGCGCGTCGACGATGATGTCGGTGACGAGGTTGTGCGCGCAGATGGCGTTCGCCAACGCACGCGCGACGTTCGCGCAGTTCTGCGAGTGGGCACCCTCCCAACGCGCCGTACTCCGGATCGTCGACGCCATAGGTGCTCAAGCTCGGAAGTTTCTCGAAGGGGCGCCGGCGCCGGAGGACGATGGTGACATCCTGATCATCCAAGTCGATGGTGGTGGTGCACCTCACGTGGACCTGGCCGAGTTGCAGCTTCGTCAACGTCCGCACGTGAAACGACCAGGTACCAAACGACGTGGTCGTCGCCGTCGCCGCCGATCTCGGGAACGCCCACGCCGCGCCAGTGGTGAGAAGAGCAAGAACGCCAAGGTCGCGTTCATCGGCGCGATCTACACGCTCCAGACCATGCCCGATGGCACCTGCGAAGGGCCGATCAACAAGCGACTGGTCGCAACCTTCGAGAGTCACGCCGCGTTGTTCAAGTGGCTTCTCCACGAGGCAACCAAACGTGGGTACGGTTGCAAGCGCACGCTGTTCCTCGCGGATGGCGCCGATGCGATCTGGGATCTCCAGGCGACGCACTTTCCCAAAGCCGAGACCTGCATCGACTGGATTCACATCGTCGAAAAACTATGGGCCGCCGGCCGGTGCATGCACCGCGAAGGATCGAAGGAACTCGCTCCCTGGGTCACCGAACGAATCCGCGATCTGCGTCGCCACGGGGGTGCCGGCAAGGTGATCACCACACTCAGCGAAGCCTATGCGGCGATTCCCAAGACCGGGCCTGGCAACAAGGGCAAGCGCGAGAAGTTGTTCGACGTCCTCGGTCACCTCTCCAAGCACGTGAAGGACATGCGCTACAACGAGCTTCGCAAGAGCGATCTCGACATCGCCACCGGTGTGATCGAGGGTGCAGTTCGCAACCTCGTACGCATGCGGCTCGATGGTCCGGGCATGCGCTGGAGTCGAGGTCGCTCGGAGATGGTGCTGCATCTCCGCTGCATTCTGCTCAACGGACAGTGGGACGCGTTCGCAACGTACCTCGCTCAACAGGGTCCACTTCAGCTCGCTGCTACGCCGGTTCCGACGCAGCCGCACCAGGCGAAGAAGCGGGCCGCGTGACAGCCATGCAATTCAGGATCTGCACCCA
>NZ_JACCWG010000276.1 GCF_013697775.1 Ramlibacter sp. | reverse complement strand
GTGGCCGGCGAGGTGCGCAGCCTGGCGCGGCGCAGCGCCGAGGCGGCGCGCGAGATCAAGGAAATCATCGGCCAGTCGACCGGCAGCGTGGCCAGCGGCCGGCAGCTGGTGGACGCGGCCGGCAAGACCATGGGCGAGGTGGTCGCCAGCGTCGGCGAGGTGACGCAGGTGCTGGGCGCCATCGCCCAGTCCTCGCGCGAGCAAAGCACCAGCATCGAGGAAGTCAGCCGCGCCATCGCCCAGGTGGACAGCGCCACGCAGCAGAACGCCGCACTGGTGGAGGAGGCCGCGAGCGCGGCCGAGGCGTTCGAGCGCGAGGCGGCGCAGCTGGTGCGCGCCGTCGGCCGCTTCAAGACCGACCGCGCCGAGGACCGGGCCCGCGCCATCGCGCTGGTGAAGGCGGGCGCCCGGCACATCCGCAAGGCGGGCCTGCGCCAGGCCTGCCAGGACTTCATGGACCGCCACGGCGCGTTCCGCAAGGGCGAGGAATACCTGTTCGTGGTGGACCTGAACTGCATCCGCCTGGCCTTCCCGCCCGACCCGTCCACCGTGGGCCAGAACGACAGCGGCTTGTGCGATGCCGACGGCAACTACCTGACGCGCCAGAACGTGGAGATCGCGCGCAGCGCCGGCGCGGGCTGGAACGACTACCGCATGCCGCACCCGATCACCGGCGAGGTCGATCCCAAATCGGCCTATGTGGAACTGGTGGACAATGTGGTGGTCGGCTGCGGCATCTACACCCGCGGCGACGCGGTGCCCGCCGCGCCGGCGCCCCGGAAAGCGCCGCCGCGCGCCACACCGCGGCAGCCCGCCCGCGCGCCCAGGCAGCGCCCGCGCATGGGCCTGCTGTATGCCGACGAAGGCGACAATGTGAGCACGCGGCCGGCGCCGCTATAAGCCCCGGAAACGGCCGCGCGCGCTGCTACATTCATCGCTTCATCCACAGGAGACTCCCATGCCCAAAGGCGAGCAACGCACCAACAAATTGGCGAAGAAACCCAAGAAGGACAACTCGCCGCCCAAGGAGGGAACGTCCGACCGCCCGCTGCCCCCGATGACCACGGTGCTGCCCAAGGGCAAGCTGAAGAACAAGGTCTGAGGCCGGCGCCCGCCGCCCTCACGGGCCTTATGCCGCCTTGGCCGGCGCCGTGATCCCGATGCGGTCCAGCGCCTCGGCCAGGCTTTGCACGGCGCGGTCCACGTTGTGCCATTTGTCCAGGCCGAACAGGCCCAGCCGAAAGGTCCGGAAGTCGCTGCCCTCGTCGCACTGCAGCGCAACCCCGGCGGCGGTCTGCAGGCCTTCGGCCAGGAATTTCTTGCCCGACTGGATGTCGGGATCGCTGGTGTAGCTCACCACCACGCACGGCGCCTTGCAACCGTCGGCCGCCACGCTGGCAAAACCCCGGCTCTCCAGCAGCGCGCGCACCTTGCGGCCCAGGTCCTCCTGCTCGGCCTTCACTTTCGCGAAGCCGTAGGCGCGCGTCTCCAGCATGGTGTCGCGCAGGCGCGTGAGCGCGTCGGTCGGCATGGTGGCGTGGTACATGTGCGCGCCGCCCTCGTACGCCTCCATGACCTGCAGCCACTTCTTCAGGTCGCAGGCGAAGCTGCTGCTGGTGGTGCCGTCGATGGCGGCGCGGGCGCGCTCGCTCAGGCACACCATGGCGCAGCACGGCGAGCTGCTCCAGCCCTTTTGCGGCGCGGACACCAGCACGTCCACGCCGGTGGCCTGCATGTCCACCCAGATCGCGCCGGAGGCGATGCAGTCCAGCACGAACAGGCCGCCCGCCGCGTGCACCGCGTCGGCCACGGCGCGCATGTAGCCGTCCGTCAGCATCATGCCGCTGGCGGTTTCCACGTGCGGCGCGAACACCAGCGCGGGCTTTTTCTCGCGGATGGCGGCGACCACCTCCTCGATGGGCGCCGGCGTCCACGGCGCGGTCGGGCCGGCGCCGGTGCGGCGCGCCTTCAGCACGGTGGACGATGCGGGGATGTTCCCCATCTCGAAGATCTGCGTCCAGCGGTAGCTGAACCAGCCGTTGCGGATCACCAGCACGTCCTTGCCGCTGGCGAACTGGCGCGCCACCGCTTCCATGCCGAAGGTGCCGCTGCCCGGCACCAGCACGGCGGAGCGGGCGCGGTACACCTCCTTGAGGATGGAGGAGATGTCCGTCATCACGCCCTGGAAGCGGCGCGACATGTGGTTGAGCGAGCGGTCGGTGTAGACCACGGAGAATTCGAGCAGGCCGTCGGGGTCGACGCCGGGCAGCAATCCGGGCATGGTGGGGACCTGTGTTGTGGGCGAAAGACACAGCTTACCGCCGCAGGTGGTCCAATGCGTTTCAGCCTTTTGCAGTACCCACGATGTTCAAACGCCTTCTCGCCACGCTGCTGAGCCTTGCAGCCACCCTTGCCGCCGCGGCCCCGGCCACGCTGTTTCCCTCGCGCCTCATCACCGGCGGCGACGTGGACACCGCCGCGCTGGGCACGCGCGTGCCGCTGATCCTGGTGCACGGCCTGGGCGGCACCGGCGAAGGCTGGGACAACCTGCTGCAGGCCTATGCGCGCAACCCGGCGTGGCGCGCTGCCTTCAAGCCCTACACCTTCCGCTACAGCAGCGACACGACCGACGTGCTGGCCGACCCCACCGCGCCGCGCACCATCCCGGCCCTGGGCGCCGCCATGCGCGACCGCCTGCAGGAGTTCTACGACAAGCCCACGCCGGCGCCCTCGTACGGCTTCGGGCGCAAGAGCGTGGTGATCCTGGCGCACTCCATGGGCGGGCTGGTGGCGCGCGCGATGATGCAGGAGCAGACCTTTCGCGACGGCACGCGCGGCGGCGAGCACGTGCTGCACCTGGTCACGCTGGGCACGCCGCACCACGGCAGCCCGCTGGCCGACGCCGGCATCGCGCTGGGCATGCAGGCTTCGCCCGAGCTGACCCGGACCTTCGCCGGCATCGTCGCCAACCAGGCCTGGACCAATGCCGACGGCCTGGACATGTCCGGCGGCCTGTGCAACCCGTGGCTGGCGCGATTGAATAACTACGCGCCGTCCACCGGCGCGACCTACGGGCGCTGCGGCGCCGTTCCCGCCAATCCGCTGCCCGGCTTCTACGAAAAAATCGTCGCCTACGCCGCGCGCACGCTGCAGCAGCCCGACGTGTGGCTGGGCCGCACCGGCGTCTACAAGCCGGGCTCGTCCACGGCGCTGCTGGCGCCCTACGCCTACCTGCACAACGGCCTGTCGCGCAGCTATGCCAACGACGGCCTGGTGCCCTATGCCAGTGCCCAGTTCGAGGGCACGCCCATCGGCGCGCGCGCCGAAGCCTTCGACTGCGACCACCGCTACATGGAGCGCGGCTACCCGGAGTTCGTCCGCACCTCGTCGGCCACGTACAACGACTGGGCGTTCTGCGCCGCGTCGACTGCCGGCGTGGTGCCGTCCGGCGCGGCGGGCGGCTCGGCCATCGGCAACACCATCTTCGGCGCGCCGGGCGGCATCGTGGACACCGTCCAGGCGGCGTCGGAGACCGAGCGCGTGTTCGACTGGGCCGAGCAGGCCTATGCGGCCTACCTGCAGCCGCCCGGCACCACGACCGGCACTCCCACCGGCATCACCGAAGGCTTCTACTACCGCTACTACCCCGCCACCGGCGCCTACATCGGCGCAAAGGCAGGCGCGGTGTACTACAAGGGTCCGGCCTCCGGCGGCCAGGTGATCCGCATCGCCAGCATGGCGGAGTTCCTGGCGCAGGCGCAGGGCGCCGGGTTCTGAGCGCGCGCTATCGTGGAATCTCTCGCGGGACCTCGAAGCTGAGGTTTCCCCAGTAGCTGTCCCAGTCCGCCGCGGCCACGTCGTCCGAGGGGACCATCTGGACCACGCTTGCCATCCACACGCCGGCCCAGGGCAGCGTGAAGGCCGCCTTGCCGTCGGCGCCGGTGACGGCACGGATCGTCAATGTCTGCGCGCCGCGCCGGTGCCACAGCTTCACCAGGCGGCCCCCCAGAGGGCGGCCGTCGAAAAAGACCTGCAGCGAAAGATCCTCCCCGGCACGCATGCGCCCCGGGTGGCGCAGCGGCACGATCTCCAGCTTCTGGCCGGTCCTCGCCGCGTAGCCGTCGTCGAGGGCGGCGCCCACCTGCACCACCGCCTTCACGTTCCTGCGGAAGCGCTCGCGCCCCGCCAGCGCGGCGGTACCCGCGGCCTCCCGCGCCTGGACGATGTCGTCCAGGCCTTCGTCGTGCAGGTAGGCGTGGAATTTGTCGGCGGACAGTTCGATGCGGCTCGGATGGCTGTCCATGGCCATCACGTGCGTGCCCGCCGCGGCTGGCTGAAAGGCGAACTGGCCCGCGGGCTGCTCGGGCATCTGCTGCGTGAGGTCCGCGGCACCGCTGCGCGTGACATCGCGCAGGCTTGCCACGACCGCGCGGTTGAAGGCAACGCGGTCGCCCGCGAACTGCTGTCCCACGAAGAGGGCGAGCGCCACCGGTTGCCCCGGCGCGCTCGCGAACGCGCCGGGCAGCATCCAGAATTCGTGCGCGCCCGCCAGGGTGCAGGCCAGCGCGGCCGCAACGCCGGCGAGCAGGCGAAAGAATGGGGTCATCGATGTTCCTGAAAAACGAAGAAGCGCCGTCCAGGCGCGGGGCGCATGGACGGCGCTCATCATGCAGCCGAACCTGTCGTCAGTTCGACGGTTCGCCCGTGTTGTCCACCGGCAGGACCGCGGTGCCGACCAGGACCGGCTCGCTGGTATCGCTGCTCGAGTCGATCAATTGCTTGATGTAGGCCACCAGCCCGGCCACGGAGTCCTGGGCCGACTGCGGCACGTCCGTGGTGGCAGCGGGAGGCGCGGCCGGGGCGTCGTCGTGCGAGCTTCCGCAGGCCGCCAGCGAGGCGGCGACGGCGGCTGCTATGGCCCATGGAAGGATACGGTGCTTCATGGTGCGGCTTTCGTTCAGGGGTAGACCGTGCCGGCCGGCGCGGGCGGGTTGAAGTTGCCGTTGATCGGCGTGGTCAGGTACGGGAACGTGGTGCCGTAGTTGGCGGCCGTCTTGCGCACGCCGTCGGTCAGCGCGAGGCCGCCGGCAGGTGCATCGGCAGGCTTGCAGCCGACCTTGAACGTGTCGGTCGGCCCGGTCAGAACACACAGGGCGCCCATCGCCACGCGCAGCGACAGGTCGACCACGTCGTCGGCAGGACGCCGGCCGTTCGGGAAGCCCGCGTTGTCGCCGCCCGCCACGCCCAGGGGGTTCTGGCTGGCGGCCGGCGCCACGGCGATCGTGGTGTTCAGGCGCAGCATCTCCGAAGCCACCACGTTCTTGGGCTGGTTGACGCCCTCGATGCCCTTGAGGAACACCGTGACCAGGTCCGTGCGCGGGAAGTTGGTGGGCGCCTTGGCCGAGGGGAACAGCGACTCGACCAGCGCGGGCAGCGCCGGGTGGGTCACGTAGTCGATGAACTGGCCGTCGTCCTTGGGCTTGGAGGCGTTGAACTTGTCCTTGTCCGCCACGCCGATGACCACCTCGTTGACCAGGGGCATGCCCAGGCGGGACACCTGCGCCCACGCCCCGCCGTTGCGCGCGGCGTTATTCAGGCCGCTGGCGGGAGCGCCGTTGACCAGGCGCGCCTGCCGCACGCTGGCGGTGGTGAACGCGCCGATCACCGGATCGCTGGCGGTCGCCACGCAGGCGATGGGCAATTCCATCGCGATGGTGCTGACGTTCTTGGCTTCCAGGTCGTTGTTGTTGCCGCCGACCTCCGGGCCCAGCGGGTTCAGGTTGAACAGGTCGAATATCTTGCCCACGGCGATGTAGAAAGGCTCCTTGCGCTGGCCGACGAACACCTTGCCCTGGGTCGCGCAGCCGGGAATCGCCACGCTGTAGACGTGCTGGTTGGCATAGGCCGCGTAGCCGCCGGAGAAGGTCTTCTCGCCGATGTTGTCCACCGGCTTGTCGAACGAGGCGCCGCCGCCCGCCGCGCTGGTCACGACGCTGCGCGCGCCGGCGCGGCGATTGCCGCGCACCAGGTCGATGGTGTAGGTCTCGCGCACGTTCAGGGATGCCGGATTCACACCGGTGATGGGGCCGCTGTTGATGAGCGGGATCTTGGTGGACTTGCCGCCCACCGAAAGCGCGGCATTCTTCAGCGTGCTGGTGAAGCGGAACTGGAAGGTGAGGTCTTCCACCGCGTCGCCGTTGTTGTCGATGTGGATCTCGTACATCGCGTTCGGGTCGAACTGGTAGAAATTGGGACCACCCTGCGGATCCTGAAACGGGACGTAGTTCGCCAGGATGGTGACGAAGCCTTCCCTGCCCGGTTCGTAGCTGCGGAACATGTAAAGGTCCGTGGCGTCGATGGTCGGATTCATGGCCGTGAACGGCGCTTCTCGGTGACTGGAAGCGAACGCGCTGAACACGCACAGCGTGAGCAGCGAAGCGGCCAGAGGGGCTTTAGCGGAGGGTCGCATGGGAATCCTTGTTGCCGGAAGCAAATTAGCTTTCCGGCGCCCATTAACGCGCGTTTTGTTACGAAATCCCGTAGGACAGATCGGGCTCACAATGTGGTTTCTTGCTGACACCAGCGGTCGCGTTCCTGCTTCCGCGGAGCCAGCGAAGGCTGATTGCGGCTGTGGAATGATCGGCCCATGACCAATGCGCCAAACAGCTTCGCCACCCTCGCCCTCAGCCCGCCCGTCCTCGCCAACCTGGAACGGCTGGGCTACACCGAAATGACGCCGATCCAGGCGGCCAGCCTGCCGCCGGCGCTGCTGGGCAAGGACATCATCGCGCAGGCCAAGACCGGCAGCGGCAAGACCGCCGCCTTCGCGCTGGCGCTGCTGGCCAACCTGAACGCACGGCGCTTCGCCGTGCAGTCGCTGGTGCTGTGCCCCACGCGCGAGCTGGCCGACCAGGTGACGGCGGAGATCCGCCGTCTGGCGCGCGCCGAGGACAACACCAAGGTGGTCACCTTGTGCGGCGGCGTGCCGCTGCGCGGCCAGATCGCCACGCTGGAACACGGCGCGCACGTGGTGGTCGGCACGCCGGGCCGCGTGATGGACCACCTGGAGCGCGGCACCTTGCAGCTGGACGCGCTCAACACGCTGGTGCTGGACGAAGCCGACCGCATGCTGGACATGGGCTTTTTCGACGACATCGTGACCGTCGCCAGGCAGTGCCCGCCCGCGCGGCAGACGCTGCTGTTCTCGGCCACCTACCCTGAAGGTATCGCCAAGCTGGCGGCGCAGTTCATGCGCGAGCCGGTCACCGTGAAGGTCGAGGCGCAGCATGCCGGCAGCCAAATCGAGCAGCGCTGGTACGAGGTGAAGGCCAAGGAGCGGCTGGACGGCGTGCGGCTGCTGCTGGAGCATTTCCGTCCGGCCAGCACGCTGGCCTTCTGCAACACCAAGGTGCGCTGCCGCGAAGTGGTGGCGGCGCTGCAGGCGCAGGGCTTCAGCGCGCTGGCGCTCTACGGCGAGCTGGAGCAGCGCGAGCGCGACCAGGTGCTGGTGCGCTTCGCCAACCGCAGCTGCTCGGTGCTGGTGGCCACCGACGTGGCAGCGCGCGGGCTGGACATCGCGAATCTGGCCGCGGTGATCAACGTCGACGTGCCGGTGGACACCGAGGTGCACGTGCACCGCATCGGCCGCACCGGGCGCGCCGGCGAGACCGGCCTGGCGCTGTCGCTGGCCAGCCTGGACGAAATGGGCTTGGTCGGGCGCATCGAGCAGCTGCAGGGCCGGCCTTCGCAGTGGCATCCGCTGTCGGAACTGACTCCCGCGCCGGGCGGGCCGCTGCTGCCGCCGATGGCCACGCTGCACATCCAGGGCGGACGCAAGGAGAAGATCCGCCCCGGCGACGTGCTGGGCGCGCTGACGGCCGACCTGGGCTACACGCGCGAACAGATCGGCAAGATCGACGTCAACGAGTTCTCCACCTATGTGGCGGTGGAGCGCGGCATCGCGCGGCAGGCGGCCGAGCGGCTGGACGCCGGGCGCATCAAGGGCCGCAGCGTGAAGGTGCGGCTGCTGGAAGACGGGGACGAGGACTGAGCGGGTGCGGCGCCCGCGTCAGGCCTTCTTCTCGGGCTGCTTGCTGGTGGCGCGGATGTTGGCCACCTTGCCGATCAGGTCGAACCAGAACGGCGCGCCCAGCGAAATCGCCATGGCGGTGAAGGCATAGCCGGCCAGCTTCACCAGCAGGTCGAACCACCAGGTCCAGCCGGAGGTGTGCAGGAAGGCCTGGCGCTTCTTCTCGGACCAGCCCAGCACCTGCGGCATCTGTTGCTGGATGCAGTCCAGCAACTGCGGCGTGCCCTGGCCGGGGCACAGGACCTGCACCGCCTGCGGGCTGTCGGCCCGGCCGGCGAGGTTGACCAGCGCGGCACGCGCCGCCGAATCGGTGGCCATTTGCCGCGCCATCTGCACCGTGTCCGCGTCCACGCAGAACGCCAGCCCGAAGCCGATGGCGATCAGCCAGGCCTGGGCGTTGCGCTTGAAGCTGCCGCTCAGGCGCTCCATGCGCTCGCCGTACGCCTTCTGCAGCAGGGTCAGTTCGTCCTGGGCCTTGCCGTGCCCCCATTCGGACAGCTTGGCGAGCTGCCCGTCGGGATATGTCTGGATGATTTCCTGGGCGACGGCGGCGAAGGTTTCGGCGTCCACGTAGGTGGGCCAGTGGCGGGCGTGATCGGCGTCCGCGCCGCCGAGCTTCGAGGTCATGGAGCGGATGCGCGGATGCGCCAGGAACGCCCGGGCGCCCTCGGGACCCAGCAGCTCCTTGACGGCATCCCGGAAGTTCTGCTTGCGCTTCTGGACGGCCGCCTCCAGCGTTTCCTTCATCGCCGAAGCCACCACCGACAGCAGCGCGTAGAGCGTCGCCATCGCAATGCAGGTTTGCAGCAGGTCCATGCCCGTTTTCCTCCTGCGGGCGATTGTGCAGGTTCAGCTCTTCAGGCGATACCCCGTTTTGAAGATCCAGACGATCACGCCCAGGCACAGGGCCATGAACACCAGCGTCATCAGCAGGCTGACTTCCACGCCCACGTCCGACAGGCCGTAGAAGCTCCAGCGGAAGCCGCTCACCAGGTACACCACCGGGTTGAACAGCGTCACCTTCTGCCAGATCGGCGGCAGCATGTCGATGGAGTAGAAGCTGCCGCCCAGGAAGGTGAGCGGCGTGATGACCAGCGTGGGAATGAACTGCAGCTTCTCGAAGCCGTCGGCCCAGATGCCGATGATGAATCCCAGCAGGCTGAAGGTGACGGCCGTGAGGATCAGGAACAGCACCATCCACAGCGGATGCTCGATGCGCACCGGCACGAACAGCGCCGCCGTGCCGAGGATGACCACGCCCAGGATCATGGACTTGGTGGCCGCCGCGCCGACGTAGCTGGCCACCGCCTCCAGCGGCGACACCGGCGCCGACAGCAGCTCGTAGATGGTGCCGGTGAACTTCGGGAAGTAGATGCCGAAGGACGCGTTGGACACGCTCTGCGTCAGCAGCGACAGCATGATCAGGCCGGGCACGATGAAGGCGCCATAGCTCACGCCGCCCACTTCGGGAATGCGCGAGCCGATGGCCGAGCCGAACACCACGAAGTACAGCGAGGTGGACACCACCGGCGAGACGATGCTTTGCAGCAGCGTGCGCCAGGTGCGGGCCATTTCGAACAGGTAGATGGCGCGGACGGCTTGCAGGTTCATTTGCGTTGCTCCTTCACCAGGCTGATGAAAATGTCTTCCAACGAGCTTTCCTCGGTGCGCAGGTCCTTGAAGGCGATGCCCGCGCGGTCCAGCTGCTGCAGCAGCTCGGCGATGCCCAGGTGCTCCTGGTGTGCGTCGTAGCTGTAGGTGAGTTCGTTGCCGCCGGCGTGCAGCTCCAGCGGCAGGTCCGCCAGCGCGGGCGGCAGCGCCGCAAGCGGCTGGCCCAGCTGAAGGGTCAGCTGCTTGCGCCCCAGCTTGCGCATCAGCTCGGTCTTGTCCTCCACCAGGATGATCTCGCCCTTGCGGATCACGCCGATGCGGTCTGCCATTTCCTCGGCTTCCTCGATGTAGTGCGTGGTGAGGATGATGGTCACCCCGGTGTCGCGCAGCGACCGCACCAGCGCCCACATGTCGCGCCGCAGTTCCACGTCGACGCCGGCGGTGGGCTCGTCCAGGAACAGCAGTTCGGGTTCGTGCGACAGCGCCTTGGCGATCAGCACGCGGCGCTTCATGCCGCCCGACAGCGTCATGATCTTGTTGTCCTTCTTGTCCCACAGCGACAGCGCCTTGAGCGTCTTCTCGATGTGCGCGGGGTTGGCCGGCCGGCCGAACAGCCCGCGGCTGAAGGACACCGCGTTCCACACCGTCTCGAACGACTCGGTGGTGAGCTCCTGCGGCACCAGGCCGGTCATGGCGCGCGCCGCGCGGTAGTCGCCGTCGATGTCGTGGCCACCCACGCGCACGGTGCCGCTGCTGGCATTGACGATGCCGCAGACGATGCTGATGAGGGTGGTTTTGCCGGCGCCGTTGGGGCCAAGCAGCGCGAAGATCTCGCCGCGGCGGATGTCCAGGTCGACGTTCTTCAGGGCGTGGAAGCCCGTCGCGTAGGTCTTGGACAGGCCCGAGATGGAAAGGATGGGTTCCTGCATGAGCGCGCGAAGATACCCGATTCCGGGCCCCGGCGCTCGCGCGCGCCCATTTGTTTATGCCGCGGGCGTTATTTGGGCAGGTCGATCTTGCCGGTGCCGGTGCCGGTGCGCAGGCCGGCGCCGCCGTGGTCGCCCGCATCGCCGTTGTGCAGCAGCAGCGTGACCAGCACGGCGCAGTCGGTGCGCGCGCGCAGCGAATGCTGCTGCTGCGCCGGCAGCACGATGACGTTGCCCGGGTGCAGGTGCCGCACGCCGCCGGGCATGACCACTTCCACGTCGCCTTCCAGGCAGTGGATGGTGCACTCGTCGCCCACGTGGTGGGCCGGGTGGTCGGCGTGCGCTGGCAGCACCAGGTGCAGCAGCTGCACGCGGTCGGTCTTCAGCAGGCTGGTGCTGACGGCGTCGCGCAGGTTGGGCCCGAGCGGGCCGACGTTGACGACGTCCAAGGGCTGGGCATGCGGCAGAGCCATGGCTTCGCTTCTTTTCGCGGCTTCGATGCGAGCCAGCTTAGCGCGCGCTTGGCGGACCGTTTGTCAGCGGGCGCCTCAACCGCACCCGAGGGCGTCAGCGCCGGCGTCCTCGTCGATCCCCATCTGCTGCACCACGGTACCGATCGCGCTCCAGTCGAGCTGGCCTTGCTGCATCGCATCCACCAGCCGGGCGAACAAGGGCTCGGCGACGGTGGTGATGGGCCCGCGCATGCCGCTGGCCTGCTCCAAGGCGATGGCCAGGCGCAGGTCCTTGCGCATCAGCTCGGCGCGAAAGCCGGCCGGCTCGAACTGCCGCTCGATCAGGCGCTGGCCGTGCGTGTCCATGGCCGCGCTGCGGCTGCTGCCGTTGAGGAGCACCGAGCGCACCACGCGCGGGTCGATGTCGTTCTTCAGGCACAGCGCGACGATCTCGGCCACGCCCAGCATGTTGGCGATCACGCCGATCTGGTTGCAGGCCTTGCAGATCTGGCCGGCGCCGGAGTCGCCCACGCGCGTGATGTTCTTCGCGAAGGCCTGCAGCACCGGCAGGCAGGCGGCGAACGCGTCCTCGGTGCCGCCCACCATACAGGCCAGCGTGCCCTCGGCCGCGCCTTTTTCGCCGCCGCTGACCGGTGCGTCGAGAAACGCGATGCCCTGGCGCGCGAGCCGTTCGGCAAACATGCGCGAGGCATCGGCGGCGATGGTGCTGGTGTCGATCACGTACTTGAGCGCCGAGGGCCGCGACGCCAGGCCTTCGGGCCCGAACACGACGTGCTCGACGTCGGCGGTGGCGGACACGCTGAGGATGACCGCGTCGCATTGCCTGCCGAGATCGGCCGGCGTGGCCGCGGACGCCGCGCCGCTGGCGGTAAACGGCTCGGCCTTGGCCGCATCGCGCGCATGGACCGTGAGCGCGAAGCCCTTGGCCAGCAGGTTGTTCGCGATGCCCCGGCCCATGACCCCGAGCCCCACCATGCCGATGCGCTTCATGCCGACTCCGTGTGCGTGCTGTGAGGCTTGATCGTAGCAGTCCATTTCCGTGCCACCGCCCCCGCCGCCCCGTGGTCACCGTCAGCCCTGCTCCACAAACACCTTGAGCTTGCCCAGCGCCTGCTCCCACTGGCGGCCGATGGTTTCCAGCGACCGCCTGGCTTCCTCCAGCTGCGTGGGATCGAACTGCCACAGCCGCTCGCGCCCCATCCGCACGTCGCGCACCAGCCCGGCGCCGGCCAGCACCTGAAGGTGCTTGGTCACCGCCTGCCGCGTGATCTCGGTGTTGGCCGTCAGCTGCGCGATGGAGAACGCACCGCCGGCGCACAGCACCGCGATCAGCCGCAGCCGCGTCGCATCGCCGAGCGCGAAGAACACGTCGGCAAGGTCGGGCTTCGGTGCAGCGGGCACTGCCTTGCGCGCCGGCTTGCGCTCAGGCACCGGACGCGACATGGCGCTGGATGTTCTGCATCTGCGCGTCCCAGCCCTGGCTGTTCATGCGGAAGGCCTCCAGGCGCCGGTGCGGCGGCACCTTGTCGAAGCCGGACTCCACCACCGTCAGCAGCGTGCCGCCGGGCGCTTCCTCGAGCGTGAAGGTGACCAGAGTGGGCTCTTCGCGCGTGTAGTCGGCGCCCTGCTCGACCGCATACGGATGCCAGCGCCAGGACAGCAAGGCCTCGGGCTCCACCCGCTCGACCGCGATCTCGAATTTCAGGTGCTCATAGCCCGCATGGGTGATCCGCCCCTGTGCGCGCCGGCCGGGCGCGAACGCCTGCCCTTTGAGGTCGACGCCGAACCAGTGGCCGAACTCCTCGGCCTGGGAGAGCGCGCGCCAGACGCGCGAGCGCGGCGCATGCACGAGAATTTTGCGTTCAATGCGGTCGGTGGAAGGGTCCATGAAAGTCTCCTGAAGAAAAGCAACCAATTGGTTGCTCTCGATTGTGCCGCCGTGTCATTGAAAGAGCAACCATCTGATTGCGCAATGGATGCGTTCACGCCGCACAATGGCGCGATCTAGGAGTGCATTCCATGGCCGATTGGCAACTTCCCTGGGCCGGCGGCTGCCGCTGCGGCCAGGTCCGCATCCGCATCACCGCGCCGCCCATGCTCACCACCGCGTGCCACTGCACCGGCTGCCAGCGCATGAGCTCATCGGCGTTCTCGCTCACCGCCACCATTCCGTCGCAGGGCTTCGAGGTCACCGCCGGCGAGCCGGTGATCGGCGGGCTGCATGGCGCGACCCATCACTTCTTCTGCCCGCACTGCATGAGCTGGATGTTCACGCGGCCCGAAGGCATGGACCATTTCGTCAACGTGCGGCCGACCATGCTGGACGATGCGCGCTGGTTCCGGCCGTTCCTGGAGGTGTGGACGCGCGAGAAGCTGCCCTGGGCCAGCACTCCGGCCGTGCGCAGCTACGAGACGCAGCCGGACTTCGAGGAATATGCGTCGCTCGTGCCGGAGTTCGCGCAGCACCACGACGCGCTGACCAAATCCTGACCTGGCACCGCGCCGAGCGGCTCTGCCTGCCGCGTCCTACAAGCCGTCGCGCTCGCGCTGCCTAGGATATGGCATCCCAAGCACGCAGGACGCAGACATGACAGCCCACAAGGCCGCGCCCAGCGCACGCGACGACGACCGCATCGACCTGCGGGACGACTATGCCGTGTGCGCCTGGGCCAAGTACTTCAACACGACCCAGCAGAACCTCAAGGACGTGGTCCAGGCGGTCGGCAACCGCGCCGGCGCCGTCAAGGACCACTTGGTGGGCCGCGCCAACGGCCACCGCAGCGCGGAGCGGCCTTCCGGCGCCTGAACTCAGCCGCGCTGGTGCTTGCCCGGGCCCCAGCCCTGGCCGCCGACGGCCTGCGTCGCGACTTCGACCGGCCGCGCCTCGAGGGGCGTGGCCATGCTGTCGTTCCAGCGGTTGAGGAAACCGAACATCGCCACCACGCCGAGGATCTCGACGATCTCGCCTTCGCTCCAGTGCGCGCGCAGCCGGGCGAACAGCGCGTCGGTGACGTCGTTGGGCTGCGAGGCCGCCGCCAGCGAGAAGTCCAGCGCGATGCGCTCGCGCTCGCTGTAGTGCGGGCTGGTGGCGTAGCTCCACACGTCGGCCAGCTTCTCCTCGCTGATGCCGAAGTTGTGCGCGCCCAGCAGCGTGTGTGCCTGGCAGTAGATGCAGCCGGCGGCCTTGCTCGCCACGTGGCCGATCAGCCGGCGGAACCCCAGGTCCACCTCGCCGTCCGGATCCATCACAGCGCCGTTGAGCTGCGCGAAGGCCTGCACCAGCTTGGGCTTGCGCTGCATGGTCAGCACGCTGTTGGGCGTGAAGCCCAGGGTGCCGAGGAAGAAATCGAAGTACGGCTTGAGTTCGGGCGTAGTTTCGGGCGGCAGAGGGTCGAGGCGGGACATGCTTGTTCTCCGGAAAGATGCTTGGATTGTCGGCGCGTGTTGGCTGCCCCGCCGAACAGCTGAGCAGAGGACTAGAATTTTCCGCTTCGACACGCAGCGACGGGACGCACTTGAACAAGGTCTTTCGCAGCCGGCATTTTCGCGGACTGGCCACGGGCGCCGTGGTGCTGCTGGCGGTTCTAGCCGCCGGCACGCTGGGCTACCACGTCATCGGCGCTCCGACGGCGACGTGGGTCGACAGCTTCTACATGACCTTCATCACGGTGGCCACCATCGGCTACCACGAGGTCGTGGACCTGAGCGCGCACCCGGGCGGGCGGCTCTTCACCGCGATGCGCGGCCACTACATCGTTTGCGGCATCGGCCGCGTGGGCGGCAACGTGGCGCGCGAGCTGTTGCGCACGCGCCGCCCGTTCGTGGCGATCGAAGCCGACCGGGCTGCGCTGGACCGCTGGCCGGAGGGCGAGCCGGGCACGCTCCACCTGCACGCCGACGCTGCGGACGACGACGCCTTGCGGCGCGCGGGTGTGGCGCAGGCAGCAGGCGTGTTCGCGGTCACCGGCGACGACAGCCACAACCTGATGATTGCGCTCTCGGTGAAGCTGCTGAACCCGCAGGTGCGCGTGGTGGCGCGGCTGCACGACGTGCGCAAGGCCGACAAGGCACGGCGCGCCGGCGCCGACGAGATCGTGTCGCCCGACTTCACCGGCGGCATGCGCATTGCCTCGGCCATGGTGCGGCCGCACGTGGTGAACTTCATGGACCAGATGCTGCGCAGCGACGAGGCCCTGCGGGTTGAGGAAGTGGTGGTCCCGCCGCGCTTCGCGGGGCGTGCGCTGTCGCGGCTGCTGCCGAAATCGCGCGAGTACATGGTGATGGCCACGCACGAGCAGGGACGCTGGGTGTTCAACCCGCCGGACGACCACCTGGTGCAGCAGGGTGCCGTGATCTTGCTGATGACCAGTCCGCAGGGGCGCGCGGCGGTGGAAAAGATGCTGGCCGCGGCGCCCTGACATCGCCCCCCGCCGACGGTCAATTCAGCAGCAGGCTGGCGATGATGCCGGTGGCCAGCGCGACAAGGATGAACTCGCCCGAGTCGGCCTGGACCCACTGGTAGCCGTAGGGCGGCTGGTACAGGCTGTACTGCGGCCAGTCGCTCACCACGCGCATGCCGCGCCAGTACTCGTGCGGCAGGCGGTCGCCCACGTAGTAGTAGCGCGACGCACCGGCATAGGCCCCGCGCGGCGCGTAATACGGCGCGTTGCGGTAGTGGCGCTGGTACTCCGTGCGGTAGGCCGGCTGGTTCTGGTAGGCGCGGGCCTGGTATTGCGGCTGCTGGTAGCGCTGCTGATACTGCGGTTGCTGGTATTGCGGCTGCTGGTACGCGGCCTGCGGCGCGCGGTAGCCGCGCTGGTAGTCCGGCTGCTGGTAGCCCGGCTGCGCGAAGCGCTGCTGCTGTTGCTGGCCGCGCCATTCCTGGCGCTGCGCCTGGCGGTCTTCACGCTGTTCGGAGTGTTCGGCGCGGCGCTCGCCGCCGCGGCCGCGCCAGTCATGGTCCTGCGCGAACACGGAGACGGAGCCCAGGCCCAGTGACGACGCCACGACGGCGGAAACGATGGCGGATGCTTTCATGGCGGATCCTTTCGGTACTGCAATGCCTCCATGGTCCACCCGCAGGGTGTCGCCCGCGTAAAGCGCGCATCCCCGGTGTGCAAAGTCTGTGCCTGCGTGCACGAGTGCCGCGCTTGGCGCTGGAACGCGAACACTTCTCGCAGATGTTCGCGCAGGCGCCCTCGTTCATGGCCATGCTGCGCGGCCCCGAGCACCGCTTCGAGATGGCCAATGCCGCCTACATCCGCTTTCTCAACGGACGCGAGGTGGTCGGCCAGACGGTGGCCGAGGCGCTGCCCGAAGCGGCGGAACAGGGCTACGTGGCCTTGCTGGACGAGGTCTATGCCACCGGCCAGCCTTACAACGCCACCGGCTGCAAGTTCGTGTTCCGCACGGCGCCCGGCGGTCCTCTGGCCGAGCGCTACGTGGACTTCGTCTACCAGCCCATCAAGGAACCCGACGGCCGGGTTCGCGGCATCTTCGTGCAGGGCGTGAACATGACGCAGCGCACGCTGGCCGAGCGCGCCGAGGCAGAGCTCGCCGGCTAGTCCAACGCGGCGCAGGCCGTACATCGGGGCGGTGGTCCAGGCGGCAATTAATACTGTATATTCATACAGTGAACCTCAACGCCAAGCTCGCGATTCTGGCCGACGCCGCCAAGTACGACGCGTCCTGTGCTTCCAGCGGCGGACAGCGGCGCAATTCGGTCGGCGCGGCCGGGCTCGGCTCCAACGAGGGCATGGGCATCTGCCACAGCTATGCGCCCGACGGCCGCTGCATCTCGCTACTGAAGATCCTGCTCACCAACTTCTGCCAGTACGACTGCCTCTACTGCGTCAACCGCGCCAGCAGCAACGTGCCGCGTGCGCGGTTCTCCGTCGACGAGGTGGTGCGCCTCACGCTGGACTTCTACCGCCGCAACTGCATCGAAGGCCTGTTCCTGTCCAGCGGCATCATCCGCAGCCCGGACTACACGATGGAGCAGGTGGTGGAGGTGGCGCGCGTGCTGCGCGAAGACCACGACTTTCGCGGCTACATCCACCTGAAGACCATTCCCGACGCCGCGCCGGAGCTGCTGCAGCGCGCCGGCCGCTACGCCGACCGGCTGTCGATCAACATCGAGTTGCCCACCGAACAGTCGCTCGCGCGCCTGGCGCCCGAGAAGGACGGCGCGCGCATCAAGCGCGCGATGGCGCGCCTGCGCGTGCACATCGACGACGCCAAGGCGGCCGCGCGGGAAGCGCGGGACACGCCGGCCCGCTCGCTGCCCGGCGCCAAACCCGTTCGCGCGGCACCGCAACCCTTCGCCGCGGCCGGCCAGAGCACGCAGATGATCGTGGGCGGCGACGACACCAGCGACGCCGGCATCCTGCAGGCCAGCGCGCAGCTGTACGGCGCCTACCGCCTGAAGCGCGTCTACTACTCCGCCTTCAGCCCCATCCCCGACGCGTCGGCGGCCTTGCCGCTCAAGCCGCCGCCGCTGGTGCGCGAACACCGGCTCTACCAGGCCGACTGGCTGATGCGCCACTACGGCTTCGAAGCGCGCGAGATCGCGCCGCAGGGCGACGGCATGCTGTCGCTGGAAGTCGATCCCAAGCTGGCCTGGGCGCTGGCGCATGCCGAGCGCTTTCCCGTCGATCTGAACCGCGCGCCGCGCGAGCTGCTGCTGCGCGTGCCCGGCCTGGGCGTGAAGGCGGTGGACCGCATGCTGCTCGCGCGGCGCGTGCGCCGGTTGCGCGCCGACGACCTGAAGCGCCTGCACGTGCCGCTGGCCAAGGTGCTGCCCTTCGTGGTGCTGGCCGACCACCGGCCGGCGCGCGCCGCCGATCCGCGGCAGTTCGCCGCCGCAGCGAAAGCGCCGGCGCAGGCGGCGCTGTTCTGACCATGCTGCTCAGTGCGTCCGTGCACGTGCAGCTGGCCGGCGAGACCGACTTCGCCGGCTTTCGTGCACGGGCCCGTGCCCTGCTCGCACGCGGCGTGCCGCCCGATGCGGTGAACTGGCGCACGCACACCGGCCCCGCCGACCTGTTCGGCAACGCCGAAGACGCATGCACGCCGCACATGGCCATGGAAGCCGTGCCGGCCGCCGCTGTGCCCGTCTTCTTCGTTGCCCTGTGCGAGGAGGTGGTGCTGCACAGCGACCCGCAGCGTTTCGCGCTGCTGTACCGGCTGCTGTGGCGCCTGGCGCACGAGCCGCGGCTGCGCGACGACCCGCTCGACGCCGACCTGCTGCTGGCACGCCGCATGGCGCATGCGGTGTCGCACGACATGCACAAGATGCGCGCCTTCGTGCGCTTTCGCGAAGTGCCGGACGAACAGGGCGCGGTGGCGCACGTGGCCTGGTTCGAACCGATGCACCACATCGTGGAAGCCAATGCGCCGTGGTTCATGCGGCGCTTCACGCAGATGCACTGGGCCATCCTCACGCCGGACCGCTGTGCGTTCTGGGACGGCGCTGCGCTGCGCTTCGGCGCGGGCGCGTCGCGCGCCGAAGCGCCCGCGGCCGATGCGGGCGAGGCGCTGTGGCTCACCTACTACCGCAACATCTTCAACCCGGCGCGGCTGAAGCTCGCCAGCATGCGGCAGCACATGCCGCGCAAGTACTGGCACAACCTGCCGGAAGCACGGCTCATCACGCCGCTGGCGGCCGAGGCGCAGGCACGCAGCGGCAGCATGATCGAGCAACCGCCGACGCAGCCCACACGCCGCATGGTGCCCCTGCCGGTGCATGCGGACGCCGCGCCGGCACACGGCACCCTCGATGCCTTGAACACGGCGCTGCAACACTGCCGCGGCTGCCCGCTCTTTGCCGCGGCCACGCAGGCCGTGGCCGGCGAAGGACCGCAGCGGCCCGCGCTGATGCTGGTGGGGGAGCAGCCCGGCGACCAGGAAGACGTGCACGGCCGCCCCTTCGTCGGCCCGGCCGGCCAGCTGCTCGACCGCGCGCTGCGTCAGGCCGGCCTCGCACGCGAGGCGCTCTACCTCACCAACGCGGTGCGCCACTTCAAATTCGAGCTGCGCGGACAGCGCCGCATCCACAAGACGCCGGCGCAGCGCGAGGCGGCCGCCTGCGCGCACTGGCTGGAAGAGGAAATCGCCTTGGTGCAGCCGGGCGCGCTGGTTGCGCTGGGTGGCACCGCCGCGCGCTCGCTGCTCGGGCGCCCGGTGGCCGTGACGGCCGTGCGCGGCCAATGGCTTGCGCGCGAAGACGGCCGGCGCGTCCTGGTGACCTGGCATCCATCGGCGCTGCTGCGCATGCCGCCGCACGAGCAGCCGCGGGTCTTCCTGCAGTTCGCGGGCGACCTCGCGCTGGCGGGCGGCGCCCACGCCTGACGCGGCTTTGGCGCGCACGGCACGCAAGGATTCCTTCCTACAGCCGAGGCTTGTGGCGGCGCGGAAGAATGTCCACACTGTCCCTTGCCAGGGCCGCCGACGCGTGGCCCAGGAGCCATCGTGCAAGACCTCGCATTCCGTACCCTGCTGTACCGGTATTTCTTCTTCGGCTGGCTGTTCCAGGACGTCAACCGCGGCTCGCGCTTCGAACGCGTCTGCGCATGGCGCCACAACCAGGCGCAGGCACGCTGGCTACCGCTGTACATGCGCCGCTGGCTGGGCTGGGGCCTGCTGCTGTACGGCCTGGGCAGCTTGATGGAGCTGGTGCTGGACTGCCCCGGCCTGTCGGTGTGCTTCTATGTGCCCAGTGCGCTCAGCGTGCCGATCAACGCCGTCATCGGCGCGGCTTGGCTGGGTCTGAAGGCACTGCCCGCGCCGCTTTGAGCGCCGGCCCGATCTCGGCGATTTCGTTGGTCCAGATGCCGCCCGAATAGCGGGGCGGCAGCCGTGCGAGATCGGCCGCGCTGTCGATGCCGGTGGAGAACCCGCCGCCGTGGTACGGCCCCAGCACGAACACGCTGCTGCCTGCGGCTTCCATTCGGTCGAGAAAGCGGTCCGGCCAGCCCCCCAGCCACGGCGCAACATTCGAAGGCACCAGCACCATCATGCGTTTGCACCCAGCGGGCACCACGCCGCTCCAGCCGATGGCGATGCAGGGCACCAAGCCAGCGCCTGAGCAGCGCCTGAGCAGCGCCACCGACATGGTACGCACCTGCGGCAGCAGGCGGCGACTTCGGCCACCGGTTCGTCGCCGCCGTACACGGTGAGCAGGCGCTGGCGCGCGGGCGGCAGTGCGGCGAGCGCTGCGGCCAGTTTCACGCCTTCGATGCGGTCACGGCTTTTCACGTTGATGACGAAGCGGTGGTCCCGAAATGCCGCCAGCACTTCGGCAATCCAGCGTCCAGTCGTGGAACACGGCGAAGCGGCCGTCGGTGGTCGGCTGCACGCATCGACGCGATGGTGTTCTCCAGATACCCGTGGGTGTGCGGCAGCATGCGCGCCGCGGTGCAGGTGTGCTTGTGCAGGTCGCGCGTGTCGAACTGCTGCGCGAGGCCGCGATGCGCCAGCAGCACCGGCGCCTGCGGCATTCTGCGCGCTGTTCACAATGAATTTACCCGGGTTTAATTGACTTTTGTATTTTCAGCCGGGTAGAATTCCGCCTCCATGCAATCCGCCACCTCCCCAGCCATCTCCCCGCCTGCCCTGCAGCCCGAGTCCTCACCGGCCACTTTCATCGCCTTCCTGGGCAGCCGCTGCCTTGTCGAAGGCACGGCAGCCGAGGTGGCGCGCGCGGCGGCTGCGGCGCTGCAAGCCGCGCCGCAGGAGCCGCTGCTGGTGTTCGCTGCCGTGTCGGCGCAGCTGGTCGAGCTGGACCTGCGCGGTTCGCCCGAGGAAGCGGCGGCGCGTGCGGCTGCTTCGGCACCGGCCGCTGCCCCCTCCGTCCCGCGCAGCCGCGGCCGTCCGCAGCTGGGCGTGGTAGCGCGGGAAGTCACGCTGCTGCCGCGCCACTGGGAATGGCTGGCCTCCCAGCCGGGTGGCGCTTCCGTCACTCTGCGCAAGCTGGTCGAAGCGGCACGGCGCGGTAGCCCGGCTGCGGACACGGTGCGGCTCGCGCAGGAGCGCGCCTACCGGTTCCTGACCGCCATGGCGGGCAACCTGCCCGAGTACGAAACGGCGCTGCGCGCCCTGTTCGGGCGCGACCGCATCCGCTTCCAGGCCGCGCTGCACGGCTGGCCCGAAGACGTGGCCCGCATTGCCTGCAGGCTGGCTACGGATGCATTCGCCGAAGACGCACAACAACAAGCGCAACAACCATCACAAGAAAACACCAAACCATGAGTTCCACCCTTGTTTCCACGGCCGCCGAAGAGCGGCCGCTGTGGCGCACCTATCTCGCCTTCGTCGGCCCGATGGTGCTGGCCAACATGCTGCAGTCGATGTCGGGCACGATCAACAACGTGTTCGTCGGCCAGATGCTGGGCACCCAGGCGCTGGCCGCCGTGTCGGGCCTGTTCCCGATCGTGTTCTTCTTCATCGCGCTGGTGATCGGCATCGGTGCCGGCGCCTCGGTGCTGATCGGCCAGGCATGGGGTGCGCGCGAGTACCACAAGGTCAAGGCCATCGGCGGCACGGCGCTCGCGGTCGCGCTGGTGCTGGGCGCGCTGGTGGCGCTGTTCGGCGGCACCTTCACCCGGGCCATGCTGCACGCACTGGGCACGCCGCCCGACATCGAGCCCCTCGCGCTCGGCTATGCGCGGGTGATGATGTTCACCATGCCGGGGCTGCTGGTGTTCATCGTGTACACGCAGCTCATGCGCGGCGTCGGCGACACGGTGACGCCGCTCTATGCGCTGCTGCTGTCCACCGCGGCGTCCTGCGCCATCACGCCGGTGCTCATCCGCGGCTGGTTCGGCTTTCCGGAACTGGGCGTGGTCGGCGCCGCTGCCGCGGGCTTCGTGTCATTTGCCGCGGTGCTGGTGTTCCTGTGCTGGTTCATGCTGCGCAAGAAGCATCCGCTCGCGCCCGACCGGGAGATGCTGCGGGCGCTGCGCATCGACCCGAAGATCCTGCGGCTGGTGGTGCGCATCGGCCTGCCCACCGGCGTGCAGATGATCGTGGTGTCGCTGGCCGAAATCGCCATCCTGTCGCTGGTCAACCGCTTCGGCTCGGACGCCACCGCGGCCTACGGTGCGGTCAACCAGGTGGTGAACTACGTGCAGTTCCCGGCGCTGTCGATCGGCATCACCGCGTCCATCCTGGGCGCTCAGGCCATCGGCGCCGGCCACACCGACCGGCTGGGCGACATCACCCGCACCGGGCTGAAGATCACGCTGGTGGTCACCGGCGGGCTGGTGCTGCTGGGCTACCTGTTCTCGCGCCACCTGATCGCGCTGTTCATCACCAGCCAGCCGGTGATCGAGCTGGCGCAGACGCTGCTGCACGTGATGCTGTGGGGCATGCTGCTGTTCGGCCTGTCCACCGTGGTGGGCGGCGTGATGCGCTCCAGCGGCGCGGTGCTGGTGCCCACGGCGATCTCCATCTTCTGCGTGGCGGGGCTCGAGGTGCCGGCGGCCTGGCTGCTGGGCAACCATATGGGCATCAACGGCGTATGGATGGCCTACCCCATCGCCTTCGCCGGCATGCTGGTGCTGCAGTCGGCCTACTACCGGCTGGTGTGGCGCAAGCAGGAGATCCGGCGGCTGGTGTAAAGAACCCGCACGCTCCTGACGGTCGGCGGTATTTCCCGCCCGCGCGGGTCCTGCTTGCTCTATCCTTTTGGTCACGCAGACATGCGTCATGCCAGCGCACATGACAGACCATCAGAGCACGCCGGGCCGGGGCCGGCTCCGCAGGCAGGGGTTCGCCGCCCTTGCCTTGGCTTTGGTATTCCTGGTCGCGGCTTTGCTGCTGCGCCCCTCGCCCGCGCTGGACGCCGCGGCCGCCGCGCTGGGCATCAGCGGCTTGGCGCTGCTGGCGCTGGGCGTCACGCTGCTGGTGCTGCACGCGGTGCTGCGCCGCCAGCGCGCGCGCGCCTGGGCTCACACCGAAATTGCCACCCCGGCCGCCGCCTCCGACTGGAACGTGCACCTGCTGCAGGACCTCACGGCCCAGCAGTTCACCGCTTTGTGCGTTGCGCTGTTCGAGCAGGCCGGCTTCGACAGCCGCACCGAGGCGCGGGGCACCGACGGCAGCATCGACATCTGGCTGCATTCGCGCCACACGCCGGGGCCGGCGTCGCTGGCACGCTGCAAGTACCTGGCATCCGGCCAGATCGGCCTGCCCGAGCTGCAGGCCGTGCACGGCGCGATGGTGCTGCACGGGCTGCGCCGCGCCACCTTCATCACCAACGCCACGTTCACGCAGCAGGCGCAGTCGTTCGCCAACGCGCACCGCATCCTCGCGCGCGACGGCGCCGGCCTGCTGGTGCTGATCGAGCGGCGCACCGCACCGCAGCAGCAGGCCCTGATGGAAATCGCCAGCGTGGGCGACAACCCGCACGAAGCCTGAGCGGGCAGCGCAGGCGCTTACATGCGCAGCAGGTCGAACATGCCATCCACGACCATGCGCGAACCCACCGAAATCAGCAGGATGTCGCTGCCCACGCGCACGTAGCGGTAGCCCGCGGGCGCCGGCGACAGCTGCACCAGCATCGGACCAGGCACCGCGTAGTACGCCACCCCGGCCGGCAGGGGCCGGCCCACGGCCCACTTCTTCGCCTGGCCGGGAGGCATGCAGCCGTTGTGCTTCTTGGCCAGCCCGGGCGGGCAGGAACGCGCGCCGGGGCCGTAATGCTCACCGTAGTAGCTGCGCACGATGGTGCGGTCGCGGTCGTTGAAGTGGCCGCCCACGCGCACGTCGGCGTGCTGCGGCTTGCCCTTGTCGCCATGCTTGCCGCCATGGCCGTACGGGCCCTCGTCGGCATGCTTGTCCTGCTTGTACTCCTGCTTGTGGCCCTTGCCATGCTCCTCGCCATGGCCTTTGCCCTTGCCGTGCCCCTCATCGGCATCGCCCCCCTTGTTGCCGCCGCCGGCCCAGGGTGGGGGCGCGGCGAAGGCGGGTGCCCCGGCGAACGAGGCGGCGAGCAGGACAGTCGCAAGACGGGACAGGACGGAAATGGTCATTCTTGGGCTCCAGGTACGGATTAACAGTTCAAGCTGCACTGTCAACTCAGCCGTGTCGCGCCCCTGTAGGACCGCACCGCTTTCGGGCAGCCCGTGAGTGAGCTACCGCACACTCAGACCGCGGCGGCGGCCAGTGCGGGCGCCAAGGCCTGCTGCGTCAGCTGCAGGCGCTCGGGCGCGGTGTACTGCAGGCGGAATTCCTCGAACGGCATGGTGTCGGCCGCTTCCACCGCGGCCTGCTCGGCCACCGACTGCCTGGCCAGCGCCTCCATCCGGGACTGCAGCGTGCCGGGCAGCGGCAGCTTCAGCAGCTTGGCCTTGGTGTGCTCGGACTGCGCGCGCACGAAGTCGATGAAGGAGTTGTCGTGGTCGCGCGCCATCGCCTCCAGCACCCGGGCCGAGGGCAGCAGTTCCGGCGTGGACAGCAGTGCCTCGGCGGCGCGCAGCGCGTCGCTGTAGTCGCTGGTCTGGTGCACGGCGTCGAGCGCAGCGGCCACCGGCGCGCAATCGGCGACGATGTCGGCCCCCCATTGCGAAAGCGGCACTTCGCGCCCGTCGCGTTCCAGCAGCAGGCCGGGTTCGCGACCGTAGGCGGCGGTCTTGTGCTGGTTGCGGCCCAGCGCGGCGATCTCCTGCGGCGTGTCGGGCGGGCTGTCCTGCAGCAGGCAATGCAGCAGGAACACGTCGAGAAAGCGGATGGTCTGCGCCTTGATGCCCACCGGCACGAACGGGTCGAGGTCCATCAGCCGCACTTCCACGTACTCGACGCCGCGCTCGCGCAGCGCATGCAGCGGGCGCTCGCCGGGGCGGATCACGCGCTTGGGGCGTATGGTGCCGTAGAACTCGTTCTCGATCTGCAGCAAGGTGGTCGACAGCTGGTTGTACTCGCCGCCCGGATTCATGATGCCGACCGCCTCGTACGCGGCATAGGGGCGCGTCAGCGCCTCGTGCAGCGAGGCGGCGTAGCCTTCCAGGCTGTTGTAGCTGACCGCCAGGCTGCCCTGCGCGTCGCTCTGGTAGCCCAGGCGGCCCATCCGCAGCGAGGTGCCGTGCGGCATGTACATGGTGCCCTGCGACAGCGCCTGCAGCTCGTGCTCGCGGCCCGACAGGAAGCTGGAACACACGGCCGGCGAGGCGCCGAACAGGTACAGAAGCAGGAAGGCGTGGCGGCGGAAATTGCGGATCAGGCCGAAGTACTGCGCATCGGTGATGCCGGGCATCGACCAGTTGTAGTGGATGCCCGAGATGGTCTGCATGCGCCGGCCGTAGCGGTGCGCCAGGCCCATGCGGTAGACGCTCTTGGCGCGGCCCACGTTGGACGAGCCGTAGCGCCCGATCGGGATGTTCTCGTCGGCCGGCAGGTTGCACGGCATGCTGCTGACCCACAGCGTCTCGTCGCCCAGCGCGCGCAGAGCGAACTGGTGCACGCGCGTGAGCTCCTCCAGGCACTGCTCCACGCTGGCGTGCACGCCGGTGATCAGTTCCAGCTGCGATTCGCTGTAATCGGTGGTGATGTGCGGATGCGTGAGCGCCGAGCCCAGGGGGTCAGGATGCGGCGTCAGCGCCAGGGCGCCGGAAGCGGTGGCGCGCAGGCTTTCTTTTTCGATGCCGCGGCGGATCTCCTGCAAGCGGGGTGGCGCGACAGCGGCAAGGCGGGCCTGCAGGGTACTCATGGACGAAACAGTCTCCGATCAAGGCCCGGAAGGTAGCACGGCTTCACAAAGTCTGCTGCCTGCCGGGACAAGCCGAATCGGGTAGGCGCGCCAGCGGCGGGCCCACCCGCGCAGGCCTTAATTCACGCCGGCGTCCTGCCGCTTCGCGGACTCGAGCTCCCGCTCGAGCACCTCGGTGCCGCCTTGCAGCAGGTGGTCGGCGTCGTGCGGCACGCTGCCTTGCGGCGTGAGCTGGTTCACCATCTCCGGCAGGATGTCGGCGAAGCCCTGTGCCACTTCCTCCTGCGGCACGCCCAGCTGCTGCGACAGGCGCGAGAGCTCCTCGCGGCCCACCACGTTGTTCACCGCCTCGGCGTCCACGTGCTCGTTGTCGCCCGTGTCCACCCACGACTTCGCCTGCTTGCCGAAGCCCTTTTGCTGAAAGCGTTCCAGCACCGCGCCGACGCCGCCATTGTTCTGCACCCAGCGCATTGCCAGCGGCAGCAGGAGCAGCAGCATGGCGCTGCGCCCGCCGCCGCCGCTGCGGGCCATCCCTGCGC
>NZ_JACCWG010000260.1 GCF_013697775.1 Ramlibacter sp. | reverse complement strand
AGGGTGCGCAGCGCCGCGTTGCGGGCGGCGGCGGGCGCCGCCGCCATGCGCGCCGACGCCTGCCTGGCCTGCAGGCCCAGGGTCTGCATGTACTCTGCGACGTTCAGCGCGTTCATGCCGCGATTTTCGCACGCGCGCCGGGCTGCTGGGCCGTGCACTCGATGCACAGCCGCAGCGCCAGCCGGTGCAGCGCCTGCCAGGCGTCGTTCGGCCAGCCCGGCTCCTTCAGCCCCTTGACGATGCCGTCCACCACATGGGCCGCATGCAGCAGGTTGTCCAGCGCGGTGGCCGACAGGCGCGGCAGTGCGCGCTCGAACAGGCGCTCGCGCGGACCCCAGACGCGCTGTTCGCGCAGCGCCATCGGCAGCGGCCGGCCGGCGGCCACCGCGTCCTTCACGCGCTTGAGCGCGCGGATGTCCTCGGCCAGCGTGTAGTGCACCAGCACCGCCGCCTCGCCTTCGGCCTGCAGGCCGTCCAGCATGCGCTGCACGCGCGCCGGCTGGCCGCCCAGCACCGCTTCGGACAGCTTGAAGACGTCGTAGCGCGCCACGTTGAGCACCGCGCCTTCCACCTGCGCGAAGCCAAGTTCGCCGGCCGGATACAGCAGCGAGAGTTTCTGGATTTCCTGGTGCGCGGCCAGCAGGTTGCCCTCGACCCGGTCGGCGAAGAACTGCAGCGTGCGCTGGCCCTCCTCGCCCGCGGCCACGCGCTGGCCCTGCACGGCCAGGCGCTGCGCGATCCACTGCGGCAGCGCGCCGCGCTCCACCGGATCGACCTGCACCGTCATGCCGTTGGCTTCCAGCGCGAGGAACCATGCCGAGGTGCGCGTCTGCTTGTCCAGCCGCGGCAGCATCACCAGCGTGAGGGTAGAGTCGTTGCCCTGGGCGCTTTGCGCCAGCTGCTGCAAGGCGGTGCTGCCGTCCTTGCCGGGCTTGCCCGAAGGAATGTGCACCTCGACGATCTGCTTGTCGGCGAACAGGCTGAGCGAGCCGCCGGCGGCCAGCACCTCGCTCCAGTCGAAATGCGCGCCGGCCACGGTGTGCACGGTGCGCTCGCCGTAGCCCTGCGCCCGCGCCGCGGCGCGGATCGCATCAGCCGCTTCCTGCGCCAGCAGCGGCTCGTCGCCGTGCACGGTGTAGAGAGACTTCAGTGCCCGCTGGAGCTGCGGGCCCAGCTGGGTGGCGGCAAGCTGCATGCCTGCAAGTGTAGGGCTTGCCGCCCGCCGGTCCGCCCGGTCAGGCGGTGGCAGCCGCCAACGATTGCGCGGGAACGGCGGCCGGCTTCGATGCGTCCAGCCTGGCCAGCGCCACCTGCCGGAACACGGCGACCACGCGGTCGATCAATTCGGCGGTGATGGTCAGGGGCGGCGCGAAGCGGATCACCGTGTCGTGCGTCTCCTTGGACAGCACGCCGCCTTCGGCCAGCCCCTCGACCAGCTCGCGCGCCGTGGCGTGCGCCGGGTCGATGTCCACGCCCACCCACAGGCCGCGGCCGCGCACGTCGCGGATCAGCGGGTGCGCCTCGGCCTGCACTTCGCGCAGCCGCGCGATCAGGTAGTCGCCCATGGCGGCGCTGCGCGTGACCAAGCCTTCTTCCTCCAGCACCAGCAGCGCTTCCAGCCCGACCGCCGCGGCCAGCGCGTTGCCGCCGAAGGTGGAGCCGTGGCTGTTGGGCTCGAACACCTGCATGATGTCCTCGCGCGCCAGAAAGGCGCTCACCGGCAGCAGACCGCCGCCCAGCGCCTTGCCCAGGATCATCGCGTCGGGCCGGATGCCCTCGTGCTCGAAGGCGAACCAGCAGCCGGTGCGGCCCAGGCCGGCCTGCACCTCGTCGAGGATCAGCATCACGTCGTTGGCGGTGCACCACTTGCGCAGCTCGGCAAAGAAACCTTCGGGCGGCAGGACCACGCCGGCCTCGCCCTGGATGGTTTCGACCAGCACGGCGCACGTGTTGGGGCCGGCTGCGGCGCGCACGCTGTCCATGTCGCCGAAATCGAAGTGCCGGAAGCCCCCCGACAGCGGGCCGAAGCCGCTGCGGTAGCTCTCTTCGCTGGAGAAGCTGACGATGGTGCTGGTGCGACCGTGGAAATTGCCCCGCGCCACCAGGATCTCCTGCTGCCCGTCGGCGATGCCCTTGGTGCGGTGGCCCCAGCGGCGGGCACACTTGATGGCGGTTTCCACCGCCTCGGCGCCGGTGTTCATGGGCAGCGCGCGGGCGAAGCCGGTGAGCTGGCAGAGTTTTTCGAGGAAGGGGCCCAGCGTGGTGCCGTAGTAGGCGCGCGAGGTGACGGCCACGCGGCCGAGCTGCTTTTCGGCCGCGGCCACGATGCGCGGGTGCAGGTGGCCGTGGCTCACTGCGGAATACGCACCCATCATGTCGACGTATTCGCGGCCTTCCACGTCCCAGACGAGGCAGTCCTTGGCGTGGTCGACGACAACGTGGACCGGCTGGTAGTTGCGCGCGCCGTAGCGCGCCTCCTTGCCGATGAAATCGTTGCTCTTGCGGCTGTTTGCTGCTTGCATTGCGTGCTCCCGGTTGGAGCTTCCACTCTAGGCCTGCGGGCGCGCCGATAGGCGCGTTCCGGCACGGGCGCGGCAGCGGGTACGGCACTTCCAGCACGCCGCCGCTTCCGATTCGGAAGTGCCTATTTCACGCTCTGGGCACCGGAAAGCCGGCAAATTCCTTGATCGTCTGCATCTCGATGTTGGTGACGATTCGCTCGATGCCCAGCGTGCCGTCGTCCAGCCAGGCACTGATCAGCTGGTGGTAACCGTCGAGGTCGGAACACGCCACGCGCACCAGGTAGTCGTAGCGCCCGCTCACCACCCAGCAGGCCACCACTTCGGGCACCGAGGCCATGCGGCGCTCGAAGCGCTGCACGCTGGCCTGGCGCTGGTCCTTCAGGGTCACTTCGGCGAACACGCAGATCTGCGGCCCCATGGCCGCGCGGTGCAGCATGGCGCGGTAGCCCTGGATCATGCCGCCGCCCTCCAGCCGGCGCACCCGGTTGAGCGTGGCCCGCGCCGACAGGTGGATGGCTTCGGACAGTGCCTGCACCGTGGCCCGGCCGTCCTGCTGCAGCAGCCGAAGCAGCTCCAGGTCGGCGCGGTCCAGCTCCATGGACAGCAGCGGCGTCAGAGCGCCTTGACGGCCGCCAGGCGCCGCATCAACTGCTGCACCAGGTCGGTCTGCATGTCGCGGTACAGCAGGTTCTCTTCCACTTCCTTGGCCAGTGCCGCGGTTTCGTTGAAGCTGATGTCGCGCTGCTGCAGCAGCTCGGTGGGCGGAATCAGTTCCTTGTCCGCCGGCGTGCGCAGCCTAAAGCGGATGCGCGTGCGGATCTGGAACTCGCGCACCTGGCCCGAGGCATTGAGGCCGACCACCACCTTCTCGCGCCGCTCGTCCAGCAGCTCGAGCACCACCTGCGCGCTGTCGGCCGCGGGCGTGAGCTTCACCGGCGAAGAGGTCCCCAGCGTGCGCTTGAGTTCGTTCCCCACGGCGGATGCCGGCGAGGCGTTGATGAAGATGGTGTCGAACACGAAGCTCGGCGGCTGGCGCAGCTGGAAGCCGCAGCCGCCCAGCAGTGCCGCGCCGGCCAACAGGAGGAAACGCCTGGAGGTACGCATCAGAGCACCACGTTGACCAGGCGGCCAGGCACGATGACGACCTTCTTGGGCACCGCACCGCCGGAAAACTTGGCGAAGGCCTCGCTGGCCAGCGCGACCTTCTCGATCTCGTCCTTGCCGAGGCCGGCAGGCACCAGGATCGAGCCGCGCAGCTTGCCGTTGACTTGCAGCATGAGTTCGATCTCGTCCTGTTTCAGCGCGCCCTCGTCGATGCGCGGCCAGGGCGCATCCAGCAGGTCGCCCAGCTGCGCCGCATAGCCCAGTTCCTGCCACAGCGCATGCGGCAGGTGCGGCGTGGCCGGGTACAGCACGCGTAGCAGGATGCCGAAGCCTTCGCGCAGCGCGGCGTCCGCGCCGGGCTCGTCGAAGGCCTTGAAGTCCTCCAGCGCATTGAGCATCTTCATCGCGCCCGAGACCACCGTGTTGTACTGCATGCGCTGGTAGTCGTAGTCCACCTGGCGCAGCACGGTGTGGATCTCGCGGCGCAGCGCCTGGGCCTGCTTGCCGTAGGCGGTGGCCGGCGCCGCAAGCGCTGGGCGGCCGCTCAGCTTGTGGCCATAGTTCCAGACGCGGCGCAGGAAGCGGTACGAGCCTTCCACCGCGGCGTCGTTCCACTCCAGCGTAGCCTCCGGCGGCGCGGTGAACATGGTGTACAGGCGCGCCGTGTCGGCGCCGTACTTGTCGATGAGGTCCTGCGGGTCGACGCCATTGCGCTCGGTCTTGCCCATCTTGCCGATGCCGCCGTACTGCAGCTCGGTGCCGTCGGCCAGCGTGCCGCCGACGATCTGGCCGCCCGCGTCATGCACCGGCGCCACGTCCGACGGCGGGAAGTAGTGCTTGCCGCCCTTCTCGTCGCGCCGGTAGTAGATGTGGTTGAGCACCATGCCCTGCGTCATCATGTTGACGAAGGGTTCGCCGAAGTCGATCAGGCCCATGTCGCGCATCACCATCGCCCAGAAGCGCGCGTACAGCAGGTGCAGCACCGCGTGTTCGACGCCGCCGATGTACTGGTCCATCGCCATCCAGTAGCGCGTGCCCTCGCCGACCATCGCCTGGTCGTTCTTCGGGTCGCAGTAGCGCATGAAGTACCAGGCCGAATCGACGAAGGTGTCCATCGTGTCGGTTTCGCGGCGCGCCGGCTTGCCGCAGACCGGGCAGCTGCAGGCGAGGAAGTCCTCGCGCTTGTTCAGCGGGTTGCCGCTGCCGTCGGGCACGCAGTCCAGCGGCAGCAGCACCGGCAGGTCTTTTTCCGGCACCGGCACCGCGCCGTGCTCCGCGCAGTGGATGATGGGGATCGGCGTGCCCCAGTAGCGCTGGCGGCTGATGCCCCAGTCGCGCAGGCGCCAGGTGGTCTTCTTCTCGCCCAGCCCCTTTTGCTCCAGCGCGTGCGCCACGGCGATCACCGCCTCCGTGAAGCGAAAGCCGCTGTAGATGTCGGAGTTGATGGTGACGCCGCGCTCCTTGTCGCCGTACCAGTCCTGCCAGCGGTGGTAGTCGTAGGTTTCGCCGTCCACGTGCACCACCTGCACGATCGGCAGGCTGTACTTCAGCGCGAAGGCGAAGTCGCGCTCGTCGTGGCCCGGCACGCCCATCACGGCGCCGTCGCCGTAGCCCATGAGCACGTAGTTGCCGACCCACACGTCGATCGGCTCCTGGGTCAGCGGATGCAGCACCTGCAGGCCGGTGGGCATGCCTTCCTTGTCCCGCACCGCGAGTTCGGCCTCGGTGGTGCCGCCCTTCTTGCATTCCTCGATGAAGGCGGCCAGTTTGGGATTGGATTGCGCCGCGTGCGTGGCCAGCGGGTGCTCGGGCGCCACCGCGCAGAAGGTCACGCCCATGATGGTGTCGGCGCGGGTGGTGAACACGTGCATGCGGCCGCCGCCGATCAATTCACCGTCGCCGCCGCGGATCTCGTGCGGGAAGGCGAAGCGCACGCCCTCGCTGCGGCCGATCCAGTTCTCCTGCATCACGCGCACGCGCTCGGGCCAGCCCGGCAGGCCGTGCTGCACGTTGTGCAGCAGCTCCTCGGCGTAGTCCGTGATCTTCAGGTAGTAGCCTGGGATCTCGCGCTTTTCAACGATGGCGCCGGTGCGCCAGCCGCGGCCGTCCACCACCTGCTCGTTGGCCAGAACGGTCTGGTCCACCGGGTCCCAGTTCACCACCTGCGTCTTGCGGTAGGCCAGGCCCTTTTCCAGCATCTTCAGGAACAGCCACTGGTTCCACCTGTAGTAGCTGGGGTCGCAGGCGGCGATTTCCCGCGACCAGTCGATGGCGAACCCCATCGACTGCATCTGGCCCTTCATGTGGGCGATGTTCTCGTAGGTCCACTTGGCCGGCGCCACCTTGTTCTTCATGGCCGCGTTCTCGGCCGGCAACCCGAACGCGTCCCAACCCATCGGGTTCAGCACGTTGTAGCCGCTCATGCGCAGCTGGCGCGTCAACATGTCGTTGATCGTGTAGTTGCGCACGTGGCCCATGTGCAGCCGGCCGCTGGGGTACGGCAGCATGGCGCAGGCATAGAACTTCTTCTTGCGCGGGTCCTCGGTCACGCGATAGGCGTCGCGCGCGGTCCATTCGGCCTGGGCGGCACGCTCGACCTCGAGGTGGTTGTACTTGTCTTGCATGGCGAAATTGTAGGTGGCGGCGGATGTCCCCTCGCCGCCGGATCACTTCTTCGGCGGTTCCGCCACAAAGCCGATGCGGCTGAGCCCAGCCTTCTGCGCCACGCCCATGATCTCCACCACGCGGCCGTAGGGGACGGAGGCGTCGGCGCGCAGCTGCACTTCCGTGTCGGGATTGGCTTGCGCCACCTGGGCCAGGCGCGGGCCCAGCTGCGCCGGCGTGACCGGCCGCTCGTCCAGGTAGAGCTGGCCGGCGCTGTTGAGCGCCAGGGTGACGAAGCGCGGCGCGTCGGTCGGCTGGGTGGCTTCGGCGCGCGGCAGGTTCAGGCGCACCGAGCTGGCCAACAGCGGGGCGGTGATGATGAAGATAACCACCAGCACCAGCATCACGTCAACCAGCGGCGTGACGTTGATCTCGCTCATGGGCTGCGGCCCGGGGGTGCGCTCGAGGCGGCCGAATGCCATTCAGCCTCCGCAGGGCCGCCCCAAGGAGGCTGAAGCCCCCTCGGGGGGCAGCGACGCAAGGAGCGTGGGGGCCGGCATGTCAGGCGCTCTGGTGCACGTGGGTGAACAGTTCGCGCAGGTCGCGCGCGAAGCCTTCCAGCTCGGCCTCGATGCGCCCGATCAGCCGGCCGAACACGTTGTAGCCCAGCACCGCGGGAATGGCCACGGCCAGGCCCGCGGCCGTCATGATCAGCGCCTCGCCCACCGGGCCGGACACCTTGTCGATGGTGATCTGGCCGGCCGAGGCGATGCCGGTGAGCGCGTGGTAGATGCCCCAGACGGTGCCCAGCAGACCGACGAAGGGCGCGGTGGAGCCCACGGTGGCCAGCAGCACCTGGCCGAACTGCAGGCGGTCCAACGTCCGGTGCAGCGCGTCGCGCAGCACGCGGGTGAGCTGCTGCGCGCGGTCGCCGGCGGCGGCCAGCGCACCGGCCGGGGG
>NZ_JACCWG010000224.1 GCF_013697775.1 Ramlibacter sp. | reverse complement strand
GAAGCTCCTGCTGCGTCTGCCCATCCAGCTCAATCGACTTGGCGACCCGCATGGCATCACACCCCCTTGGCCATCGGAGTATGCCTTCGAGCGAAAGTTCAACTAATTCGCGCGCACTACACTAGTGAGGCGACGAGCCACAGCTGCAGCACCGTCTTGCACTTGGTCTGCCGCCAGACGAGTGCAGCGGCCAGGGCGCTGAGCAAGGTCACCGCCGGCCCCACGCTCGTGCTGACAATCAACGAAAAGTCCGGGCCGGCATTCAGTTTGACCAGCCAGGGATGTCCCACCGTGACCAATGCCAGCACGGAGAAGAAGGCGACCAGTGCGCAGGCGATCGTCCACACGGGCGCCCAGATTCTCATGTCCGGCGCGTCAGCTTCCGCCCTTCGCTCGGCCAGGGTATACAGCCCTGCGTACACGGGAGGCCCAAGATGCCACCACATCCACAAGTGAATGGTGGACTGATCACCCCCAACCAAGCGGCCGAGAGCGAGGACTCCGGGAATCGTGAGAAGCTGCGCCAATAGGATCAGGCCTGTCCAGACGCACCCGCCGGCCAGCACCAGCAGAGAGCGTGACCCGCTGTGCGCGTAATCCTTGAAGAGCAACCAGGACGCCAGCAGGTAGCTGAGTGCCGTGACCACCTGATACACCGGCACGAACGAGGGGACCGAGACCCATGGCGCAGTGGCGAAGGGCAAGAAGAGCGCCGTGACCGAACCGATCATCAAGCAAAACAGAAGCGCCCGGTACTTGTCCTGCTGCGTGGCAGCCGCGCCTGCGAGCGTGGTTGGTGAGAGGATCATGTACGAATCAAATGGCTCATAGTAGTTCGTTTACATGGCCGCGCCCTCGGCGTTACATCTCGAATCCGACAGACGGCTCCCCGCAGTCGCTGCAAGTGCGATGTATCGAGCGAGGCTGCGGACGGCGAGCCCGACAGGCCGCCACATCCGGTTCGGCCGATCACGATCGGGCGCAACAACTGGCTGTTCGCGGGGAGCCAGCGCGCCGGCAAGCGCACCGCTGCGGTGATGAGCCGGCAGGGAGCGGCCGTGCCCCCATGACCTCCCACGTCATGGATCGCGCCCGCGCGGCATGGGACAAACGGGGTGCCGGCAACGCCATCCCATTCATATCTCTCAACGAGGTCCCCCATGAACACCGTCCTGCCCAGCCCCACCGAGATCGCCAACCGCTACCTGCGTGCCTGGAACGAAATCGATCCGCAGCGCCGCCTGGCGCTGGTGCGTGAAGCCTTCGCCGACGGCGCGACCTATGTCGACCCGATGGCCGAGGTAGCCGGCCACGACGGCATCTCTGCGCTGATCGCCGGCGTGCAGCAGCACTACCCGGGCGCGCATTTCACTCTGCACGGCGAGCCGCAGGGCCACCACGACCGCGTGCGCTTCTCGTGGGCGCTGACGGTCAACGGCGTCGCCGCACCGGTCGCGCACGGCACCGACGTCGCCGTGCTGGCCGGCGACGACCGGCTGCAAAGCGTGACGGGTTTCCTGGACCAGGCGGCTGCGGCGTAGGCCGCAGCGGCTACTTCTTGCCCAGCCCCATGCGCGCCGCGCCTTCGGTGTAGAGCTTCGTCTTCGACTGCATGAAGGCGTCCATGTCCTCGACGCCGACGTTCACCAGCTCGAAGCCGCTCTTGCCGGCCAGCTCCTTCATCTCGGCGTCGCCGTTCAGCGCGCGCCAGGTGTCCGACAGGCGCTTGCGCGCTTCCGGCGGCGTGGACTTCGGCACGCCGATGCCGCGGTAGGCGCCGTCGACCCAGTCCACGCCCAGCTCCTTGAAGGTGGGCACGTCGGGCATCAGGGGATGGCGCTTGTCCATCGCCACGGCCAGCGGGCGCACGCCCTTGTCCTTGTTGGCGATGGCGAATGGCGTGTACGTCATGGCGCCGTCCACCTGGCCGCCCATCACCGAGGTGGCGAGGTCGCCGGTGCCCTTGAACGGCACGTAGATGGTCTTGATGCCGAAGGCGGCGTCCAGGCGCTCGTGCGCGGCGTGGTTGGCCGAGAACTGGCCCGAGCCGGCCAGGCTCAGCTTGCCGGGGCTGGCCTTGGCGGCCTTGATGAAGTCCGGAAAATCCTTGATGCCGCTCTTGGCGCTGACCACCAGGATGTCGGGCGTGAAGTGAAACCAGAACACCGGCACCACGTCGGCCGTCTTGTACTGCACGTCGCCCTGGATCGGCTGGAACACGATGTGCGGCAGGTTCACCCCGACCACGTTGACGCCGTCGCCGGGCAGCTGGTTCATCTGCGTCCACATCAGCGCGCCGCCGGCACCGGCCTTGTACTGGATGATGGTTTCCACCGCGGGGCATTTCTTCTTCAGCACGATCTGCTGGTGCCGCGCCGACAGGTCGGATTCGCCCCCGGGCGGGAAGGCCTGCCAGTACTGCACGTTCTTGTCGGGGCAGGCGGGAACCTGGCCCTGGGCGAACGCGGCGGGCGCCAGCAGCGCCAGCGCGAGGGTGCCGAGGATGCGTTTCATGGTCTTGTCTCCTTGGTTGTCCTGCGGGTTCAGTGCGCGAGGCGCTTGCACACGGCGGCCGTCACCTCGGCCGTGGTGGCGCGGCCGCCCAGGTCGCGGGTGTGCAGCGCGGGGTCGGCGGTCACGGCCTCGATGGCGGCCATCAGGCGCGCGGCGGCCTCGTGTTCGCCGATGTGTTCCAGCAGCATCACGCAGCTCCAGAAGGTGCCCACTGGGTTGGCCAGGCCCTTGCCCATGATGTCGAAGGCCGAGCCGTGGATCGGCTCGAACATCGACGGGTAGCGGCGCTCCGGGTCGATGTTGCCGGTGGGCGCGATGCCCAGGCTGCCGGCCAGCGCCGCCGCCAGGTCGCTCAGGATGTCGGCATGCAGGTTGGTCGCCACCAGCGTGTCCAGCGAGGCCGGCCGGTTGACCATGCGCGCTGTGCAGGCGTCCACCAGCTCCTTGTCCCAGGCCACGTCCGGGAACGCGCGGCTGACTTCCAGCGCGATTTCGTCCCACATCACCATGGCGTGGCGCTGCGCGTTGGACTTGGTCACCACCGTGAGCAGCTTGCGCGGGCGCGACTGGGCCAGCCGGAACGCGAAGCGCATGATCCGCTCGACACCGGCGCGCGTCATGACGCTCACGTCGGTGGCGACCTCGATCGGGTGGCCCTGGTGGGCCCGGCCGCCGACGCCGGCATATTCGCCTTCGCTGTTTTCGCGCACGATCACCCAGTCCAGGTCGTGGGGCGCGCAGCGTTTCAGCGGCGCGTCGATTCCCGGCAGGATGCGCGTGGGCCGCACGTTGGCATATTGGTCGAAACCCTGGCAGATCTTCAGGCGCAGGCCCCACAGCGTGACGTGGTCCGGAATCTGCGGGTCGCCGGCCGAGCCGAACAGGATGGCGTCCATGCCCCGCAGCGCATCCAGCCCGTTAGCAGGCATCATCTCGCCGTGCGCGCGGTACCAGTCGCCGCCCCAGCCGAAGTCGGTGAATTCGAAACCGAAGCCGGCACCGCTGGCGGCAAGCGCCTGCAGCACCTCGCGGCCCGCCGGGATGACTTCCTTGCCGATGCCGTCGCCGGGAATGCAGGCGATCCTGTAGGTGGTGTTGCGCATGCGAAACGTTGCTCCTTCTGCCCCAATGTAGGCCCGCCGGCGACGCGCGGAAGCGCGCAAAATTCAAGCCACCCTTGACCTGGGAGTCAACAATGGCCGTTGCCGCCACCGCGTCGTCCGACATGCAGTTCTTCCAGCTGCTCGCGCGGGGCGGCAGCCTGTCGGCCGCGGCGCGCGAGCTGTAGGTCAGCACGTCGGCGGTGAGCAAGCGACTGGCGCAGCTGGAAGCGCGGCTGGGTGCGCTGCTGCTGCACCGCACCACACGGCGGCTGAGCCTCACGGCCGAGGGCGAGGCCTACCTGCAGCACGCGCGCCGCATCCTGGCCGACATCGAGGAGGTGGAAGGCGAGATCCGCGGCGCCCGCGCCGAGCCGAAAGGCCTGCTGCGGGTGAACGCGACGCTGGGCTTCGGGCGCATGCATGTGGCGCCGCTGATCGCCGCCTTCGTGCAGCGCCACCCCGGCGTGGAAGCCCAGCTGCAGCTCTCGGTGAACCCGCCGCCGCTGGCCGACGACGCCTTCGACGTCTGCGTGCGCTTCGGCGAGCCGCCCGAGGCGCGCGCGGTGGCGCGGCGGCTCGCGCCGAACCGGCGGCTGCTGTGCGC
>NZ_JACCWG010000223.1 GCF_013697775.1 Ramlibacter sp. | reverse complement strand
GCGCCAGGATGTGGGCCGCGGCCTGGGCCTTCGGGCCACGGCCGGCGCCTTCCAGCGCCAGCTGGGCCTGCTCGGTGCCGGCGATGAACCACTCCTCGCGCGCGGCTTCCAGGCGTTCGCCGAACTGCACGCGCCCGCGCACCAGGCCGGCCGGCGGCGCGGGCGCGCGCGACGGTTCGCGCGCATGCAGGTACTGCATCACGGCGGCCCAGATGGGCGCCGCGCCGCTGGTGCCGCTCACGTCGTGCATGGCCGCGCCGCCGGCATTGCCGACCCACACGCCCACGGTGTAGCGCTGCGACCAGCCCACGGCCCAGTTGTCGCGCATGTCCTTGCTGGTGCCGGTCTTCACCGCCGTCCAGAAACGGGTGGCCAGCACGCTGTCGGTGCCGAAGGTGCGGGCGCGCGCATTGCCATCCGACAGGATGTCGCCGACGATGAAGGCGGCGCGCGGATCGAGCGCGGGGGCGGTGGGTTTCGGCACGGCCGGCTTCGCGGGCAGCGGCGTGTAGCGCACCTCGCCCGCGCGCCCCTGGTTGGCCAGCGTGCGGAACGCGTTCGCCAGGCCCAGCAGCGGCACCTCGGCGCTGCCCAGCGCCAGGCTGTAGCCGAAGTAGTCGCCCGACTCGCGCAGCGGCAGGCCGGCGGCGCGCAGCTGCCGGTGGAAGGCGTCGGGGCCGACCATCACCAACGTGCGCACGGCCGGCACGTTGAGCGAGGCGCCCAGCGCCGTGCGCACCGACACCCAGCCCTTGAACTGGCGGTCGTAGTTCTGCGGGATGTACAGGCCGCCGGCGGTAGGAATGGCGGCGGGCGAGTCCTCCAGCAGCGAGGCCGCCGTGATGCGCCGCTCGGCGATGGCCTGCGCGTACAGCAGCGGCTTCAGGGTGGAGCCGGGCTGGCGCGGGGCCAGCACGCCGTCCACCTCGGCCGCGGCGCTGAGTTCGCCCGAGGAGCCGACCCAGGCCAGCACTTCGCCGCTGGCATTGTCGAGCACCACCACGGCGCCGTCCTCCACGTTGCGCCCGTGCAGCTCGCGGATGTGCCGCTGCAGGGTCTGCGATGCGAAGCGCTGCAGGTCGGCGCGCACGCTGGTGGCGATGCGCGGATCGCCGGGCGCGCGGCGCAGCATCTGGCGCGCGAAGTGCGGCGCGATGCCGTCGCCGGCCGCATAGGCGCGCCGCTGCAGCGCGCCGGCCACGCGCAGGTCCAGCCCCTCGCAGTCGGCTTTCACGCCGCGCGGCTGCATGGCCTTGAGCACGCCGCAGGCGCGCGCGCTCACCTGCGACGGCTTGGCGTTCGGCGCGCGCACCAGCGCGGCGGCGATGGCCGCCTCGCCTTCGTCGAGGCCGTGCGGCGCCTTGCCGAACAGGGTACGCGACAGCGCGTCGATGCCGACCAGCTCGGCGCGGAATGGCACCAGGTTGAGGTAGGCCTCCAGCACCTGGTCCTTGCGCCAGCGCCGGTCCAGCACCTGGGCGGCCACCGCCTGGCCCAGCTTCTGTGTTACGCGCCGCCCGCCGGGGCCGTGCTTCCAGTCCTCGTCGAGCAGGCCGGCCAGCTGCATGGTGAGCGTGGAGGCGCCGCGCGTGCGCTGGTTCCACAGGTTGCCCCAGGCGGCGGCCGACGCGGCGCGCCAGTCGACGCCGCTGTGTTCCCAGAAGCGCTTGTCTTCCGACAGCACGAGCGCGGCGCGCAGGGCGGGCGACATGTCCTCCAGCGCGATCCATTCGCCGCGCCGCGCGCTGTCGTCGGTGCGCAGCCGCTGGATGACTTCGCCGCGCCGGTCCAGGATCAATGTGTCGGACGAACGATGCGCGGACTTCACTTCGTCGAAAGAGGGCAGGGCGTGGCCGGCCCCGGCCATGCAGGCCAGGGCGAGCGCGGCGGCGACGCGCGCCAGCTTCATCGGCCGGCTTCCACCTTCATGCGCGTGTTCGGCGACTCCGCGAACATCTCGGGCGCGTACATCGCCTCCACCCGCGTGGGCGGCAGCGCGAATTCGCCGACGTTGTTCAGCCGCATGGTGTATTCCATCTTGAAGCTGCCCTTGGGCACGTACTCGTAGTAGCCGCGGAAGGCCTCGAAGCTGCGCTCCTCGAAGGCCGGCCAGACGCCGCTGGGACGCTTCTCGCCCTGGGTGGCGATCTGCGAGTCGCGGCCCAGGCCGCCGCCCAGCAAGGTGGCGCCGCCCGGGATCGGGTCGCTTACCACCACCCAGGTCATGTCCGCTGAGGCGGTGACGTCCAGCGTCACGCGCACCACGTCGCCGCGGCTGTACTTGCCGGCCACGGCCTGCTCCACACCCGTCACGGTCTTCTTCACCGCGTAGCCCGCGCTGAACGGCGCCTTCAGCTCGATCGCCGCCACCGATTGCAAGGTGAGCCATGGCTTGCCGGTGCCGGTGTGCGTGACGCCCAGCGCCTGCTTGCCGGGCTCCTTGGCCCAGGGCAGGAACATGGTGTTGTTGCGCAGGTTGCCGGGCGAGGCCGGGGCGCCGAACGCGGTGGTCTGGTTGGGGGCGCCTGCCGCGTCGGTCGCCTTCACCCGTTCCACCTTGGCCCAGTCCACCGCGCCGCTGGCGGCGCCGAGTGCTCCGCGCGTGCTGCCGGCCACCGGCGTCGCCTCGAGTTTTGCGGAGAACTTCTCCAGCGCCAGGCCGCCCCACAGGTTGGCCGTGGTGGTGTGCCAGGCGCCGCGCTGCTGCCGGCCGATGAAGCCGTTGGCCAGGCGCCCCATGTCGTCCTTCCAGGCCGGGTCGTCCAGCACCGCCAGGATCAGGCGCGCGGTGTTGACGTCGCCGTTGGTCATGAGCCACCACCAGTAGTCGTCGCGCTCGGTGCTGAAGATCACCTTCGTGCCCTGGTAGGACAGGCGCGACTTCAGCACCTGCGTGGCCTCGGCCATGCGCGCCTCGCGCTGCGGCACGTCCTGCACGCGCTTGAGGATATTCAGCCAGTCGATGACCGCGTGCGTGGGCCACTGGTTGGGCGTGAGGGCGATGCTGCCCAGCATGCGGCCCTGCGCCTTGCCGTAGCGCGAGAGCGCCTCCAGCGCGGCCAGCTTGCGCACGTCCAGGTCCTTGCGCGGCGACCAGAACTCGCGCTGGATGCGGCCTTCCACGAAGGCGATCAGCCCGCGTTCCATCGGCGCGCGCACCTCGTCGGGCAACGCAAAGCCGGCGTCGATGCCTGCGGCTTCGTGCGTGGCCGCCAGCACGTAGGCCGTCAGCGCGTCGCTGCCGCGGTCGGCCTCGCCGTCGCGCGGCGGGAAGTAGCTGGCCAGGCCGTCCTTGTCCAGGTAGGTGGGTAATTGCGCCACCACCGACTGCCACATCTTGGCGTCGCGCAGGCCAACCGACTTGCTGGTCTTCTGCTCCAGGCAGGCGAAGGGGTAGCGCGCGAACCAGTCGCGCACGCCGGGCAGGCCTTCGGCCAGTTTCGGCTGCAGCGCGATCTTCAGGCCGCCGCGGTCCGGCAGCGCGTCGGCCGGCGGCGCCACGTCGAGCGAGAACGGTCCGTCCAGCTGCACCAGCGTGGCCTGCTGCACCGTCAGCGGCACGGCCGGCACGATGCGCTGGCGCGCCTTCAGCGCGTCGCGTGCGCCGCCCGCGGTGTCGCGCGCCTCGATCTCCCACAGGATCGCCTCGGAGCGCACCTGCCCCAGCTGCGGCGGCGCCGTCACCATCCAGGCGACCTCGCGTGCCTCGCCGGCGGGGATGTCCACCGTCTGCGGCTTCAGGTCGAGCAGGGTCGCCCGCGCCGTCACCTCCACGTTCATCGGCTTGGCCGTGGTGTTGCGCACGGTGAGCTGCGCGCGGTACTGGTCGTCCTCGCGCACCAGCGGCGGCAGCCCGCTGATGATCTGCAGGTCCTGCGTGGCGCGGATGGCGGTCTGGCCGGTGCCGAACAAACCTGTCCCCATGTCGGCCACGGCGACGATCTTGAAGGTGGTGAGCGCGTCGTTCAGCGGCACGTTCACCACCGCCTGGCCCTGCGCGTCAAGCACGATGCGCGGGTTCCACAGCAGCAGCGTCTCCAGCAGCTCGCGCGCCGGCGCCTTGCCGCCGCCGCCGCCCGCGGGCACCGCCTTGCGGCCGTAGTGCCTGCGCCCGATGATCTCCATCTGCGCGGTGGACGTCTCCACGCCCCAGGCGCGCCGCTGCAGCATCGCTTCCAGGATGTTCCAGCTGCCGTTGGGCATCAGCTCCAGCAAGGCCTGGTCCACGGCGGCCAGCGCCACTTCGGCGCCGGCGGCGGGCTGGCCGTTGGGCTGCTTCACGCTGATCGTCACCTTCGCCTGGCCGCGCACCGGGTAGCTTTCCTTGTCGGCCTTCACCGCCACGGCGAGCTCGTGCGCCTTGGTGCCCACGCGGATTTCCGCCAGGCCGAGGCGGAACGCCGGCTTGCTCAGGTCCACCAGCGCGGTCGGCGCCACGTACTCGCGGCCCTCGAACCAGAACGCCGTCCACCATTCGCGCGGCGCGCTGTAGCCCCAGGTGAAGAAGCTGTACCACGGCACCTCGCGCAGCCGCCCACGCAGGGCCAGCACGCTCACATACACGTTCGGCCCCCAGTTGTCCTGCACCTTCAGATTGATGGTGGGGTCCTCGCCATTGAGCTGTACCACCTGCGACTGCACAATGCCTTCGCGCTCCACCGTGACCAGCGCGGTGGCGAAGCGGAACGGCATGCGCACCTGCAGCCGCGCGATGTCGCCGGGCTGGTAGGCTTTTTTCTCCGGCAGCACGTCGATGCGATCGTGGTTCTCGCCGCCGAACCACAGCTCGCCCTGGCGCGTGACCCAGACCGAGCTGGCGGCAATTGCCGTCTTGCCCTCGGCGTCGGTGGCGGTGACGACCAGTTCCACCTCGCCGGGCTCACCCAGCTTGGCTTCGCACAGCAGCAGGCCGCGCGCGTCGCTCTTGCCGCCGCACACCTTGCCCAGGTCCTTCACCTCGGTCTTGTTGTCGTAGGTGTAGAAGCCGCCGACCATGCGCTTGCGGCTGGTGGTGACCACGCGCGCCACCGCTTTGACTTCCATCGACACGCCCGCGGCCGGCTTGCCATCGAGCTGCAGCGCCAGCGCCTGGAAGCCGATCTGCTGCTTGGCCGACACCCATCCCTCGGTCTTGATGCCGGCCACCACACCGGTCGGCCACAGCGTGGCCACGTGGCGCAGCGTCTGCACCTCGCCGTTGGGGTCGGCGTAGCTGGCTTCCAGCAGCAGTTCCTGCGCCTGCCTGGCGACAGGCACTTCGGGAATCGTCAGCTTGCCCGCGCCGTTGCGGTCCAGCGTGACCGGCAGCTTGTCGGCGATCACGCGGGCGTCCTGCGAAGCCTTGGCTTCCTCCTCGCCTTTGGTGGACCCTTCGCGCGCGCCGCGCGGCGGCTCGAAGCTGAACTCGGCGTAGTCCGCATAGGCCAGGGGCTTGCGTCGCACCAGCGCCGACACGCGCACCGGCAGGTTGGCCGCGCCGCCGCCGGACACGTAGTTGATCTGCAGGTCGGTGGGCACGGCCTTGGGCTGCACCAGCGCTTTTTTCTCGCTGGGCGCAATGCGGCCCTCCAGCACCGGCAGGCGGAATTCCTCGACGCGAAAGCCGCCCGAGCCGCCACCGCGCCCGCCGCGCAGCTCCACCTGGTACTCGCCCAGCTTGGCGGCCGGCGGAATGGCGAACTGGTTTTCCGCGCTCATGCCGCCGGTGGCGGTCTTGCGCCAGGCGATCGGCTGCGTGAACTGCTGGCCGCTGCCGGTGTGGGTGATCGCGAGTTCGTTCGGCAGATCGCCGGGCAGCTCGAAGCCGCGGCGCGTCTCGCTGCGGATCAGGTGCTTCATCGAGACGGTTTCGCCGGCGCGCAGCAGCGTGCGGTCCATCACCGTGTGCACGCGCACGTCGGGCTGCGCTTCGCGGCTGGTCGGCACGTTGAAGCGCCACGGCTCGATGCCGCGGTACCAGTCGCTCCAGCTGAAAGCCATGTCCTCCACGCCGCCCGCGTCCTTGGCGCGCGCGCTGATGAAATAGGCCTGGCGGCCTTCCTCGCCTTCGCCTTCGCCAGCTGCGGTGTTGCCGGTGGCGCACGCCGGCGCCTGCGGATTCAGCCCCTTGAATTCCGCGATACCCTGCGCGTTGGTGGTGGCGGTGGCGAGCTCGCGCCCGTTGCAGTCCGACACGCGCACCGCGGCGCCGCGCACCACCTGGCCTTTGTCCAAGGTGGTCACCCAGGCCAGCGCGTTCTCGCGGCCCAGCTTGAAGTGCACGCCCAGGTTGGTGACCAGCGCCGAGGTCCGCACGTACATCGTGCGCGGCTCGCCATGGCGCGCGTCCAGCAGCGACTTGCCCAGCATCGGCGAGGCGATCTCCACCACGTGGAAGCCAGGCGCGAGCGGAATGCCCACCACTTCGAACGGCCGCGGGTCGTTGCCGGCCGGCTGCGGCACCTGCAGCGTGCGCACGTTCGGCTGGCCGGCCAGCAGCGACACCATGCGCGTCTGCACGAATTCCTTCTCGTTGTCTTCCAGCGCCTTGGGCAGCGGACCCTTGACGTCGGCGCGCGCGGCGGCGCGGTCCACCTGCCAGCCGTTGTAGCGCTGCACCTTGCGGAACCAGGCAATGATGTCCGCATCGGTCTTGGGCTGCATGTCGCTGATGCGCCCGGGCGTGGCGGCCTGGGCGCGCAGCGCCGGCTCCACGTTGCGCAAGGTGATCGGCAGCAGCGGCTCGCCCTTGGGCTCGGCGAAGCGTTCCACGATGCCGAACGGCGTGGCAGCGAACTTGGCCAGCGGCGGCATCGGCCCGGTGGCGAGCTTCAGCGGAAAGCCGTCGGCATTGCGCAGCGGCCGGCCGGCCGCGTCCTTGAAGTCTTTGGGTAGTTCCAGCACCAGCGCGGCCTGCTCGGGAAACAGCGGCTTGAAGGTCACGCCGTTGACCAGGCTGTCGGCGTCGCCCTCGGCCGCGTCGAACTCCGGCTTGAAGCGCTGCTTGTCCGACTTCAGCACGATCTGCTCGGCCAGCTTGCGCGCCACCGGCGCGTTGAACGCCAGCGACATCGGGCGGATCGGCAGGCAGGGCGCCTGCGCGTTCTCGCGCTCGCAGCTGAAGCTGGCGGCGAAGGGCTCGCGCACCTGGTAGTTGAAGCGCTTTTCGCTGGCGTTGGCCACGCCGCTGGGCGTGGCGACGCCCTTGCCGTAGACGATCTGCACCCGCGCATTGGCCGCGAAGCGGCGGTTGCAGGCGAAGGTGACGTGCCGCATCGGCTGGTCTTTGGCAGCCTTGTCCCAGTTCAGCGACTTCAGCAGCGCGTCGCGCGGTGCGCCTTCCAGCAGCCGCACGGGCACGCGCTCGCCCAGTCCTTCGATGGAGCACCACAGGTTCTCGCGCACGCTGGCGAGAGTGGCGTCGCCGTTGAGTTTGAGCGCGAAGAATTGTTCCTCGTCGATGCGCTGGTGGGCGCCGGGTTGAATCTGCTGCACGAACGGCCCGCCGGTGCTGAAGCGCCAGTTGCCGGCAGTCAGTTCCGCACCTTTTGGCGACTTGAAGCCGGAGCGCACCTGCAGCTGGCAGCTGACGCCCGGCGGCAGGTCGTTCTCGAAATCGAAGGCCCATTCGCGGTCGCTCACCCAGCGGGCGGTGCCCTTTGTGGCCTGGGCGTCGCTGCACGACAGGGACAGCGGGGCCGGGGCCTTGGGGTCGCCGAAGGCAACGGCGCTCTCGTCGAATTTGGCGACCACCTGGCGCACGCGCGCGATCTCGCCTTGGGGCGTCAGGCTGGAAATGCCCAGGGCCAGCACGGTTGCCGGCGCCAGCGCGGCGACGATGGCCGCCAGGGCGCGAATGATGTTCTGCTTCACAGGTGCTCCTCCGCGGCGGAGCGTAGCTGATCCTTCGGGCGTGTGTCCGTGACAAATTGGCTGGGGTGGGTTGGGTGTTCATCCCATTTCGGCATTGACTTGCGGCGATCGCGCGGCAAAGCCGCACGCGGGCGGGCCGTGTCGCGCGGACAGGGCGTCCGGCGGCTTTGCCGCCGGCAGACCTGAGGCGGTTGGACGGACGGCAGCGCGGGGGAACTCACTGCGCGTTTGCAAAGCAAACGCTCCGTTCAAACAGCCCCCGCGAAGTCAGTTCACGAAGCGCGCCAAAGGCGCGCCTGCCGTCCGTCCAACCGCCTCAGGCGCCCTGTCCAACTGCGCGCCACGGCCCGCCCGCGTGCGGCTTTGCAGAGGCGATGTTGGCGCGCCACCGGTGGCGTGCGCGCTTGGTGGATATTGGCGCAGGTTGTGCTCACGATGAATAGGCCTTTTCTTGAGTTGTACAATAAAACGTACTTCTCCGGAGGATTGCCATGGATGCCATTACCTACTCTTCAGCCCGTGCAAACCTTGCGCGGACGATGAATCGCGTTTGCGAAGACCACGAACCATTGATCATCACGCGCAACGGCGAACAGTCGGTGGTGATGCGTTCTCTAGTGTAGTGCGCGCGAATTAGTTAAACTTTCGCTCGAAGGCATACTCCGATGGCCAAGGGGGTGTGATGCCATGCGGGTCGCCAAGTCGATTGAGCTGGATGGGCAGACGCAGCAGGAGCTTC
>NZ_JACCWG010000222.1 GCF_013697775.1 Ramlibacter sp. | reverse complement strand
GAAGCTCCTGCTGCGTCTGCCCATCCAGCTCAATCGACTTGGCGACCCGCATGGCATCACACCCCCTTGGCCATCGGAGTATGCCTTCGAGCGAAAGTTTAACTAATTCGCGCGCACTACACTAGATGCGCCCTTGGCCGTGTTGATCCAGTCCACCAGCGCGGCCGGCAAGAGCGCGCTGATGGATGCCGTGCTGAACCTGGTGCCGCCCGAAGACCGCATCCGCTACAGCGCGATGACAGGCCAGAGCCTGTACTACCTGGGCGAGAACAACCTGGCGCACAAGATTCTGGCCATCGCCGAGGAAGAAGGCGTGCGGCAGGCCGCGTATGCGCTCAAGCTGTTGCAGTCCGATGGCGAACTCACGATCGCGTCCACCGCCAAGGACGAGAGCACCGGCAACCTCACGACCAAGCAATACACCGTGCGCGGCCCGGTGATGCTGATGCTCACCACCACGGCGATCGACGTCGACGAGGAGCTGCTGAACCGCTGCCTGGTCCTGTCGGTCAACGAGAGCTGCGAGCAGACGGCGGCCATCCACGCGCGCCAGCGAGACAAGCAGACCCTGCAGGGCCTGTTGCAGGCGGCCGGCCGCGAGCAGCTTGCGCAGCTGCACCACAACGCGCAGCGCCTGCTGGCCGGTGTGCACGTGGTCAACCCCTACGCGCAGCGCCTGACCTTCCTGGCGAGCAAGACGCGCACGCGGCGCGATCACATGAAGTACCTCACCCTCATCAACGCGGTGGCCCTGCTGCACCAGCACCAGCGCGAGGTCAAAAGCGTGGAGCACGCCGGCCAGGTGCTGCGCTACATCGAAGTGACCAAGCAGGACATCCGGCTTGCCAACCAGGTCGCGCACGCCGTGTTGGGCCGCACGCTGGACGAGCTGCCGCCGCAGACCAGGAAGCTGCTCGTGCTGCTGCACGCCTGGGTGCGCGCGCGCTGCGAGGAAGCCAAGCTCTTGCAAAAGCAATTGCGCTTCACGCGGCGCGAGCTGCGCGAGGCGATCAGCTGGGGGGACACGCAGCTCAAGGTCCACCTGGCGCGGCTGGTCGAACTCGAATACGTCGCGTTGCATCGGCGGGGTCTGGCCTGCGACTACGAGCTGGTGTACGACGCGGCGGGCGATGACGGCGCGCACGTCAACGGCCTGATCGACCCCGAGGCGCTGGACGGCGATGACTAAGCACGCCTACGACGCCAAAGCGGTCGGGGTTCAAACGCCTTCGGTCGGGGTCAAAGCCAATCCGGTCGGGGTCCGGTCGGCCTTTGGTCGGCCCCTGGTCGGGGGTCGGTCGGGGTGGGTGAATCAGCCGCAAAGCCGCGCCAGTGCTGGCGCTGCGGGTGATTCGAATCGCACGAGCAGAAAAACGCATAACAAGGGCGGCGCGACTTCCTGTCTTAGCCGCGTCGTAGCCGCATCGCCCGTTGCCCGCCCATGAAAACCGGCACCCGCCCGTACACCTACAAGCCCAGCACGCGGCGCAAGTTCATGAGCTTCGATGCGCGCCACATCGGCGGTGCGCCGGCCGATCTGCGCGGCCTGTTCGCCGCGATGCGCCGCTACCTCGAACACCTGGGCGTGAAGGGCTACACCGAACAGGGCCGCTACAGCGCCGAGCGCTACGTGCGCGACTTCATCCTGTGGGCCGATGCGCGCGGCGTGACGCACCCGCAGCAGGTCAGCCGCGCGGTGCTGGAGCGCTACCAGCGCTGGCTGTTCCACTACAGGAAGCGCGACGGCGAGCCGCTGTCCACCTCCAGCCGGCGCAGCAAGATCACGCCGCTGCGCGGCTTCTTCAAGTGGCTCACGCGCGAAGGCGAAATCCCCGCGAATCCTGCGGCCGACATCGACCTGCCGCGCAAGATCAAGCGGCTGCCGCAGGCGGTGCTCACGGTGGAGGAAGTCGATCGCATCATGGCGCTGGCGGCGATCGGCGAGCCCATCGGCCTGCGCGACCGGGCGATGATGGAAGTGCTGTACGCCACCGGCATCCGGCGCATGGAGATCGCCGGCCTCGAAGTGAGCGACATCGACTTCGACCGCCAGGTCGTGCT
>NZ_JACCWG010000206.1 GCF_013697775.1 Ramlibacter sp. | reverse complement strand
GCGCCGGGCTGCGGCTTGCCGCCGGCCGCAGGCGCGGCGCGCGTCGCCTGCTCCAGTGCGGCCAGCGCGACGCGGATCTTCTGCGCGTCGCCACTGGACGTCGCCGCATCCAGCGCCTTGGAAGCCTCCAGCACCGCCCGGTCGTGATCGCTCATGGCCGAACTGGCCTTTTCGCGCTCCACCGTCTTGCGCTGGAACGCGTCGTCGATGGGCTTGCGGAACGCGTCCCACAGCTTCTGCTCGTGCTTGCGGTCCAGCGGCACCGACTGCGCCTCCATCTGCCAACGCTGCTGCAGCGCCTTGACGGCGTCGATGCGCAGCTGCGGCGCGGCGCCCAGCACCTTCGCTTCCTCGATCATGGCGTTGCGCCGGTCCAAGCTGGCCTTCTGCGCGGCGGCCATGGTGCCGCCGGCGGCGTCCATGGCTTTCTTCCACTGCGGCTGCAGCTCGGCGAAGGCTTTCTCGCTCAAGTGGCCGGCATCGCGCCAGCGGTCGCTGAACTGGTGCAGCGCGCGGTTCACGGCCTTCCAGTCGCCGTCGGCCGCGTTGGCGTGCGCCTGGGCCCATGCATTGACCTCCTCGATCAATGCCAGCCGCTTGCCGCGGTTCTCGGCCGCTTCGGCCTTGACCTTGTCGAGCCAGGCCTGCACCACTTCATAGGCACGGTTGCAGGCTTCGTCAAAGCGCTTCCACAGCCCGTGGTTGGGCGGGCCGCCCTGGTCCACCTGCTTCCACTGCTCGCGCAGGTTGCGCAGGGTTTCCTGCATCTTGCGGCCGCCGTAGCGCGGCTTGAGCACCACGCCGGCGGCCGGCGCGCCCTGCTGGCGACGGCCGGATTTCCGGGGCGGCCTGGCAATGACTGGTGCCTCTGCGGCCGGTGCGTTCGAAGCGGGCGCGTCTGCGGCGGGGGCTTCGGTTGCAGATCCTTCAGCAGCGGGCGTTTCGGCGGCGATTGCCGCAGGGGCAGTTGCTTCGGCAGCGGGTGCTTCAACGGCAGGCGCGTCAGCGGCAGGCAGGTCTGCGGCAGATGCCTCTGCAGCGGCAGTTTCGGCAGGCGCCGTGGCCGTCTCGGCCGCGGTGTCAGTCGCCTGCGTGCCGGCTTCAGCATGGTCGTCAGCAGCCGCCGCCTGTGGCGTCTGCTCCGCGGGGCTCTCATTGGCTGCCGTTTCAGCGGCGGCAGGCGCTTCGCCCACCGTTCCCGCCGCATCCGCGGCCGGTGCCGCGGCGTCGCCTTCAGCGGCCGCCGGCCCTTTGTCCTTGCCGCCCACCGGCACCGCTTCGAACAGCGCCTCGGCCTGCGCCACCAGCTCCTGGCGCAGCTGGTCGGCGCGCCAGCGCTGCCAGCCTTCGAGTTCGGTGGCCGCCGCGATCGCCGCATGGACCTGGCCTTCCAGCTTCTCGTCGATCAGCTTGCCGTGTTCCTTCAGCGCGTTGCGCAGCGCATTCGCCGCGCCGGCGCTGGCCTTGCCGTGGCCCTGCCCGACTTCCTGCTCCAGCTTGGCCAGTGCTTCGGTCACCGCCTGGGTGGCCTTCTCCCGCAGCTCGGGCGCGACCTGCGGCTTGGGCGGCCTGGCGGGCTTGGGCGAGGCCGGCTCCGCCGGCAGGCCACGCGCCTGGCGCAGCTCGTCGGCCCACACGGGCACGGGCGGCAGCGGCGCCTCGGCGTTCTCCGCCGCGGCCGCCGCCTGCGCCACCGCGCTCTGGAAAGCGTCCCACACCACCTGCAGCTGGTTGCGCGAGGCCTCCAGCAGCGGCGGGAACTTGGGATCGACACTGGCCCAGTTGGGGTCGGCGATCAAGGCCTGGGCCTGCGCCTGCCATTCGCCGATGTCGGTTCCCAGCGCCTCGGTGGCGGCCTGGGCCTCGCTCCACGACTTGGTGGACAGCACCTCGATGCGCTGCGCGAGCAGCACCGCGGCTTCGCGCTGCACCTGCACCCGGTGCTGCATGTCCTCGATGCCCTTGACGCGTTCGGCCAGTTCGGCCTTCAGCGCGGCCAGCGGCTCGCGGCTGAGAGGCGCTCCGGCCTTGGCCGCGTCGCGCTGCCACGCAAGCGCATCGGCGATGTTCAGCTTGGATTGGCCAAGCAGCGCGCGCGCCTTCTCGGCCCATTCGGCGGCGATGATCTCCTGGCCCTTGGCGCGCTTGAGTTCATCGAGCTTTTCGCGCAGGGGCCGCGCGGCGCCCTTGTCGCGCGCGCTCAGCTCGCGGAACACCTCGTGCATCTGTTCCAGGGTGGGCTGGGTCGCCAGCCAATCACGGACACGGGAGGCGCGCTCGCCGGATGTCGGGGCGGAGAACGCCCCGCCGGTCAGTTGGTCCAGCGAGGAAGTATCGGGGGATTTCAGGGTGCTCACGGGCAATGGTGCTTTTGAAATAGACAAGCCCCCAGGCGGGGGCAAGCCGCTATTCTCGCCGCTAATGCGCGCAGGCGGTGCGCGGGGCCTGTCCGGAGCGTTTTCGCATGCACAAGTAAGTAGCCCGGCACACGCCTGAAGCACCTGCCGGGCTGGTTGCGGGCACAAGGCCTGCAACAAGGGACGCAACGGGGAACACCCATCGCGCGGAAGGCAATGATTGCCTCCACATGGAGCCGGGGCTACCGCAGTTGCCTGCGGCCCTACCGGCGGACGCCTGATCGCTCAGGCTTGGCAACGATAGTGCGCCGCCAGGCGCATTTCCAATCCGTCTTTTCAATGACCCAGCGCGGCGCGATAACGCGGCTTGGCTTGACGCCGCCGAAGGCAACGTCCATGAGTTAGAGGGTCCCGGATGGAATTTGGCAACAACATGCAATAAATCGTATAAGATGCATCTTCGATATTCTTGACCTTGTATGAGAAGGCCTCCTAGAATTCACCCGTTCCTGGCATACGTACCGGGGACGTCTCTTGCCCGCTGCCGAACCCGGCTAGGTCGAAACCGCTGCGGGGCTTCTTTGCGGAGAAGCGCCTGCCGTCTCGACGGCGTACCAATCAAAACGAGGAATCGCGCATCCAGTGCCCCTTGCGGCATCCGATGCACGTCCGCGCGTAGAAAGGAAGTGCTATGACAGCGTTAGGAAAACTGGCCAGCGGCCTGCGGAATTTCGCCGCCGACGTCGCTGAAGGTTTTTTCGAAATCACGCACAACGGCTTCGCCCTGCTGGGGCTGCTGGTGGTGTTCTGTGCAATCACCCTGGTGGCGCGGCCCGACCTGCGCCAGACCGGCGAGTCGCGGCTCGTGGCCTGGCTGCACGAGCGCCAGGTGCAGGCCCTGGGCCTGGTCCCCGACCTGGAGGCCATCGACCGGACCACCGCGCTCAATCCCACGGAACTGCCCAAGCAGCAGGCCGCCGTCGCCTATTGGCTCAGCAAGAAATACCGCGTCGCCCCCGAGCCGCTCAGCGCCCTGGTGGCGGAAGCCTACGAGACCGGCTCGCGCCTGAAGATGGACCCGACGCTGATCCTGGCTGTGATGGCGGTGGAGTCCGGCTTCAACCCGTTCGCCCAGAGCGCCGTCGGCGCCCAGGGCCTGATGCAGGTGATGACCGGCGTGCACAGCGACAAGTACGAGAACTTCGGCGGCAAGCTGGCCGCATTCGACCCGGTGACCAACCTGCGGGTGGGCGTGAAAGTGCTGCAGGAATGCATCCAGCGCGCCGGTTCGGTTCAGGCCGGCCTGAAGTTCTACGTGGGCGCCGCCAACCTGCAGGAGGACGGCGGCTATGCCGACAAGGTCATGGCCGAGCATGCCCGCCTGCAGCAGGTGGCAACTGGCCGCGCCGTGCCGCTGGCCAACCCGGCGCCCCAGCCCACGCTGCGCGCCGTGATCCCGGCCAAGCCAGCGCCGGCCGCGGAAGAACAAGCCCCTTCCGCCATCATTTCCTGAACCGCGGCCTGCCGCACCGCGTGGGCTAAACTAGCGCGGTACGCGACTGGCGATAGGCGCCCGGCAGCGTTTTCCCCGGCGCCGAAGTGGATCCTTTGCGGGAGTTCGTCTCCCGCCCAACCACTGGGAAGCGTGCCGCCGGCCACCGCGCCGGCGTTCAGCCGTTCGCCTGGGCAGCCCTGTTTCGACACAGGGAACCATCCGCTAGAAGGACTGCCGCATGTACCAACGCAATATCCTCATCGAACAGGCCGACCCGGAAACCTGGGCCGCCATCCAGGCCGAAAACAAGCGCCAGGAAGAGCACATCGAGCTGATCGCCAGCGAGAACTACGCCTCGCCGGCCGTCATGGCCGCCCAGGGCACCCAGCTGACCAACAAGTACGCCGAGGGCTATCCCGGCAAGCGCTACTACGGCGGCTGCGAGAACGTCGACGTGGTCGAGCGGCTCGCCATCGAGCGCATCAAGCAGGTGTTCGGCGCCGAGGCCGCCAACGTGCAGCCGCATTCCGGCGCCCAGGCCAACGAGGCCGTGTTCCTGGCCTTCCTGAACCCCGGCGACACCATCATGGGCATGAGCTTGGCCGAAGGCGGCCACCTCACCCACGGAATGCCGCTGAACATGAGCGGCAAGTGGTTCAACGTGGTGAGCTACGGCCTGGACGCCAGCGAAGCCATCGATTACGACGCCATGGAGCGCAAGGCGCACGAACACAAGCCCAAGCTGATCATCGCCGGCGCCTCTGCCTATTCGCTGCGCATCGACTTCGAGCGCTTCGCCAAGGTGGCGAAAGACATCGGTGCCGTCTTCATGGTGGACATGGCGCACTACGCCGGCCTTATCGCCGCGGGCGTGTACCCCAACCCGGTGCCGCACGCCGACATCGTGACTTCCACCACCCACAAGAGCCTGCGCGGCCCGCGCGGCGGCCTCATCCTCATGAAGTCGCAGCACGAGAAGGCGATCAACAGCGCCATCTTCCCCGGCCTGCAGGGCGGCCCGCTGATGCACGTGATCGCCGCCAAGGCAATTGCCTTCAAGGAAGCGCTGGAGCCCGGCTTCAAGACCTACCAGCAGCAGGTGGTGAAGAACGCCCAGGTGGTCGCCGAAACCCTGGTGCAGCGCGGCCTGCGCATCGTCAGCGGCCGCACCGAAAGCCACGTGATGCTGGTCGACCTGCGCCCCAAGGGCATCACCGGCAAGGAAGCCGAGGCGGTGCTGGGCGACGCGCACATGACGATCAACAAGAACGCCATCCCGAACGACCCCGAAAAGCCGATGGTGACCAGCGGGGTGCGCCTGGGCACGCCCGCGCTGACCACGCGCGGCTTCAAGGAAGAAGAAGCGCGCATGACGGCCAACCTGGTGGCCGACGTGCTGGAGAACCCGCGCGACGCCGCGCACATCGCGGCGGTGCGCGAGAAGGTGAACGCGCTCACCAGCCGTTTCCCTGTCTACAAATGATGAGAGGCCGCTGACATGAGGTGCCCGTTCTGCGGCAACGCCGACACCCAGGTGGTGGAAACACGCGTGGCCGAGGACGGGGACTTCATCCGCCGGCGGCGCCAGTGCGCTGACTGCGAGAAGCGCTTCACCACCTACGAGCGGCCGGACGTCAATTTCCCCGCGGTGGTGAAGAAGGACGGCCGGCGCATCGACTACGAGCGCGCCAAGCTGCTCGCCTCCATGAACCTGGCGCTGCGCAAGCGCCCGGTCAGCACCGAGCAGGTCGACGCGGCGGTGGAGCGCATGGAGGAGAAGCTGCTGAACCTGGGTGCGCGCGAAGTGCCCAGTTCGCGCATCGGCGAGCTGGTGATGCGCGAACTCAAGAAGCTGGACAAGGTGGCCTACGTGCGCTTCGCCAGCGTTTATCGCAGTTTCGAGGACGTGGACGAATTCCGGGCGGTGGTGGACGAGATCCGCAAGTAGGACTCGGACGGGCTCAGGCGCAGCTTGCGACCGTGCTTTTCTGGATGCGCGGGCGGCCCACGGCGTTGATGATGATCTGGCGGGCTTCGCTCGCTGTGGACTGCTCGCGGCAGACCGTGATGGTCCCCGCCTGGAAAGCGCCCGACGCCAGCCGGGTTTCGCCGCTGGGTTCGAACGAAATGTAGCGGCTGACGTTCTGGTTGCCGGAGATGCGCCACCCCGCGGGCAAGGGATCGACCCGCTGGAGCAGCAGTTCGCCGTCGTCGCGCAGCCCGTTGTTGTTTGCGTCGTCGAACACGATCCAGCCCTGCTCCCAGCCGCCCGCGCTGGCGCAGTTCACGCCGCCCGCCGACCTGCACGCGACCACCCGGTGGTTGCGCTTGATGGCTTCGCTGCGCGCGAGCTGCAGCTGCGCGACGAACATGTTGGCGAAGCTGGTGGCTTTCATGCCATCGACCGCCGTTCCGAGCGCGGGCCCCGCGGTCGCCAGCAGGATCGCGGTGATCGCGACCACCACAAGCATTTCGAACAATGAAAATCCGCGCGACCGGCGGATGGTGGGCGATCCGCTGATTGATTTGACCGGCATGTAAGTCTCCCCTTCTGAAGACCTACGATATCGGTTGCGCCGCGCGGGCTCAGTGCTGCCTTGGCAGGATTCCGGTGACCTTTTGCCGCCTTCAGCTCCAGGGGCAGGCGCTGGCCGTCGGCTTCTCCACGCTCATGCGTCCCGTCAATGAGACCGTGAGCTTCCTCTCCTGGGAGCCCGCCTCCTTGCAAAGATGCACGACCGCTTGCGCGGCAAGCCCCCCCGTGGCCTGGAACGCCATCACGTAGGTGCCGCTCTCCGCGGTGAACTTGTAGTCCGACGAGAGCGCCTCGCGCTTCTGGATCACAGGCTCTCCGGTGTCCAGCGCGCTGTTCTGGTTGGTGTCCACGTAGACGATCCAGCCCTGCTGCCAGTCGCCGGAGCCCGCGCAGCTGGTCCCGTTCGCCGAGCGGCACATGACCACCGGCAGGTTGCGCTTGATCGCCTCTCCACGGGCCGTCTGCACGCTGCCTGAAAAGCTGTTCGCATACCCGGCCAGCTTGTTGCTGAGGAAGGCGCTGTTGAAGGAAGGCACCGCCACCGCGGTGAGGACCGCCAGAATGGCGATCGTCACCAGCAATTCGACAAGCGTAAACCCCTTCGATCGATTCGAACGCACCACCCGCCGGCAACAGACCTGCTTGCTCATGGCCTACTTCTGGATGTACCAGTAGAGGCGGCCTTTGGGCCGGACGACCGAGCCGGTGGAAGTCGGCTGCTTTCCTTCCAGCGGCGACTCCTTGCTGCAGCCGATGCAGAAGGGAACGGTGACTTCGCCGGCAGCCCCATTCTGCCCGCTGGTCAGCGTGACCATCCCGCCCACCGGAGAGGGCGGAAGACCATCGCCGGACAAGTGCTCGTAGCGGCTGGTGGTGCCGTTGGCCGACGCGGCATTCAGGTAGCTGACGTTGTAGACACGGCTGGTTCCCAGGCCGGTTGTCGTGCAAGTCGTCCCGGAACTGGTGCCTTGGGGCTGATGGGTGCTGAACGTCACCACACCGAAGATGGTGAGGGCGGAGGTCACCACCTGCTCGGTGGAATTGAGCCCCAGATACCATCCCTTTTTCGTCGCCAGCTGGTCCGTTGTGGGCGTGTCGGTGGTCGTGATGCCGTAGAGCGAGGCCAGGCAGATCACCGCCGTGCCGCAATCGGCGGTTCCCGGGTAATCCGCCGCCGCGGACGCCGGCTGGTCCTTGAACATGAAGAAATAGTTAGTCGCCGCAGATGCGGCCGTATAGGACACCAGGGGCTTCTCCCGGTCCCCGGACCCCAGCATGATGTCGTAGCCGCCGCTCACCGCCACCACGCTGGGAGCGAACATGAACTTGCGGTTGGTGGTGCAGGTGGAGGTGGTCGCGCAGCCCAGCGCGGCAATGCGCGTCATGGTCCAGCTCGAAGAGCCGGCGCTGTCGAACGTGATCCGGTAGACATTGCCGCCCAAGTCAGAGGTGTATCCGTAGAGCGCCTGCCCCGCGCTGTCGCGCACGAGCGTGACGTCGGCGATGATGCCCCGGTTGTTGCCGGTGCTGAAGGTCTTGACCACCGTGCCGGTGTTCGCGTCAACGACGTACACAGCCGCACCTTTGGACGTGTAGCCGCTGGCGTTGCAGGTATGGGGATCGCTGTCCTCGCAGGTGTCGTAGCCGCCGCCGAAGATCAGGAGCGGAGAAGCACCGGAGCCGTAGCCCGCCGTGGTGAACAGCTTGGGTGACGACCAGGTCTGCCCGATGCCGCTCATGCCGGTGCTGCAATCGGCGCTTCCCGTGCTCGCGCAGCCGATCTTCCACTTGAAGGTCGGACTGGCGGGTGTGGTTAGCGTGTTGCTGACATCGAAAGCGTAAATGGCGTTGCCGCCGCGGCGCATGCTGGCGTAGATGAAGGTCTTGGAAACGCCGCCGATGGTGCCTTTGAACGCCGTGATCGGGCCGTCCATTCCATAGCCCTTGGGCGAGCCGCCGGAAGGACCGCCGGGATAGCTGATCCGGTCGGACGCCGCGTTGGTGTAGAGGCGCTCGAATTTGCCGTAGAACTCGGGCGGGGCGAAAGCCCACATTTCCCCGCCGGCCGGGACGCTGCCGATCGCATCGGTCTTGTTGCCGTTCACTGCGCGCAGCAACCCATCGTTGGCACCGTAGAACACCGCCACCTGCGGCGCGTTGTCCGTGCCTAAATTGACGGCGACCGGCCGCGAATGCACCACGTCGCCGTGGACATCCCGGCGCAACGTACCGGTTGCCGCGCCGGTGCCGGCGTTGGCGCTTTGGACATCCACGCCTTTGACCCAGTTGATGATGTTGTCGCGTTCCGTGGTGCTCGCCGCTCCGAGCTGGGCCGCGCTGACGCTGCTGCTGCTGAAGTCGGCCAGGGACGCGGAGGAAGCGCAGGTCGCCATGGTGCTGCCGCAGGTCTTCACCACCCGTGTGGTCTGCTGGCGCAGCTTGTACCCTTCCCCGCCCTTCTCCACGATGTTTCCGTCAGGGAAATCAGATGCCTTGTACAGATCGCTCGCCGAGCCGGATGGCGGAATGCAGAAGGTTGTTCCTTGCTGCCAACTCTTGTTGCTCCACAGGGTGTTGGTGGTGGTCGGCGTCCAGAAGCTGCGGGCGCACTCCGTGATGAACCCGGTCTGGTTGTTGATGGCGGCCCTGCTGTCTGCATCCAGCATCTTCAGGTCCGTGCCGATATAACCGAGCTGGTACTGCTTGAGGTTTCCCGCCCACCGCGGGTTGGCATCGGGGTCCGGGCGAAACATGCCGACGAAGACCTGGTTCAGGTAGGTTCCCTGCGTGTTCACGCTCACCGGCAGGCTGACCGAGGCGAACACGCTGTTGACCGACTGGATTTCCGAGAGGATGCTGCCGACGGCTTCTTCGATGCCGGAAACGCTTCCGGCCACGTCGTAGTACGTGCCGCCGCTTTGCTGCGCCATGCTCTTGAGCAGCGCGGTCCAGCCGGGCCCCTGGCCGGTCGTCACCTTGTTCACGTCGATGGTATAGACCGTGATCCCGAGAGAGCTTGCCTTCATGAAGCGCGCCCACTCGTCGGCCGGGTTCTCCGCCGAGCCGGAGGGGCTGATGCTGATTTCCGCGGTGTTTCCCCCGAGCGCGCTCAACGCCCGGGTGGAAGCTGTAGTGTCCGACGTGCTGTCCTGCGCGGCACCATTGCTGATGTAGATGATGTAGTTCTTGCCGCCGCAAGTCGCCGCACTGGCAGGCGGGTTGTATCTTGTGGCGTTGACAGAGTTCAGCGCGTTGCCCGGCAAGGCCCAGACTGCCCGCAATGCCGCCGGCGTCACGCGGGTGGTGAGGTTCCCCGTGTAGTCCGCCTTCGCCTTCCCGTTGCCGGCATACGGCGCAAGCCCCGCGAAGTAAAGATACGCCTCCTGCATGGCCTTGCCGACCTTGCCGCTGTTGGACTTGTCGTTGCCTACATCCAGCGCGTTGATCATGGCCGCATACAGCGACTTGTTCGTCGCGTTCATTTCCCGGACGGCGGCGCGCACGTATGCGCCGTCGTCGCCCGAATTGCCGCCACCGGTTTCGGTGAACATCATCATGCCGATGTTGAACGTGCCCGTGGTCAGGCTGGAGAACGTGTTGACCAAAGCCGTCTTCTCCGCCGTGAAGGGAGAGGACCAGTTGGCGGTGTTGTCGACGACGAACAATACGTTCGGCTGGCCACCCGAAGTCGCCCGGGTTCCGACGAACAGATCGATGTCCTCCGCCTGCGCCGTGGTCACCGTCAAAAGCAGGGCCACCAAGGCCAGCGATCGTTTCAGGATGGATGTTTTCATGGCAGTGGTCCTTGCATCAGAGGCAGGAGGCATTCTTCTGGGCTTCGGTCAGCAGCACGCGCACGCCCTGGCGGATCGTCACGGAGGCGCCCGAGCCGGAACCGACGTCCGTCGCGGTTGCGGAGATGTCCCATTCGGTATTCCAGGTCGAAACACTGGACATGCCGGGGCCAAGCTCCCCGTCGCTGGGATCGGCTGTGGAGGCAACCCAGGCGCGCGTGCAGGTTGGCCTGGCGACTGCAATCACGAAGTCGTTGACGCCATCCTTGTTGATGTCCACGTTGAGCGACTCCGCCTGCGGCGCGATCGCGAACGGGGAGCTGACGATACGCTCGATCACCTGGTTGGTGGCCGCAACGGCCTCGTCGCGCATCTGCATGTTGCCGACCGCTTTCAGGTTGGAAGAACTCATGTTGAAAGCGTTGAGCACGATCAAGGTGATGAGCACGAGCATGATCAGGCCGATGATCAGCATCGTGCCCCGCTGGCGGGTGCGACTCGCGCGTTGCCGTGCGCCGTTCATGGCGTCTCTCGCCGCATTGAGACATTCGTCAGCCGCACCGTCCGGGTGAACAGGTGCCGCTTGTATCCGTCGCAAAACGGCCCAAGCAGCGGCTGCGGATTCGCGCCCCCCGACGGGCACGTCGTGTACGTCGGGGCTGGGCAATTGCTGCCGAGGCAGTAGACCTTCGCGTCCGTGTGCCCGGGAGTTTTGGAATCGCTGCGCGCAAGCACATGCAGCTTCACCGCCACCGCGTTCATCAGCTGGTAGGGGGTGCACGGGGAGCCGGAGGAGCACTGGACATAGCTGCCGTCCGGCAGGCCGTCGCCCCGGTTGGTCGGTGAAGTCAGGACGGTCGAATTGGCCCAGGCGATGGCGTCGAGATGGGAGGAACCGCCGGTCGGCCCGGCAACGGTCGATCCGGACACGGACTGCGAGCCCAAGGTCGTGCCGAAATCGCTCACGTTGTCGATGCCGAGCTCCGCGCGAAACCCTTCGATGCCCTCGACGATGGCTTCCGCCGCTGCATGCGTTCCTCCGCTGAACTGCGAGCGCATCAGCGTCGGAATTCCGTCGCCCGACGTGACCGCGTAGTCGCGCACGTAGTACATGTTCGACACGAACTTCCTGACCTCGTTGGCCGACGTGCAGTTGCGCTGCCGCAGGTTGAAGGTGGTGTTGTCGTTGGAGGCACTGGTCGCCAGCAGGAACGCGTTGTTCGCGCCAAGCGCGCTTTGCTGCGTCGTGTAGCCGGCCGCCGCGGTGGTGGTGCATCGGGGTGCCTGGAAATACACCTCGCCGCTTGCAAGGCAGCCGGTGGCACCCGGTGTGCACGCCTGGTTTTCCAGGTGCCTGATGAAAAGGACGTCGGTGTTCGCCTTCGGCTTGGGGCTGCTCAGCCTGCCGGAGCAGACCGGCGGCGTCCAGGACGACGACGGGCTGCTCACGTCGTGCACCTGCACCGGGATGCCGACGAGATTTCTCTTGTAGACCTCGTCCCAGCTTGCGTACGCGACACAGGGATCGGGCACGCTGGAGGGCACCTGCTGGGCGGCGTCGGTGATCGTCGTGGCCGGCACCAGCTGCGGCGCACCCGAATAGGTCAGGTCGTCAAAGTTGGGAACGTAGCCGCCGAGAAATCCGCCGTGCGCCACGTCGGTGGAGAGCAGCTGCAACGCGAAGCGCCCGTTCTCGATGACGTTGTTGCTGCGGCTCATCTCGCTGTTGTTGCGGTTCACGTTGATCAGCAAGGTGACCAACGCCAGCAGGATGAACAGGCCCAGCGCCATGCCCACCATGAGCTCCACCAGCGTGAAGCCGTCCTGCCGGGCGCGCCGCGCGGTTCGGGTGAACAATGCAGCTTTCATGTCGGTCTCAGAGTGTGGCGATGCGCACGACGGTGGTGACCGTGCGCCTGCATTTGTCGGACGAGCATGCGGCGCCGGAAGGGCCGTCATAGTTGTTGATTCCGCACGCCACCGAGCTGGGTGGCGCGGTGATCGGCGTCAAACCCTGCCAGGCGACGGTCACCATGTAATCCCCTCCCACGCTTTCGATGCAGCCGCGGCCGCCGACCATCGCGCCCCGGTTCTTCTCCGCGGCTGTCCCCGTGCCCGCGGTTTCGCTGGCACCCTGCAAGGCGTTGCACCACTCCTTCAGGTCGCGCTGGACGGTGGAGGTGCTCGACAAGGTGGAGCAGTCCTGCTCCGGGCGGCCGATCGGTGCGGTATTTCCCGTCACATAGGAGGCGGCGTTGTTGCGGTTCACCGCGATCCGGCTCGCCATGTCTTCCAGCAGCAGCAGTGCCTGGCTGCGCTGGTACGCTTCGAATTCCGAAGCCTGCATGCGCACCTGCAGTCCGGCCATTCCGAGCAGTCCGAACGCGATGATGATGATCGTGACCAGCACCTCGATCATCGTGGTGCCCCGCAGCCGCTTCATGCCTCTCACCATTTGTCCGACACGGCGCTGCAGATGCTGCATGCCTTGCCGCCCTCGCTGTTGAGGCTCAAGTCGCCGTCGCTGCTTTGGCTGGTGGTCGCCGTGAAGGTGATGGTGTAGGCCGGCGGGTTCGTCGCCGTGGCGATGTCGTAGGTGTACCACCTGCTGACTTCGGCGGGCAGCCCGTAGCCGGTGCCTTCGAGGGCGGTCTTGCTCGCGAAGCTGCGGTTGGCAAGAAGGTATTGCTGCTCGCGGTTCGCGATTTCCATCATCTGCGCCTGCGCGGCGCGGCGGTTGCCCTTGACGACGTGCTGTTTGTAGCCCGGAAAGGCGACGCTCGCCAGGATGGCAACGATCCCGACAACGATCATCAACTCGATCAGCGTGAACCCCCGGTTGCTCCACCTTCGCATGCATGCTCCTCACCCCGCTCTTGCGGTAGGCTGGACTCTAGTCAGCCGTTCGTGCCACGGCATCCGGGGACCGACGGCCGGTCGGATGAGGTGGCCGAATGGCTGGGCTTAATGTCCATTTCGCAAAATCCTGCCCACAATCCCTTCCTCCATGACCGACAGCGACCTCTTCATGCCGCAGGCCCTGGCCCTTGCCGCCCGGGCCATCGGGCTGTCGGAGCCCAATCCGCGCGTCGGCTGCGTGCTGGTGGCGGCCGACGGCCGCACGGTGCTCGGGCAGGGCCACACCCAGGCCGCCGGCCAGGCGCATGCCGAAGTCATGGCGCTGCGCGACGCCGCGGCGCGGGGGCAGGACGTGCGCGGCGCCACCGCCTACGTGACGCTCGAGCCCTGCTCCCACCACGGCCGCACCGGCCCCTGCTGCGACGCGCTCATCGCCGCCGGCATCGGGCGGGTGGTGGCTTCGCTGGCCGACCCCAACCAGCGCGTCGCCGGCCAGGGCTTCGCTCGGCTGCGTGCCGCCGCCATCGAAGTGCAAACGGGTCCGGGCGCTGAGGCCTCGCGCGAACTGAACATCGGCTTTTTCAGCCGCATGGTGCGCGGCACGCCCTGGGTGCGGATGAAGGTGGCCGCCTCGCTGGACGGCCGCACGGCCCTGGACAACGGCCAGAGCCAGTGGATCACCGGCGAAGCGGCCCGGGCCGATGGCCACGCCTGGCGCGCCCGCGCCGGCGCGCTGCTGACCGGCATCGGCACGGTGCTGGAAGACGACCCGCTGCTGACGGTGCGGCTGGCACCGGTGGCGCACCAGCCGCCGCTGGTGGTGGTGGACAGCCGGCTGGAAACGCCGCCCGGCGCCCGGCTGTTCCAGCCCGGCCGCCGCGTCTTCATCTACACCGCTGGCGGCGACACCGCGCGCCGCGCCAGCCTGGAGGCCCGCGGGGCGCAGGTCGTCGCCCTGCCCGGCCCGGGCGGCAAGGTGGACCTGGCCGGGATGCTGGCCGACCTGGCCAGCCGCGAGGTCGGCGAGCTGCACCTGGAAGCCGGGCACAAGCTCAACGGTTCTTTTGTGCGCGAGGGCCTGGTGGATGAATTCCTGGTGTACCTGGCGCCCAGGCTGCTCGGCCAGGGCCGGTCGCTGGCCGAATTCGGGCCGCTCGCTTCGCTGGACGCGGCGCCGGCACTGGATTTCCACTCGGTGGAGCGCATCGGCGCCGACCTGCGGGTGATCGCCCGCGCGCATGGGCGGGACCGCTTTTAGGGGCCGCTCCCAATCCCTGCGAAAATAGCGCCATGTTCACCGGCATCATCACCGGCGTGGGGCGCATCGCCGCCGTGCACGATCTCGGCAGCGGCGCCGACTCCACCGCCTCCCAATTCGGCAAGCGCCTCACGGTGCAGGCGCCCACGGGCTATCTGGACGACGTGGCGCTGGGCGACAGCATCGCCTTGAACGGCGCCTGCATGACCGTCACAACCTTCGACGCTGGCGCATCCCGCTTCACCGTGGACGTCTCGGCCGAATCGCTGTCCAAGACGGCCGGGCTGGCCGAATCAGGTCCCATCAACCTGGAAAAGGCGCTGCGCGCGCACGACCGGCTGGGCGGCCACATCGTGGCCGGCCACGTGGACGGCGTCGGCACCGTCAGCCACATCGCCGCGGTGGGCGAAAGCATCGAGCTGCGCATCCTGGCGCCGCTGTCGCTGGCCAAATACCTGGCCTACAAGGGCTCGATCACGGTCAACGGCGTGAGCCTCACGGTGAACGCCGTGGCGGACATGGCCGAAGGCGCGCAGATCAGCATCAACCTGATCCCCCACACCATGGACAACACCGCGCTGCATGCACTGGAACCCGGCAGCCGGGTCAACCTGGAAATCGACCTGATCGCGCGCTACGTCGAGCGCATGCTGGGCGCTGTGGCGCCCCTGAAGGCGCAAACATGAGCCCGGTGCAGCTGTCCCCCGTGCAGGACATCGTCGAGGAGATCCGTGCCGGCCGCATGGTGATCCTGGTGGACGAGGAAGACCGCGAGAACGAGGGCGACCTGGTGCTGGCGGCCGACCACGTCACGCCCGAAGCCATCAACTTCATGGCGCGATTCGGCCGCGGCCTGATCTGCCTCACGCTCACCCGCGCGCGCTGCGAGCGGCTGCAGCTGCCGCCGATGGTGGCGCGCAACGGAACCAAGATGGGCACGGCCTTCACCGTGTCCATCGAGGCGGCCGAGGGCGTCACCACAGGCATTTCCGCCGCCGACCGCGCCCGCACCGTGCAGGCCGCGGTGGCGCGCGAGGCCAAGGCCAGCGACCTGGTGCAGCCCGGCCACATCTTCCCGCTGCAGGCGGTGGACGGCGGCGTGCTGATGCGCGCCGGCCACACCGAAGCCGGCTGCGACCTGGCGCTGATCGCCGGGCTCACGCCCGCGGCCGTGATCTGCGAAATCATGAAGGACGACGGCACCATGGCGCGGCTGCCCGACCTGCAGCTGTTCGCCGCCGAGCACGACCTGAAGATCGGCACCATCGCCGACCTGATCGAGCACCGCAGCCGCAACGAGTCGCTGGTCGAGCGGCTCGGCCAGCGCACGCTGTCCACCATTTACGGCGACTTCATCGCCCGCGCCTGGCGCGACAAGCCCAGCCAGGGCGTGCACCTGTCGCTGCTGATGGGCAAGTGGGCGCCGGGCGAGACGGTGCCGGTGCGCGTGCACGAGCCGCTGTCGGTGCTGGACGCGCTGGAAGTGCAGCGCTCCATGCACTCCTGGAGCCTGGACGCCAGCCTGAAGCACGTGGCGCACGCGGGCAAGGGCGTGGTGGTGCTGCTCAATTGCGGCGAAAGCGCGCAGCAGCTGCTGGACCAGTTCGACGGCATCGCGCGCGCGGCGCAGGCGCCCGAGCGCGGCCGCATGGACCTGCGCACCTACGGCATCGGCGCGCAGATCCTGCGCGAATGCGGCGTGCAGCGCATGCACCTGATGGGCACGCCGCGGCGCATGCCCAGCATGGCCGGCTACGGCCTGGAAATCGCGGGCTACATCGCCCCGCAATAGCGACAACGACAACACAAGGACACCATGTTCGGAGCGGACAAAGGCAAGGCCGACAAACTCGACGGCAAGGGAATGGTCATCGGCATCGTGCAGGCGCGCTTCAACGAGGGCGTGACCAACGCCCTGGCCGAAGCCTGCCGTGCCGAGCTGGTCCGCCTGGGCGTGGAGGACGACGACATCGAGCACCTGCGGGTGCCCGGTGCGCTGGAAGTGCCGGTCGCGCTGCAGGCCCTGGCGGAAAAAGGCGGCTACGACGCGCTGATCGCGCTGGGCTGCGTGATCCGCGGGGAAACCTACCACTTCGAGCTGGTGTCCAACGAATCCGCCGCGGGCGTGACCCGGGTCGCGCTGGACTACCAGCTGCCCATCGCCAACGCGGTGCTGACCACCGAAAACCTGGAACAGGCCGTGGCCCGCCAGGACGAAAAAGGCCGTGACGCGGCGCGCGCCGCCATCGAAATGGCCAACCTGCTGGAAGAGATCTGATGAGTGAAGAAGAAGGCCAGGCCCCGGCGGCCGCGCGGGGGCCTGCCAGCGCATCGCCCGGCACGCGCAAGTCCTCGGCCAAGCCGGCGCGCAGCCGCGCGCGCGAGTTCGCCTTGCAGGCGCTGTACCAGCACCTGGTGGGCAAGCAGGACGCGGAGTCCATCGACCAGTTCACCCGCGCGCTCTCGGGCTTCCACAAAGCCGACTCGGCGCATTACGACGCGCTCATGCACGGCTGCGTGGAACAGGCCGCCGAACTCGACGCGTTGATCCTGCCGCTGCTGGACCGCAAGCTGCAAGAGATTTCGCCGATCGAGCACGCCATCATGTGGATCGGCGCCTACGAGTTCCTGCATGCGGCCGACGTGCCCTGGCGCGTGGTGCTCAACGAATGCATCGAACTGGCCAAGGATTTCGGCGGCACCGACGGCCACAAGTACGTGAATGCGGTGCTGCACGGCCTGGCGCCCCGGCTGCGCTCCGCCGAAGTCGAGGCCGACCGCGCCACGGGAAGGCTGCGCACATGACGAACATCCGGATTGCCCAGCGCGCCGAGCGCATCGAACCCTTCTACGTGTTCGAAGTGGCCAAGGCCGCCAACCGCATGGCGCGCGAAGCCGCCGCCGCCGGCAAGCCGATGCTCTACCTGAACGTCGGCGAGCCGGACTTCACCGCGCCGCCGCTGGTGCGGCAGGCCGCCGAGCGCGCCATCCGCGACGGCACCACGCAGTACACGCAGGCCACCGGCCTGGAGCCGCTTCGCGAGCGCATCAGCGACTGGTACACGCAGCGCTTCGGCGTGTCGGTGCCGGCGCGCCGCATCGTCGTCACCGCCGGCGCCTCGGCCGCCTTGCAGCTGGCCTGCCTGGCGCTGATCGACGCCGGCGACGAGATCCTGATGCCGGACCCGAGCTACCCGTGCAACCGCCACTTCGTCAGCGCCGCCGAGGGCAGCGCCGTGCTGGTGCCGACCACGGCGCAAGAACGGCACCAGCTGAGCGCGGCGAAGGTCGAGGCGCACTGGAACGCGAAAACGCGCGGCGTGCTGCTGGCGTCGCCCTCCAACCCCACAGGCACCTCGATCCATCCCGACGAGCTGCGCCGCATCCACCAGGTGGTGCAGTCCCGCGGCGGCATCACGCTGCTGGACGAGATCTACCTGGGCCTCAGCTACGACGGCACCTTCGGCCAGACCGGCCTGGCCATCGACGACCAGGTCATCAGCATCAACAGCTTTTCCAAGTACTTCAACATGACCGGCTGGCGGCTGGGCTGGCTGGTGGTGCCCGACGCGCTGGTGCCGGTCATCGAGCGGCTGGCGCAGAACCTGTTCATCTGCCCGAGCACGGTGGCGCAGCATGCGGCGCTGGCCTGCTTCGAGCCCGAGAGCATTGTCGAGTACGAACGCCGCCGCGCAGAATTCAAGGCACGCCGCGACTGGTTCATTCCGGCCCTGAACGCCATGGGCCTGCAGGTACCGGTGATGCCCGACGGTGCCTTCTACGCCTGGGCCGACTGCAGCGCCGCCTGCGAGAAGCTGGGGGTAACGGGCAGCTGGGACTTCGCCTTCGAGGTGATGAAGCGCGCCCACGTCGCCATCACCCCCGGCCGCGATTTCGGCACGGCGGAGACGGCGCGCTTCGTGCGCTTCTCCACGGCGAGCTCGATGGAGCACCTGCGCACATCGGTGGGGCGGCTGCAAGAGATGCTTGGATGACGCATGACAACCACCACCGTTCGGGCTGAGCCTGTCGAAGCCCTTCGACAGGCTCAGGGCGAACGGTTTGTGTTCCCCATACGCGTCTATTGGGAAGACACCGACGCCGGCGGCATCGTGTTCTACGCCAACTACCTCAAATTCTTCGAGCGCGCCCGCACCGAGTGGCTGCGCTCGCTCGGGCTGGAGCAAAGCCGCCTGCGCGAGGAGTCGGGCGGCATGTTCATCGTGAGCGAGACGTCCGTGCGTTATCTGCGCCCGTCGCGGCTGGACGATGAACTTCTGGTCACCGCCGAACTCGAATCCGCGGGCGGCGCGTCCATGACCATCGCGCAGCAAGCCACGCTGAAGGGCAGCAGAACATTGCTGTGCGAAGGCACCATCCGCATCTGCTGGGTGGACACGGCGCGCCTGAAGCCGGGCAGAATCCCGCCCATCATCCTGCAAGCGATCAACCACACCCCATGAACCAGGACCTGTCGATCATTCAACTGGTGCTCAATGCGAGCTGGGTCGTCCAGCTCGTGATGCTGCTGCTGGTCGCGGTGTCCATCACCAGCTGGGCCGCCATCTTCCGCAAGCTGTTCGCGCTGCAGCGCGTGAAGTCGCTCAACGAGGACTTCGAGCGCGAATTCTGGTCGGGCACCAGCCTGAACGACCTGTTCTCCGCCGCCGCGCAAAACGCCAAGATCTCCGGCCCGATGGAGCGCATCTTCGCCTCCGGCATGCGCGAATACCAGAAGCTGCGCGAGCGCCGCATCGCCGACGCCGGCACCCTGCTGGACGGCGCGCGCCGCGCCATGCGCGCCAGCTACCAGCGCGAACTGGACGCGGTGGAAACCAACCTGTCGTTCCTGGCCTCGGTCGGTTCGGTGTCGCCGTACGTCGGTCTGTTCGGCACGGTGTGGGGCATCATGCACGCCTTCATCGGCCTGGGCGCGCTGCAGCAGGTGACGCTGGCCACGGTGGCGCCCGGCATCGCCGAGGCGCTGGTGGCCACCGCCATCGGCCTGTTCGCCGCCATTCCGGCGGTGGTGGCGTTCAACCGCTTCGCGCGCGACATCGACCGCGTGGCGATCAAGCTGGAGACCTTCATCGAGGAATTCTCCAACATCCTGCAGCGCAACCTGGGCGCGCAATCGGCGTCCGGCCACTGAGGAAAGCCGACATGCCCGGCGTCGTCCAACGCGGCCGCGGCCGCCGCACCATGAACGAGATCAACATGGTCCCGTTCATCGACGTGATGCTGGTGCTGCTGATCATCTTCATGGTGACGGCGCCGCTCATCACGACCGGCGTCGTCGATCTGCCGACGGTGGGCAAGTCGGGCCAGTCCAAGCCGCGCTTCGTCGAGCTGCAGATCGGCACCGACGAGGCCCTGCGCCTTCGGGTGGACGGCAAGGAGATCGGTCGCGCCACGCTCGCCAGCCTCGCGGCCCAAGTGAGCACCGCCCAGGCCGGCGATCCGGCCATGCCGGTGGTGATCGCCGCCGACCGCAACGTCAAGTACGAGAGCGTCGTCAAGGCGATGGACGTGCTGCAGCGCGCCGGCATCCAGCGCGTCGGCCTCTCGGTGAAAAGCAGCGCGGCACCATGAGGAAAGTCGGTCGATGAG
>NZ_JACCWG010000170.1 GCF_013697775.1 Ramlibacter sp. | reverse complement strand
GGCATGGCCGCGGCGAGCTCGCGCGCCAGCGGCAGGGTGCGGCCGTCGGCGAGCAGGCAACCGACCTGCGCGTCCTCCAGCATGAAACGCAGGCGCGCGGCCGGGTAGCTGGGGTCCAGCGGCACGTAGGCGCGGCCGGACTTCAGCGCGCCCAGCATGCCCACCACCATCTGCGCGTCGTGCTGGAACAGCAGCGCGACGCGACACCCTGCGCCGATACCGGCGCCGGCCGCTTCGTCCACTTCATTCGCCACCGCGTTGGCGGCGGCATCGAGCGCGGCATAGCTCAGTGCGCGCGTGGCGTCGCTCACCGCGATGCGCTCGGCATGGCGCGCGGCAACGGCTTCGAAGCGCGCGCCGATGGACTGGTCGATGTGCTCTGCCCGGAACGGCTCGAACGGCCGACCGGCCGCGAGCTCCAGCGGCTGCACGCGGCGCTCTTGCAGCGTGAACAGCGCAATGGCTCCCACCGGTTTGTGCGCGTCCGCCGCCACTTCCGACAGCACCCGCACGAACTCGCCGCACAGGTATTGCACCGTGTCGGCGGTGAAGCAGGCGGTGCGGTAGTGGCAGTCGATCTCCAGCCCGCCGTGCTGTTCGGCAATGTAGAAGTTCAGGTCGAACTTCACTTCCTGCGCCAGCGCGCGGTGCGGTGGGGCGCCAGCCGGCGCGGCTTGAACCACCGCATCAGGCATCGCGGCCTGCGGCGCTTTAGCAAAATTCAGCAGGTTCAGGAACACCGGCGACACCGGGAAGCGGCTGCCGTCGGCCGCCACGCCAAGCTCGTTGAGCAGCAGCTCCAGCGGATAGGCCTGGTGGCGCAGCGCCTGCAGCGTGCGGTCGCGCACCCGGCGCAGCAGCGCCGCGAACGGCTCGCGCGCATCCACGGCGTTGCGCAGCATGACGGCATTGGAGAAGTTGCCGACCACCGGCTCCAGGTCGGCGTGCGGGCGGCCCGACACCGGTGCGCCGACGATCAGGTCGCTTTGCCCGGTGGCGCGGTGCAGCCACACCAGCATGGCCGCCAGCAGCAGGTTGAACAGCGTGGCCTGCTCGCCGCGCGCGAAGCGCTGCAGCGGCTGCATCACCTCGGCCGGCACGGCGAAGCGGTAGGCCGCGCCGGCGTCGTGCGTGTGCGCGCTGATGGGCGTGTCGTACGGCAGGTCCAGCCGCGGCAGCTCGCCGGCCAGTTCGGCATGCCAGAAAACGCGGCTGCCGTCGGCGTCGCCTTGCAGCAAATCGCTCTGCCAGGCGGCGAAGTCCACGTAGCGCAGCTGCGGCGCGGGCGGCAGCGCGCTGGCTTCGAGCAAGGCCGTCGCCTCGCGCTGCAGGATGCCGATGGACCAGCCGTCGGCGATGACGTGGTGCATGTTCCACAGCAGCACCGAACGGCCATCCCACAGCGACACGAACACCGCGCGGCACAGCGGCCCGTGCTCCAGGTCGAACGGGCGTGCGGCATGGGCGGCGGCGAGCTGGTCGAGTTCGGCTTGCGAGCCCGCTTCGGCAACTTCCAGCGGAAATTCCAGCGACGGCAGGATGACCTGCACCGGCGCCTCGCCGCCGGGCGCGAACACGGTGCGCAGCGACGGATGGCGCGCAGCCAGCGCGTTCAGCGCCGCGCGCACCTGGGGCACGGTGGCGCCCGCGGGCAGTGCGATTTCGGCCGGCTGGTGGTAGGCCGTGCTGTCCGGGCGCAGCTGCTGGATCAGCCACAGGCGCAACTGCGCGTGCGACAGCGCGTAGGACGGCGCATCCGGCAGCATGGGAACGCGGTGGAACGCGCTGGTGCCCGCGCCCTGCATCCAGCCGGCCATGCCGGCAATGGTGGGCCGCGAGAACAGCTGCGCCAGCGGCACCGCCGCCTGCAGCCGCTGGTGCACCCGGGCGATCAGCCGCGTGGCCAGGAAGGAATGGCCGCCCAGCTCGAAGAAGCTGTCGTGGATGCCCACGCGCGGCACGCCCAGCACCTCGCTCCAGATGGCGGCGAGCTCTTCTTCCACCGCGTTGCGCGGCGCCGTGTACTCGGTGCCGGCCGAAGGCAGCTCGGGCGCGGGCAAGGCGCGGCGGTCGATCTTGCCGCTGGGGTTCAGCGGCATGGCCTGCATCGCCACGATGGCCGAGGGCACCATGTATTCGGGCAGCGTGGCCGACAGGCGCTCGCGCAGCGCGGCGGTGCCGGGCAGCTGCATGCCGTCGCGTGCCGACACGTAGGCCACCAGGCGCTTGTCGCCCGGCCGGTCCTCGCGCAGCCGCACCGCCACGTCGGCGACTTCGGGCATGGCGGCGAACGCCGCCTCGATCTCGCCCAGCTCGATGCGGAAACCGCGCAGCTTGACCTGGTCGTCGGCGCGGCCGGTGTACTGGATGGTGCCGTCGGGCAGATAGCGGGCCAGGTCGCCGGAGCGGTACATGCGCGCGCCGGGTTCCATGCCGAACGGATCGGGGATGAAGCGTTCGGCGGTGAGCGCGGGCCGGTTCAGGTAGCCGCGCGCCAGACCAGCGCCGGCGATGTACAGCTCGCCCGTGACACCGGCGGGCACCGGCTGCAGCTGCGCATCCAGCACGTGGATGCGCGCATTGGCGATCGGCTTGCCGATCGGCGGCATGGCGGGCCAGGCGGCCGGGTCGCCGTGCAGCAGCTGCTGCGTGACCACGTGCGTTTCGGTCGGCCCGTACTGGTTGGCGATACCGGCGTTGCCCAGCTCGCGCACGTAGGCGACCAGCGCGTCGCTCATCACCAGCTGTTCGCCGGCGGTGATGATTTCGCAGGACTGCCCCGCGCGCGCGCCGGCTGGTGCTGGCAAGGCGCTCAGCTGCTGCAGCACCGCGTTGGGCACGAACATGCGGCCGATGCCTGCATCGGCGATGAAGCGGCGCAGCGCCGCCATGTCCTGCCGGCGGGCCGCGTCCACCAGCACCAGCGTGTCGCCGGCGCACAGCGTGGCCAGGATTTCCTGGAACGAGGCGTCGAAGTTCAGCGACGCGAACTGCAGCACCCGGCGCTGGGCGGCGCCCTCCTTCGCGTGCCTGGCCTGGTCCGCGAGCTGCCACGTGACGAGGTTCTGCAGCGCGCCGACCGTCATCGCCACGCCCTTGGGCGTGCCGGTGGAGCCGGAGGTGTAGAGCACGTAGGCCACGTTGCCGGGCTGCGCGCGCGCGGCCGGGTTGGTGGACGGGAACGCGGCGAGTTCGTCACTGCGCATGTCCACTGGATACACCGGCAGCGGCAGGCCACCCGCATGCGCGAGGGCTTCCTGTGCACGCGATTGCGTCGCGCCGAGCGCGAGCACCAGCGCCGGCTTCGCGTCCGCCAGCATCATGCCCAGGCGTTGCACCGGCAGCGCGGGGTCGAGCGGCATGTAAGCGGCGCCGGCCTTCAGCACGGCCAGCACCATCACCACCATGTCGGTGGAGCGCTCGGCGCAGATGGCGACGATGCCGTCCGGGCCCGTACCTTGCGCCTGCAGATAGTGTGCGAGCCGGTTGATGCGGGCGTTCAGCTCGGCGTAGTCGAGGTGTTCGTCCTCGAACACCAGGGCCGTGGCGCTCGCATGGGTCTCGGCGGTGCGCTCGAACAGGCGCAACAGGGTGGCGTCTTGCGGGAACGCAACGGCGGTGTCGTTCCAGTCCACGACGATGCGCTGCCGCTCTTCGCCGGTCAGCATCGGCAGCGCGCCGATCGATGCGTGTTCGTCCGCGCAAGCAGCTTCCAGCAGCCGCACGAAGTGCGCCGCCATGCGCGCAATGGTTTGGGCATCGAACAGGTCCACCGCGTACTCGAAGCCCAGCTCCAGCGTGTCGCCCTGCTCCACCGCGTTCACCAGCAGATCGAACTTCGCGCTCGCGCTGTCGTTGGGCAGCGGCTGCAGCTTCAGGCCAGGCAGCGTCAGCGCGCCCAGCGGCGCGTTCTGCAGCGCCAGCATCACCTGGAACAGCGGACTGTGGCTGGTGTGGCGCTCCGGTTTCAGCTCGTCGACCAGCTGCTCGAATGGAATGTCCTGGTGCGCATACGCGGCCAGCGTCGTCTGGCGAACCTGCGCCAGCAGGTCGGCAAAGGACGCACGCGCGTCGATGCGGCTGCGCAGCACCAGCGTGTTGACGAAGAAGCCGATCAGCCCTTCGGTCTCGGCGCGCGTGCGGTTGGCGATCGGCGTGCCAATGGCGAAATCGTCCTGGCCGCTGTAGCGCCACAGCAGCACGTCCAGCGTCGCGGCCAGGGCCATGAACAGCGTCGTGCCGGTGCGTTGCGCCAGCTTGTGCAAGGCGGCCGTCGCGCCTGCCGGCAGCGTCAGCGCCATGACCGCGCCGCGATGGCTCTGCACCGCCGGGCGCGGCCTGTCGGTCGGCAACTCCAGCCGTGCCGGCAGGCCGTACAGGTTCTGCTTCCAGTAGTCCAGCTGGCGCGCGTGCTCTGCGCCCTGCAACCATTGGCGCTGCCAGTGGGCGTAGTCGGCGTACTGGATCGGCAGCTCGGGCAGCACTGGCGGGCGTTGCTCCAGCTGCGCGGCGTACAGCTCGGACATTTCGCGCAGCAGCACGCCCAGCGACCAGCCGTCGGCCACGATGTGGTGCAAGGTCAGCACCAGCAGATGGTCGTCGGCCGACAGCTTCAGCAGGCGCGCGCGCAGCAGCGGGCCACGCGCGAGGTCGAATGCGGCCAGCGCTTCGTCGCGCGCCATGGCCTGCGCCTGGCTTTCGCGATCCTCCTCGGGCAGCGCGCCCAGGTCGTCCAGCGGGAGATCGATGGCTTGCGCATCCGCCACCACCTGCCGCGGTTCGCCGTCCTGCATGGCGAAAATCGTGCGCAGCGTTTCGTGGCGCTGAACGATGCCGGTCAAGGCACGCTGCATCGCCCCCGCGTCGAGCCGGCCGGCCAGGCGCAGCACGATCGGGATGTTGTACAGCGGGCTGCCCGGCTCGTACTGGTCCAGGAACCAGAGGCGGTGCTGCGCGAACGAGAGCTGCAGCGCGCCGTTGCGTTCGATGCGCGCCAGCGGCAGGACCGGCGTGCCGGCGGCTTCGGTTTTCTGCGCGTCGATGCGGGCAGCGAGTTCCGACAGCACCGGCGCCTCGAACAGCACCCGCAGCGGCAGCTCCACGCCAGCGTGGTCGCGGATTTGCGAAACCACCTGCGTGGCCAGCAGCGAGTGCCCGCCCAGCGCGAAGAAATCGTCCTGCGCGCCGACGCGCTCCGCATGCAGCGTGCGCGACCAGATGCCGGCCAGCAGTTGCTCGGTCGGCGTGCGCGGTTCCACGTACACGGCGGTGGCTTGCGTGCCCATCTCGGGCGACGGCAACGCCTTGCGGTCGATCTTGCCGTTGGAGGTGAGCGGCAAGGCGTCCAGCAGCACGTAGTGCGCGGGGACCATGTAGTCGGGCAGGCGTGCCAGCAGCGGCTTGCGCAGGGCGGTTGCGTCGAGGGCTGCGTCGTTGGCAACCACGTAGGCGACCAGCCGCTTGTCGCCGGGTGCGTCATCTCTCGCGAGCACCAGCGCTTCGCGCACGCCCGGTTGTGTGGTCAGCGCTGCCTCGATCTCGCCCAGTTCGATGCGGAAACCCCGGATTTTCACCTGGTGATCTGCGCGGCCGAGGTAATCCAGCGTACCGTTTGGCAGGTAGCGGGCCAGGTCACCCGATTTGTACATGCGAGCACCGGGCTCGGTGGCGAACGGGTCAGGGATGAAGCGTTCTGCCGTCAGCTCGGGACGGTGCAGGTAGCCGCGCGCCACGCCCGCACCCGAGACGTACAGCTCGCCGGCCACGCCCACGGGCACCGGGTTCAGGAAATCATCGAGCACATAGCAGGCCAGATCGGCCAGCGGGCGGCCGATGGCGCCGGGCGCGGTGTCGTTGTCGTTGTCCCGGTCCAGCACATGCCAAGTCACGTGCACGGTCGTTTCCGTGATGCCGTACATGTTGACCAGCCGCGGCGTGCCGTCGCCGTGCTTGGCGAACCAGGGTGCGAGAGTCGCGCGGTTGAGCGCTTCGCCGCCGAAGATCACGTGCTTGAGCGCGAGCTTCGCGTCCACGCCTTGGTCGGCTTGCACCAGCTGCTGGAAGGCCGACGGCGTCTGGTTCAGCACCGTCACCTTCTCTTGCACCAGCAAGTCCAAGAACTGTTCGGGGCTGCGCGTGACCAGGTGCGGCACCACCACCAACCTGCCGCCATGCAGCAGTGCGCCCCAGATCTCCCAGACGGAGAAGTCAAAGGCATAGCTGTGGAACAGCGTCCACACGTCGGCACTGTCGAAGCGGAACAGGTCCTGCGTGGAAGCCATCAGCCGCGTGACGTTGGCGTGCGTGAGCTGCGCGCCCTTGGGCACGCCGGTAGAGCCGGAGGTGTAGATGACGTAGGCGAGGTTCTCCGCCGTGCCTAGCGAAGCAGGATCGGCGGCCGGCTGCGATTGCAGCGACGGCTGCAGTTCGCGCAGCACGTCATCGCTCAGCACCAGCTGCGGCTTGGCGTCCGCCAACATGGCCGCGACGCGCTCTTCGGGGTAGCTGGGGTCGATCGGCAGATAGGCGCCGCCTGCTTTCAGCACCGCCAGCAGCGCGACGATCAATTCCAGGCCGCGCTCCATGCGCACGCCCACCAGCACGTCGGGCCCCACGCCCTGTGCGCGCAGGTGGTGCGCGAGCCGGTTGGCCTGCGCGTTCAGCTCGGCGTAGCTGAGACTCTCGCCCTCGAAGCTCACCGCAACCGCATCCGCACGTTCTTGCACCTGCTGCACGAACAGTTGTGCAATCGTCCCGTTCTGCGGATAACTGACCTGCGGCGCGTTCCACTCCACCAGCATGCGCCGGCTTTCCTCGCGCGAGAGCATCGGCAGTGCGCCGATCGAGGCGCTCTCGTCCGCGCTGGCGGCTTCCAGCAGCTGCGCATAGTGCGCCGCCATGCGCGCGATGGTCTGCGCTTCGAACAGGTCCACGGCGTACTCGAAGCCCAGCTCCAGCACGTCGCCCTGCTCCACCGCGTTCACCAGCAGATCGAACTTCGCGCTCGCGCTGTCGTTGGACAGCGGCTGCAGCTTCAGGCCCGGCAGCGTCAGCGCGCCCAGCGGCGCGTTCTGCAGCGCCAGCATCACCTGGAACAGTGGGCTGTGGCTGGTATGGCGCTCGGGCTTGAGCTCGTCGACCAGCTGCTCGAACGGAATGTCCTGGTGGGCGTACGCCGCCAGCGTCGTCTGCCGCACCTGCGCCAGCAGATCGGCGAAGGAGGCGCGCGCATCGATGCGGCTGCGCAGCACCAGCGTGTTGACGAAGAAGCCGATCAGCCCTTCGGTTTCGGCGCGCGTGCGGTTGGCGATGGGCGTGCCGATGGCGAAATCGTCCTGGCCGCTGTAGCGCCACAGCAGAACGTCCAGCGTGGCGGCCAGCGCCATGAACAGGGTCGTGCCCGAGCGCTGCGCCAGCTTGTGCAGGCCCGCGACGGTGCCGGCGGGCAGCGTCGTCGTGAGCGTGGCGCCGCGGTGGCTCTGCACCGCGGGGCGCGGCCGGTCGGTCGGCAACTCCAGCCGCGCGGGCAGGCCGTGCAGCGTCTCCTGCCAGTACGCGACCTGGCGGGCCTGCACCTCGCCCTGCAGCCACTGGCGCTGCCAGTGTGCGTAGTCGGCGTACTGGATCGGCAGCGCGGGCAAGGTGGCCGGCCTGTTCTCCAGCTGCGCCGCGTACAGCTCCGCCATCTCGCGCAGCAGCACGCCCAGGGACCAGCCGTCGGCCACGATGTGGTGCAAGGTCAGCACCAGCAGGTGGTCGTCGGCCGACAGCTTCAGCAGGCGCGCGCGCAGCAGCGGGCCGCGCGCGAGGTCGAACGTGGCGGCGGCTTCGGCCTGGGCCCTGGCGCGGGCTTCATGCTCGCGCGTCGGCGCAGGAACTGCGCTCAAGTCGTCCTGCGCGATGCGGATGTCCACCACGTCCGCGAACACCTGCTCCGGGTTGCCCTGGCGCTCGGCGAAGGTGGTGCGCAGCGCCTCGTGGCGCTGCACCACCTGGTTCAGCGCGCGTTCCAGCGCGCCCGCGTCCAGCGTGCCCGCCACGCGCAGCACCACGGGAACGTTGTACAGCGCGCTGCCGGGCGCGAACCGGTCCAGGAACCACAGGCGGTGCTGGGCGAAGGACGGCTGCATCGGCCCGCCACGCGCCATGCGCGCCAGCGGCAGCGCCACCGCATGGGCCTGTTCGGCCTTCAGGTCGTCGGCGCGCGCGGCCAGGTCGGCCAGCACGGGCGCGTCGAACACGGTGCGCAGCGGCAGCTCGATGCCCATGCGCTCGCGGATCTGCGAGACCACCTGCGTGGCAGTCAGCGAATGGCCGCCCAGTTCGAAGAACCGGTCCTGCGCGCCGACACGCGGCACGTGCAGCGCTTGCGACCAGATGCCCGCGAGCAGTTGCTCGGTCGGCGTGCGCGGCGGCACGTAGGCGGCGGCGTCTGTGCCGCCTTCCGGCGTGGGCAGCGCCTTGCGGTCGATCTTGCCGTTGGGCGAGAGCGGGAAGGCGTCGAGCACGACGAAGTGCGCCGGCACCATGTAGTCGGGCAGGCGCTTGGCGACGGTTGCGCGCAGCTCGGTGATCGACAGCGTGTGGTCCGGCTTCGCGACGACGTAGGCCGCGAGACGCTTGTCGCCCGGTGTGTCTTCCCTTGCGAGCACCAGCGCGCCCTGCACGCCGCCCTGCGCCGTCAATGCCGCTTCGATCTCTCCCAGCTCGATGCGGAAGCCCCGGATCTTCACCTGGTGGTCCACGCGGCCCAGGTACTCGATGCTGCCGTCCCCCAGGTGCCGCGCCAGGTCGCCCGTGCGGTACATGCGACTGCCGCTCGGGCCGTAGGGGTCCGGCAGGAAGCGTTCGGCCGTCAGGTCCGGGCGGTGCAGGTAGCCGCGCGCCAGCCCATCGCCCGCCATGTACAGCTCGCCCGCCACGCCGGCAGGGACAGGGTTCAGTGCGTCGTCCAGCAGGTAGGTCTGCGAATTGGCAATCGGCCGGCCGATCGGCACCGCGCCTTCGATGTCCCTGGCCATCAGTGCCCAGGTCGAGTACGTCGTGTCTTCCGATGGGCCGTACAGGTTGTACATGCGCTCGACCTGCGTGGTCGCGTACACGTCTCGCACCAGTTTGGCCGGCAGCGCTTCGCCGGCCACGTTGAGCACTTTCACGCTCGCGGGAATCGCTCCGCTGCGTTCCAGCTGCGCCGCGGCCGAGGGCACCGTGTTGATCAGGGTCAGCGGCGCCGATGCGGCTTTGGAGCCCTGCATCAGCGCCAGCACGTTCGGCACCATCCACACCGTGCCGC
>NZ_JACCWG010000142.1 GCF_013697775.1 Ramlibacter sp. | reverse complement strand
CCGCGACGCCGTGGTCGCGCCGAAAGGCGCGTCCGCTCCAGTGGTAGCAGTCGCCGGTGCCGTCGCTGATGGAAGGCCTGGCCAGGTCGACCAGGTGCGAGCCGAGGCCAGCGGCATCGGGCTGCTGCGCGGCGGCACGCAGCAGGGCGGCCAGCCAGTCCGGCTGCGGCACCGCGTCGGGATTGAGCAGCGCGATGAATTCGGTTGGAGCGGTGTGGCGCGCGCCGGCATTGTTGGCGCAGGCGAAGCCGGTGTTGCTTGCCAGCGTGAGCAGCTCGAAGCGCGGATCCCCCAGTTCGGCAACCGCGGCCGGCGAGCCGTCGCTGCTGGCGTTGTCCACCACCACCGCGCGAAAGCCCGCTTCGGTCTGTGCGGCCAGCGCCCGCAGGCAGGCGCGCAGGTGCTCGCCCGCGTTCCAGTTGACGATGATGACGGCGACGCTGGCAGCCATTCAGGACACCGCCGGACGGCGCGCGCGCCGCCACAGCGATTCGTAGAAGAAGGCTTCCTCCTCGATGCGCAGCGGCAGCGCCAGCGCGTCGCGCCAGCGCCGCAGCAGCGCGGGCTCGCGCAGCACCGCGTCGATGGCGTCGGCCCAGGCGCGCGGATCGGCCGCATCGACGATGCGGCCGCAGCCGGACGCAGCCACGTGTTCGGCCTGAGCGCCCAGGTCGCCGACCAGCGCCGGCACCCCCACGGCGGCGCTTTCGTGCAGCACCAGCGAATAGCTCTCGGGCACCTGCGACGACAGGCACAGCAGGTCGCTGGCGGCGAGCCGCGCATACACCCCGGCCGGCGGCAGCGCGCCCACCAGTTCCACCCGCGGGTCGGCCGCGGCCAGCGCACGGATGTCCTCGTGGTAGCCAGCGTTGCCGTAGAAGCCGCCGATGGCCTGCAGGCGCAGCGCGCGGCCCGGCAGCAGCGCCAGCGCCTTCAGCAGGATGTCCAAGCCCTTTTGCGGCACCACCGCGCCGACCCATGCAAGGCGCAGCACATTGGACGCCTCGCGCGGTGCCGACGCCGCCTGCGCCATCGCCAGCAAGTCCACGCCGTGCGGGATCACGCGCACGGCCTGTCCGGCGAACGCTTCCGTGTAGATGCGCGCCACGGAGGCCGACGGCGCGACGCGATCGGCGGCGGCGGCCAGCATGGACTGCGCCTGCTGGTAGCGCTGCAGCAAGCCCGGCTCGGTCCACGGCGGCTCGTTGCAGTCGCGCGCGCACTTGCGGCCCTCCTCCGGGCCGCTGCAAGGCGCGCCCGCCGCGGTGACCAGGTTGATCCGCGCGCAGGGCAGGAAGAAGTCGGTGAGCGTCAGCACGTATGGCAGGCCGCAGCGCTGCGCCGCCAGCACCGCGGTGCCCATGCGCATGGTGTGCAGCACCTGGGCGACATCGAAGCGCTCGGCTTTCATCCACGCAGCCAGCGGCGCGACCAGCGCTTCGTCGGGGTCCAGCGCGATCTCGGCCGCCGCCGGCAGCGCCTTGCGCGACAGGTAAGTGACCGGCACGCCCTGGTAGCTGCCGCGCCGCGCGCCGGGCGGAAGGCCGGGCATGGCCTCGCCTCCGCTGCGTTCCACGTCGGCGGTGCCGGCCAGCACGTGCACGTGGTGGCCGGCACGCTGCGCCATGCGCGCGAGGTTCAGCGTCACGCGCTCGGTGCCGCCCGTGAATTCAGGAAAGAACTGGTGGAGGATGAACAGGATGCGCATCAGACGCCCGCCGCCAGGTCCTGGTGAATGGCGCGCGCCGCCGCTTCGTTGGGCGCGCCGGGCTTGCGCTGGTCCAGCCCGTGGAAGGCCAGCGCCGATCCGGCCGCCGCCGCCAGCGTCTTGGTCACCATGCCTGCCAGCTCCTCGCGCGGCAGCCGGTCGCGCGCGTCGTACACGCGCGCCGCGAACTGCAGCACGTTGTCCAGGCGGCCGGCGAACATGTCGGCGAACAGGCGCGCTTCGTCGCGCGCCGCCGCGTCCGGCGCGGTGGCCAGCGGATGCCGCTCGGCCAGCCGGGCGATGTAGGTTTCCAGCCGCGCATC
>NZ_JACCWG010000104.1 GCF_013697775.1 Ramlibacter sp. | reverse complement strand
GAGGAGCTGTCGCTCCCGGCCGAGTCGCTCGAATTCCCTGTTCAGCGCGGCGATCTTGTCGGTGACGCCCTTCCAGTGCGAGACGACCCACTGGCCGAAGTCGCCGACGAAGTTCGCCAGACGCGAGAACTGCGTCGCGAGGTCGCCGGCGTCGCGCACGTAGCGCTCGGCCATCGCGATGAGGTCGTTCCCGTACTTGACCCAGCGCTCGGAGGACCATGTGCCCGCGGCGACCTTCGCGCGGTAGCTCGTCGCCCACCGCTGCGCCTCGGTCTCGAGGTTCGCCATCGCGGTGAGCTGGGTCGTGCGCATCAGGTCGTCGCCGATGCCCCCAATGACGGCGCGCGCCTGCGCCAGGTCGGCGCGCAGCGTGTCGGCGGCGAAGGTGGCCAGCACCTGGCCCTTGCGCACGCGGTCGCCGACGTTCACGCGCACTTCGGCGACGCGCAGGCCGGCGGTCTCGGCGCCGACGCTGGCTTCCTGCCAGGCCGCCAGGTTGCCGTTGGCCGACAGCGTGACCGGCAGCATCACCTGCTGCGCGGTGGTGGTGGTGACGGTGAGCGAGGGCCGGGGCGCGGCCGCCTTCTTGTCGTCGGTCTTCTTGCCGTCCGCTTTCTTGCCGGCGTCGTCGCCACAGGCGGCCAGCGCCAGCGCGACGGCCAGCAGCAGCGGCCAGGCGCGCGGCGCCATGTGCTTGTGTTCGCCCCGGGGTGTGGTGCGCGGGCCGCGCATCACGAGCCGGCCACCGTGGCTGCGTCCGGGCGCGCCCAGCCTCCGCCGACCGCGCGGTACAGCGCGATCCAGGCGGAGATGCGTTCGCGCTGCAGCGCCACCAGGTTGGTTTCGGCGGCCAGCAGCAGGCGGCGCTGGTCTTCCAGCTCGATCAGGCTGGCCAGGCCGCTGCGGTAGCGCGCCTCGGTCGCGTTGAACGACACGCGGTAGCCGTCCACTGCGGTCTGCGCGTCGGTGCTGCGCGCCCGCGCGCTGTCCAGGGTGACCAGCGCTTCCTCGACTTCGCGCACTGCCTGGCGCACGCGTGCGCCGTACAGCAGCACCGCTTCCTCGTAGCGCGCCTGCGTCGCGTCCACATTGGCGGCGCGCCGGCCGCCGTCGAACAGCGGCACGGTCACGGCCAGCGGGCCGATCGACCAGGTGTCCAGCGAGGCGCTCACGCCCTGCGCATGCACGCGGCCCAGCCCGATGGAGCCCGACAGCGACACGCGCGGAAAGCGGTCGGCGCGTGCGGTGCCGACTTCGGCGCTGGCGGCGGCCACTTCGCGCTCGGCGCGGTAGACGTCCGGCCGCTGCGCGACCACCTGCGCCGGCAGCGCGGCGACCGACACCAGCGCGAACTGCGCCGGTTCGGCCCAGCGCGCCAGCAGCTTCTGCCGCAGTTGCGGCTCCGCCAGGCCGGTCAGCGCGACCAGCGCCTTGACCTCGATCTCGCACTGCGCGCGCTGCTGCGTCGCGCGGGCCGAACTCTCGGCCGCGCTGGCGCGCGCGAGCGCGGCGTTGGCCGGCGCGGTGAAGCCTGCCTTGACGCTCAGGTCGGACAGCCGCGCGGTTTCGGCGCGCGAGCGCGCATCGTTGGTGGCGACCACCAGCTGGCGCTCGCAGGTGCGCAGGTTGAGATAGCTGTTGGCGGTTTCCGCCGCCACCGACACGCGGGCCTCGTGCCAGCCGGCCTGTGCGCTCTCCAGCCGCGCCTGCGCGGCGCGCGCGGTGCCGCGGTTGCCGCCGAACACGTCGATCTCCCAGGCGGTGTCCAGCCCGGTCTGCACCACGGAGGCGATCGGCGTGGGCGGCGCGCTCTTGCTGCGCGAGGCGGCGGCGGTGGCGTCCAGCGTGGGCAGTAGCGCGGCGCGGGCGGCGACGCGGGCCGCGCGTGCCTGCTCGATGTTGGACGCCGCGGTCGCGACGGTCGGGCTGGCGGTCTGCGCCGAGCCGATCAGCTCGATCAGCAGCGGGTCGTTGAACTGCTGCCACCAGCGCGTGAGGTCGGTCATGGTGCCGTTGTGCGGCAGCGGCGCGTACCACTGCGGCGGCGTGGCCGCGTTCACGTTCTCCGGCGGATGCGGCACGGCGCAGCCGGAAAGTCCCATGGCAATGCCGAGCAGCGCGAGCAGGCGCAAGGTGTTCATTTTTCTTTTGTCCTTCTAGGAGGAGTTGCGCGCGGGAGAGAGAGATGCGGCCGGCGCGCGCGAGCCGCCGCGGGCGGAACCCGCAAGCCTACCATTGCGTGGTAGGCCGCAGTTGTCGTGGGTTACTGACGGAAACTGTCTTTTTTGATGGCTTCGGAAAAGACAGCCTGCCACAAGCGCAGGATGGCCTCGCGCTGCGCAGCCAGGGTTTCCAGCTCCACCTGCGTCGGCTCCTCGTTGAGCCGTGCCCGGTGCTGCACCCGGCGCAGCTCGCGGTAGGCATCCGCGGCGGCATGCCCCACGCCGGGCGGCAGCAAGCCCACCGCCTCGGCGCGCTGCAGCAGTGCGATGTTGCCCACGTTGGGAATCAGTTCCGGATACGCGGCCGCCTGCGCCAGCACCAGGAACTGCACCGCGAATTCGGCGTCGACCATGCCGCCGGGACTGTGCTTCACGTCGAAGCGCCCGCGCTTCACCGGGTGCGCCGCACGCACCTTGTCGCGCATGGCGACGATCTCGCGCTGCAGCGCCGCGGCGTCGCGGGGCGCGCCGATCACCGCTTCGCGCACCGCGTCGAAGCGCGCCTGCAGGCCGGCGCCGCCCAGCACGAAGCGCGCGCGCGTCATCGCCTGGTGTTCCCAGGTCCAGGCCGTGTTGCTGCCGCGGCCTTCCTGGTACTTGGCATACGCCTCGAAGGTGGTGATGAGCAGGCCGGAGCTGCCGTTGGGCCGCAACGCCGTGTCGATCTCGTACAGGTCGCCTTCGCCGGTACGCGTGGTCAGCCAGTTGATCAGCTTGCGCACGAAGCCAGCGTAGGCGTCGGGTGCGTGCTCGTCCTCGTCTTCATAGACGAACACGATGTCCAGGTCGCTGCCGTAGCCCAGTTCCTTGCCGCCGAGCTTGCCGTAACCGACGATGGCGAACTGCGGCGCGTCGCGGTGGCGGTTCTTCAGCCGCTCCCAGCACCAACGCGCCGTGACGCGCAGCACCGCGTCGGCCAGCGCGCTCAGCTCGTCGGCCACCTGCTCGACCGTGAGCACACTTTCCACGTCGCGCGCCAGCGTGCTGAAGACTTCGGCATGGTGGGCGCGCCGCAGCAGGTTCAGCAGCGCCTCGTCGTCGTCCTCGCCGGTGATGTGCAGCGACTGGCGCCGGCGCTCCAGCTCGCGCTCGAATTCGGCGGCGTCGAAGCGCTCGTTGAGCAGGCCGTCGCTGGCCAGCTCGTCGATCACGCCGGGGTGCTGCATCAGGTAGCGCGCCGGCCAGCGCGCCGCGCCCAGCAGACGCAGCAGGCGTTCGTGCACGCCCGGCCGCTCAGCCAGCAAGGCCAGATAGCTTTCGCGGCGCAGCAGCGGCTCGACCCAGTCGGCCATGCGCATCGCCGCACTCTCTTCCACGCGGCCGTCCAGCACCCACTGGCCGGTGCGCTGCATCAGGCGCGACAGGCGCTGGCGCGCTTCCTCGCGCAGCGCCAGCACGCGCGGGCTGCGGCTCCAGAGCATCACGCGCGCGCCCAGTGCCGCAGGCAGCTGCTCGGCCAGCGTCTCCAGGTCGGGCGGCACCGGCCGGCCGCCCTTGGGGCCGTTGCAGCCTCGGCATTCGTTGCCGCTGCCCAGCAGCTTGTCGAACTCCTGGGCCACCAGCTCGCGGTGGCCGTCCAGCTCGTGCAGGAACAGGCAGCAGTCGGGATAGCCCATGGTGCGGGCGATCCATGTCAGGTCGGCGTCGGATTCTCCGTCGCAGCAGCCCATGGGCAGCACGTGCGTCTGCTGGTCGTCCAGGTACTGGATTCGGTGCTCGACACGGCGCAGGAAATCGTAGGCCGCGGCCAGCGCATCGGCCGTGGCCTGCGGCATCAGGCCGGCCGCGCACAGGCGTTCCAGCGCGCGCAGGGTCGGCCGGGTGCGCAGCTCGGGGTACTGGCCGCCGCGCACCACCTGCAGCAGTTGCACGATGAACTCGATCTCGCGAATGCCGCCGCGTGACAATTTCACGTCGTTGGCGCGCTCGGGCCGGCCGGCCGCGCGCCGCGCCGCGTGCTCGCGGATCTGGCGGTGCAGCACGCGCAACGCCTCGAACACGCCATAGTCGAGATAGCGGCGGAACACGAACGGCAGCACCGAGGTGCGAAGCTCCTGGGCAGAGCCGGTGGCGATGCAGGTGCGCGGCGCGACCACCCGGCTCTTGAGCCATGCAAAACGCTCCCACTCGCGGCCCTGCACCTGGAAATAATCCTCCAGCGCGCCCAGCGACACCGCCGGCGGGCCGGAGTTGCCGTTCGGCCGCAGCGCCAGGTCGACGCGGAACACGAAGCCGTGCTCGGTCACGTCACCGATGAGGCCGAACAGCGCCTTGACCGCCTTGCCGAAATACTCGTGGTTGCTGATGCGCCCGCGGCCGTTCGCGTCGCCGGTGGTCTCGCCGTCCTGGTCGTACACGTACACCAGGTCGATGTCGCTGGACACGTTCAATTCGCGCGCGCCCAGCTTGCCCATGCCGATCACCCACAGCTGGGCACGCTCGCCGTCGGGACCGAGCGGCGCGCCGTGCAGCGCGTCGAGGTCTTTCAGCGCCTGGCCGCAGGCCACTTCCAGCGCGAATTCGGCCAGGTCGGTCATCGCCGCCGTCACCTCCGACAGCGGGCAGCCGGCGTCGCAGTCCAGCGCGATCAGGCGCTCCACCACCAGCTGGCGCACGATGCGCAGCGCAATGCCGGTGTCGTCGCCTCGGTCGCGCAGGCGCGCATAGGCGCCGGTCATGCTGCGGTAAACGGGAACGCCGGGCACGAGCAGGGGCAGTTCCTGCGCATAGCGCCGCCGCAGCCGCTGTGCGAGGCGCGAATGCAAGGACAGCGGCGCGCCGGCAGCGTTTGAAGCGGTGCCGGGGGTCATAATGCCTGCCACATCGATGTATTCATGAACGAGCCGCTGCCGCTTCCCTCACGGCCGCTGAAGGCCTATGCCGCCGTCGCCAAATGTGCTTTGTGGCTGCTGCTGGCACTGTGGCTGCTGCTGGCGCTGGCGTGGGGAGCGCTCCATGCGTGGATTGTGCCGCGAATCGGCGAGTTCCGTCCCATGCTGGAGCAGCAAGCCGGACACGCATTAGGGGTTGCGGTGCGCATCGGCAGCATCAGCGCGCGCAGCGAAGGACTGGTGCCCTCGTTCGAGCTGCGCGAGGTGGTGCTGCTCGACGCCCAGGACCGCGAGGCCCTGCGGCTGCCACGGGTATTGGTGGCCTTGTCTCCGCGCTCGCTGTGGAACCTGGGCTTCGAGCAGCTTTACATCGAAGGTCCGAAGCTCGACATCCGCCGCGCCAAGGACGGCCGCATCTCGGTGGCCGGCCTGGACTTCTCGCGCTCCAGCGTCAACGATGGCCGCGCCGCGGACTGGTTTTTCCGCCAGGGCGAGTTCGCCATCCGCGGCGGCATGGTGCAGTGGACCGACGAGGCGCGCGACGCGCCGACGCTGGCCCTGAGCGGCGTGGACTTCGTGGTGCGCAACCGCGCGCGGCGGCATGCGCTGCGGCTGGACGCCACGCCGCCGGCCGAATGGGGCGAGCGCTTCTCGCTGATCGGAAAATTCCGCCAGCCGCTGCTGTCCGGCGCCGATGGCCAATGGCGCGAGTGGATCGGCGAGCTCCATGCCGACTTCGCCCGCATCGACCTCTCGCAGCTGCGCCGCTACGCCGACCTGGGTGTGCGCATCGGCCAGGGCCAGGGCAGCGTGCGCGCCTGGGCCGACGTGGACCGCGGGCGCCTGACCGGCGGCACCGCCGACGTCGCGCTGGTCGAGGCCGAAGCCACGCTGGGTGCCAACCTGCAGCCGCTCGCGCTGCGCCAGCTGTCGGGCCGCCTGGGCGGCAAGCGCTCCGCCGAAGGGTTCAGCTTCGAGACGCAGCAGCTGCAGTTCGAAACGCGCGACGGCCTGCGCTGGCCGGGCGGCAACGTGTCGCTGTCGTGGACCGATGCGCGCGGCCAGAAGCCCGCCGCGGGCGAACTGCGCGCGGACAAACTGGACCTGGCCGCGCTGGGCCAGATCGCCACCCGGCTGCCGCTGGGCACCGCGACGCATGCGGCGCTGTCGGCGTATGCGCCGCAAGGCCTGGTGGAGACGCTGCAGGCCAAGTGGCAAGGGCCGATCGGCGCCTTGCAGACATACGAGGCGCGCGGCAAAGCCTCCCGGCTGGCGATCGCCGCGCAGCCAGCTTCCCAATCGGCCCCACCACCGGCCGCGCTATCGGCGGCAACGCCGGCCAGCGCCGTGTCGCGCGCGCATGCCGGCACGCCGGGCCTGCGAGGCGCGTCGCTCGATTTCGATTTCACGCACACCGGCGGCAAGGCGCGCCTGGCGCTGCAGCAGGGCGCGCTGGAATTCCCCGGCGTGTTCGAGGACCCGGTGCTGCCGATGGACAGCCTGAGCGGCGAGCTGCAGTGGCAGATCGACGGACCGAAAATCGCCGTGTCGGTGGTCAACCTCAAGTTCAGCAATGCGGATGCGCAAGGCCAGGCGCAGGCCAGCTGGCGCACCGGCGACGCGAAGGCGCCGGGCCGCACGCGCTTTCCGGGCGTGCTCGACCTGCAGGCAAGCCTCAGCCGCGCGGACGGCACGCGCGTGTGGCGCTACCTGCCGCTGGGCGTGCCTGCGAACGCGCGCGCGTATGTGCATGAATCGGTGCAGCGCGGCGTGGCCACCGCCGCGAAATTCCGCGTCAAGGGCGACCTGCACGACTTTCCGTTCCGGGACGCCAGGTCCGGCGAGTTCCTGATCACGGCCGACATCCGGGACGCCACCTTCGCCTATGTGCCGCGCAGCGCGCAGCACGGCACCGTGTCGTGGCCGGCGCTCACGCAGCTGTCGGGCGAGCTGGTGTTCCAGGGCAACGGCATGCAGGTCAAGGGCGCGGTGGGCGGCTTCGCCGGCGCGCCGGGCCTGCAGGTGAAAGCCGATGCCTCGATTCCCGACTTCCACAGCACCACCGTCGGCGTCACCGGGTTGATCCGCGGGCCGCTGACCGAGTCGCTGGCCATCGTCAACGGCTCGCCGGTGGCCGGCTTCACCGGCAACGCGCTCGCGAAGGCGCACGCCAGCGGCACGGCCGACGTGCAGCTGCGCCTGGTGCTGCCGGTGCGGCAGATCGACCACTCGCAGGTGCAGGGCACGGTCACGCTGCCTGGCAACGATCTGCAGATCACGCCCGAGAGCCCGCTGCTCGCGCGCGCCAGGGGCGCGGTGACCTTCAGCGAGCGCGGCTTCACGCTGGTCGGCACGCAGGCGCGCGCGCTCGGCGGCGACGTGCGCGTCGAAGGCGGCATGCGGCCGTCGCCGCAGCCGGGCGGCGAGCCCGTGACGCAGATCCGCGCCAATGGCACCACCACCGCCGAAGCGCTGCGGCAGGCGCGCGAGCTCGGGTTCGTGTCGCGGCTCGCGCGCGACTTCAGCGGCGGCGCCAGCTATGCGATGACGCTGAACTTCAAGCGCGGCGTGCCCGAACTCTCGGTGGCGAGCAACTTGCAGGGCATGGGCATCAACCTGCCGCCGCCGCTGAAAAAGGCACCCGAGTCGGTGCTGCCATTGCGCTACGAAACGGTGGTCAGCCGCGACGGCGCCGGGCGGCTGCAGGACCAGCTGACGGTGGAGCTGGGCCGCATCGCCTCCGTTGTGTTCCAGCGCGACGTGTCGGCCGAAGAAGCGCGCGTGCTGCGCGGCAGCATCGCCATCGGCCTGGCGCCGGGCGAGACCGCGCCGCTGCCGGAACAGGGCGTGACCGCCAACGTGCAGCTGGCGCAGCTGAACATCGACGCCTGGGAGGCCGTGCTC
>NZ_JACCWG010000082.1 GCF_013697775.1 Ramlibacter sp. | reverse complement strand
GCGCGCCGCGCTGTTGGCCGCGCGCCAGCGCACCCTGCGGCTGGCGCGCGCCTACCAGGCTGCGCTGGGCCCGGCAGCGTGCATCCCGTACGCGGCCGAAGTGAACCCGCCGCTGTGGGAGCTGGGGCACCTGGCCTGGTTCCAGGAATGGTGGATCGCGCGTAACCCGCAGCGCGCCCTGGGCGCGCGTGCCGATCCCGACGCGCCGCGGCCCGCGCCGCTGCTGGCGCAAGCAGACGCCTGGTACGACTCCAGCCGCGTGCCGCACCGCAGCCGCTGGGAGCTGCCGCTGCCCGATGGCGCGGGCGCGCTCGGCTACCTGGAGGCCACGCTCTCCGGCAGCGTGGCGCTGCTGGACGACTTGCCCGACGACGCCGGTGACGACGCCCTCTACTTCTTTCGCCTGTGCGCCATGCACGAGCAGATGCATGCCGAAGCGGCCGTCTACATGGCGCGCACGCTGGGCGTGCCGCTGGAGGAAGACGCCACGCCGGGAACGGCGGGTGCGCCGCGCGAGATCGACCTGCCGGCGCAGCGTTTCCGGCTGGGCTTCGGCGGCAGCGGCTTCGCGTTCGACAACGAACTGGGCGCGCACGACGCGGACCTGCAGGCCTTCGCCATCGACGCCGAGCCGGTGACCTGGGGCGCCTACCTGCCATTCGTGCGGGCCGGTGGCTACGAGGACCTGCAGTGGTGGAGCGATGCCGGCCGTGCCTGGCTGTCCGGCCTGCCCCGGCGCGGCCCCGCCGGCTGGCAGGCGGGCGCGCCCGACGACGCCGTCGCCGTGCACCTCACGGCCCACGAGGCCGACGCCTGGTGTCGCTGGGCCGGCCGCCGGCTGCCGACCGAGGCCGAGTGGGAATGCGCGGCGCTGCAGGGCCCGGGATTCCGCTGGGGCCAGGTCTGGGAGTGGACGGCCAGCACGTTCTGGCCCTACCCCGGCTTCACCGCGCACCCCTACCGCGACTATTCGCAGCCCTGGTTCGGCACCCGCCGCGTGCTGCGCGGCGCCAGCGCCGCCACCGACCCTGCAATGGCCCATGCCCGCTACCGCAACTTCTTCGAGCCGCACCGTCGCGACACCCTGGCCGGCTTTCGCAGCGTCCGCGCGGACGCGGAGCCGGCGCGATCTGTCGTCTAATCGCGGCTGTCCTTTTTTCAAAGCCATCATGAACAACAACAGGATCTTCCTGCGCTGCATCGCTTTCCTCACGCTCGCCGCGGCCATGTTCGCCGCGCAGGCCCAGCAGGTGTTCCGCATCACCGCCATCCCCGACGAGTCGCCCACCGAGTTGGCGCGCAAGGCCGCGCCGCTGGTCAAGTACCTGGAGCGCACGCTCGGCGTGAAGGTGGAGTTCACGCCCGTGACGGATTACGCCGCCGCCGTGGAAGCGCTGGTCAACAAGCAGGTCGAGCTGGCCTGGTTCGGCGGCTTCACCTTCGTGCAGGCCCACCAGCGCTCGGGCGGCAAGATCGTGCCGCTGGTGCAGCGCGAGGAGGACGAGAAATTCCGCTCGGTCTTCATCGCCACCGACCCGGCCATCAAGTCGCTGGCCGACCTGAAGGGCCGCAACTTCAGCTTCGGCTCGCAGTCCAGCACCTCGGGCCACCTCATGCCCCGCAGCTTCCTGCTGAGCGCCGGCGTCGATCCCGACAAGGACATGAAGCGCGTGGCCTATTCCGGCGCGCACGACGCCACGGTGGCGGCGGTGGCGGCCGGCAAGGTCGATGCCGGCGCGCTCAACATCTCGGTGTGGGAAAAGCTGGTCGCGGACAAGAAGGTCGACCCCGCCAAGGTGCGCGTGTTCCACACCACCCCCACCTACTACGACTACAACTGGAGCGTGCACGCCGACATGCCGGCCGCGCAGCGCGAGAAGCTGGCGCGCGCTTTCACCGAACTCACGCCGGCCACGCAAGAGGGCAAGGACGTCCTGGAGCTGCAGCGCGCGACGCGTTTCCTGCCGACGCGGGTGGAGAACTACAAGGGCATCGAGGCCGCCGCGCGCAACGCCGGGCTGCTGAAGTAGGCGCATGCAGGTCGCGCTGCAGGCCGTGTCCGGCCGCCATCCGGCCGCGCGG
>NZ_JACCWG010000053.1 GCF_013697775.1 Ramlibacter sp. | reverse complement strand
GATGCGTACAGGTCCTCCAGCGCGGTCCCGACCTCGCGGTGCAGCAGGCCGCGCCGCTGCTGACCGACCGCGCCACCGCGACCGCCATGCACCTGCCCTACACCTCGCTGGGCGGCCAGATCGTGATGGTGCCGCCCGAAGCCGCCGCCGGTGCGGTGCGGCCCTCGGTGACCGTGGTGCCCAGCGGCCTGCCGCCGGTACGCCGCGCGCTCACGTCGGTCGCGCCTACGCCGCGCACGCAGACCATGATCACCGAGCTGCGCGATCCGCCGATGACCATCGTGCAGCGCGGCGCCGACACCTACGTGAGCCAGCAATAAGCAGGGCCTGAGCGCGCGGCCGCCGCTACGATGGCGGCATGCCTCCGAACCGCGACCCGCACGCGCCCGAGCGCCAGGACCATGGCCTGTGGGCGACGCTGGCCAAGACGCACGCGGCCGGCGCCATGTTGCCGCGGCACCAGCATGGCCGTGGCCAGCTCGTGTTCGGCACCAGCGGCGTGATGCTGGTGGAAACCGCGAATGTGCAATGGACGGTGCCGCCGCAGCGCGCGCTATGGATTCCCCACCGGCAGCCGCACACGGTGCGCACGCTGTCGTCGACCGACATGCGCACCGTGTACTTCCAGCCCGCGCTGATCGCGCGCTGCCTGCCCGCGCAGCGGCTGGACCAAGTGCATGCGGTGGCCGCCTCGCCGCTGATCCGCGAGCTGGTGCTCGGCCTGTTCGATGCGCAGTTCGACCACGCCACGCACGAAGCCATGGCCGGCCTGCTGCTGCGCACGCTGCGCCATGCGCCGGCGCTGCCTATCTCGCTGCCCATGCCGGCCGATGCGCGCCTGCACCGCGCGCTGGCCCTGCTGCTGCAGGCGCAGGCCTGGCATTGGCCCATCGAGCGGCTGGCGCAAGAGGCTGCGATGTCGGAGCGCAGCTTCACCCGGCACTTCACCGGGGACATGGGCATGAGCTTTCGCGCGTGGCGGCAACGCGCGCGCGTGATCGCGTCGCTGGACCTGCTGAACGCGGGCCGGCCGGTCAAGGCAGTGGCGCGGCAGCTGCAGTTCGCCAGCGATGCCGCCTATGTCGCGGCATTTCGTGACCTGCTGGGCTGCACGCCCAGCGCGTTCCGTTCCCAGACTCAAGAGGTAGAGGCTTCGAAGGCGCCCGCCAGGTCCTGACACAGGTCGCTCGGGTCCTCCAGTCCCACGTGCAGCCGCACCAGCCGCGGCGCGTCGGCCGCACCGCTCAGTGCGCGCAAGTGGTGCGGCACCGCCGGCATCACCAGGCTTTCGAAGCCGCCCCAGCTGGTGCCCAGGCCGAACAGGCGCAGCGTGTCGATGAAGCGCGCGAATGCTTCCTCAGTGCAGGGCGCCAGCTCGATCGTGAACGGGCCCGCGGCGCCCGAGAACTGGGCGCGCCACAGCGCGTGCCCGGGGTCCGACTCCAGCGCCGGAAATAGCACGCGGCGCACCGACGGTTGCTGCTGCAACCAGCGCGCAACGGCCAGCGCCGAGGCCTCGTGTCGCCGCATCCGCACGCCCAGGGTGCGCAGCCCGCGCAGCGCCAGCCAGCAGGCGTCGGGCGCGGCATGCGTGCCGCTGCGCTCGCAGTACGCGCGCACACGCTGCAGCGCGTCGCGCGAACCGGTGACCAGGCCCAGCATCACGTCGGAGTGGCCGCTGATGAACTTGGTGGCTGCGTGCATGGAGATGTCGATGCCCAGGCCGTGCGCGTCGAAGAACAGCGGCGTGCCCCAGGTGGAATCCGCGCCGACCGGGATGCCGCGCGCGCGCGCCGCGGCGCAGATGGCGCGCACGTCGAGCATCTCCATGGTGAGGGATGCCGGCGTCTCGATCCACACCAGGCTGGTGGTATCGCGCAGTAACTGCGACACGTCCGCGCCGTGCGCGAAGAATTCGATCTCGGTGCCGGTGGGCGCGAGTTCCTTCTCGCAGAAGTTGCGCGCCGGCCCGTACACGCCGGCGCTCAGCAGCAGGTGTTTGCCGGGTCCTGCGTAGGCGCTCAGCACCGCCGTGATCGCCGACAGCCCGCAGCTGGTGGCGATGCAGGCCTGCGCACCGCACAGCGCGGCCATCGCGCGCTGCAGCTCGAAGGTGGTGGGCGTGCCCGAGCGGCCGTAGCGCGGGCCGTCGAACACGGTCCCGCGCTGCGCCTGCTTGTAGCTGTCCAGCGTGTCGAAGACCACGGTGGAGGCGCGCACCAGCGGCGCGTTGACGGCTTGCACCGCGGGTGCCGAGGCACGGCCTGAATGAACGAGAAGCGTGTCGAAATCCATGCAGGCATGCTAGGTGCGCACACCGCGCGCGAGGCGCCAAACGCTATCGCGCAGGCGCCACGTGCGCGGGCCAGGCGCTCTCAGGCCCGCGCCGCCGCTGGCGTGCGGAACACCTGCACCAGCCCCACCACAATGGCCGCCAGGCCGGCGAGCGCGAGCGGCGCCATGCGGTTGCCGAACACCAGGTAGTCCAGCAGCGCGGTGCCGCCCGGCACCAGGTAGAACAGGCTGGTGACGTTGACCAGGTTGCCGGCGCGGATCAGGCGGTACAGCAGCAGCGTCGCCACCACCGAGATCACCACGCCCATGCAGAAGACCGAACCGGCCAGCCCGGCCGTCCATTGCACCTGCACCGGGAACAGCGGCACGATCGCCGCGCACAGCGCAAGGCTCACCGCGTACTGCAGCGGCAGCACGACGGCGGGCGCCTGGTCCAGCCGTTTTTGCATCAGCGTGCCGGCGCTGATGGACACCAATGCGCCGAGCGCGAACAGCAGCCCCACGGCGCCGAAGCGCGCCGCCGCCAGGCTGTCGTAGACCACCAGCACCAGGCCGGCGAGCGCGATGGCCAGCCCGGCCAGGCGCACCGGTGACCTCATGTCGGACGGCGGCGC
>NZ_JACCWG010000051.1 GCF_013697775.1 Ramlibacter sp. | reverse complement strand
GGCGCCAGATGGCGCCTGCGCCGGTGGGCGGCGCGGCATCGGGCGGCAGCGTCTCGGACAGGTCGGCGCGCGGCAACGCACCCAGCACCGCCTTGCGCAAATACGGTTGCGGCAATCCGGCCACGGTGGAATACACCGGCGTCAGCGCCTCGGGCAGCGCGCCGCCCGCCGTCTTGAACGCCGGGTGCAGCATCTGCCAGCCGGCGAAACCGCCTTTGAGCTCGCCCCGGATGCGCAGCCGCGCACCGGGGGCCAGCGCCTTCTGCTGCGACGGATAGAAATTGAAGAAGCGCAGCACGCAGGTGTCGGTGCCGTCGTCCACCGTGGCCACCAGCTGCCGCCGCGGGCGGTACACCACCTGGCAGTCGGTGACGGCGGCCTCGATCTGCGCGGTGTCGCCGTCGCGCGCGTCGCGCAACTTGACGATGCGCGTCTCGTCCTCGTAGCGCAGCGGCAGATGCAGCGCCAAGTCGATGTCGCGCAACAGCCCCAGCTTCAGCAAAGCTTTCTGTTGGTCGGTCAAAGCCTTGGCCTCGGGCATGGGAGAATTCTGCCTTCTGTTGCGGGTCCGTCCGTCCGCCAGCCACCGATGCGCAATTTCACACTGGGCGATTTCGATTTCGCCCTGCCTCCCCAGCTGATCGCCCAGCATCCCGCACCCGAGCGCAGCGCCTCGCGCCTGCTCGATGGCACGGGCACGGCGCCCATCGACCGCGGCTTTCGCGAACTGCCCTCTCTGCTGCGCGCGGGCGACCTGCTGGTGTTCAACGACACCAAGGTCGTGAAGGCGCGCCTGTACGGCGAAAAGCCCACCGGCGGGCGGCTGGAACTGCTGGTGGAGCGCGTGCTGCCTGCCGGCAACGAGGTGGTGGCGCACATGAAGGTCAGCAAGAAGCCGGCGCGCGGCGCGGTGCTGCGCATGGACGGCGGCTTCGACGCCACCCTGCTGGGTCGATGGCCCGACGAGGACGGGCCGCTGTTCCACTTCGCCTTCAGCGGCGAGCCGCACGCGCTGATGGAGCGCCACGGCCACATGCCGTTGCCGCCCTACATCGAGCGGGCCGACACGGCGCAGGACGAGAGCCGCTACCAGACCGTGTTCGCCGCGAGGCCCGGCGCGGTGGCGGCACCCACCGCGGCGCTGCATTTCGACGCCGCCGTGCTGGCCGACCTGGAGGCGCGCGGCGTGCGCCGCACTGCGGTCACCCTGCATGTGGGCGCCGGCACCTTCCAGCCGGTGAAGACAGAGAACATCGCCGAGCACCGCATGCACAGCGAGTGGTACGATGTGCCGCCCGCCACGCAGCAGGCGATTGCCGATGCGCGCGCGCGCGGCGGCCGCGTGGTCGCTGCCGGCACCACCACCGTGCGCACGCTGGAGTCGTGGGCACAGAGCGGCCATGCGCGCGGCGAAACCAGCATCTTCATCACGCCGGGCTTCCGCTTCCGGCTGGTGGACCTGCTGGTCACGAACTTCCACCTGCCCAAATCCACATTGCTGATGCTGGTGAGCGCCTTCGCCGGCTACGAGCACGCCATGGCCCTGTACCGCCACGCGGTGGCCACGCACTACCGATTCTTCAGCTATGGCGACGCGATGCTGCTGGCGCGCGCCCCTGCCGCGAACTGACACGACATGCTCACCTTTGACCTGCTGCGAACCGAAGGCCTGGCGCGCCGCGGCCGCCTGACGCTGAACCACGGCGTGGTGGAAACGCCGATCTTCATGCCTGTGGGCACCTACGGCACCGTGAAAGGCGTGACGCCGCGCTCGCTGGAGGACATGGGCGCGCAGATCATCCTGGGCAACACCTTCCACTTGTGGATGCGCCCGGGCCTGGACGTGCTGGCCCAGTTCGGCGGGCTGCACGGCTTCGAGCGCTGGAACAAGCCGATCCTCACCGACTCCGGCGGCTTCCAGGTGTGGAGCCTGGGCGAGATGCGCAAGATCAGCGAGGAAGGCGTGAAGTTCGCGTCGCCGGTCAACGGCGACCGGCTGTTCCTCACGCCGGAAACCTCGATGCAGATCCAGACGGCGCTCAACAGCGACATCGTCATGCAGTTCGACGAGTGCACGCCCTACGAGAGCAAGGGCACGCTCACCACCGAGGCCGAGGCCAGGGTCTCGATGGAATTGAGCCGGCGCTGGGCCGAGCGCTGCCGCGTGGAATTCGCGCGGCTGGAGAACCCGAATGCGCTGTTCGGCATCGTGCAGGGCGGCATGTTCGAGCACCTGCGCGAGGAGTCGCTGGCCGCCCTGGTGGAGATGGATTTCCCCGGCTACGCGGTGGGCGGCGTGAGCGTGGGCGAGCCCAAGGAGGACATGCTGCGCATCATGGCGCACACACCGCACCTCTTGCCCGCCGGCAAGCCGCGCTACCTGATGGGCGTGGGCACGCCGGAGGACCTGGTGGAAGGCGTTGCGCAAGGCGTGGACATGTTCGACTGCGTCATGCCCACGCGCAATGCGCGCAACGGCCACATGTTCACGCGCTTCGGCGACCTGAAGATCCGCAACGCCCGGCACCGCAGCGACGAGCGCCCGCTGGACGAGACCTGCGGCTGCTACGCCTGCAAGGGCCACACGCGCGCGGACGGCAGCGTGTCGGGCGGTTTTTCGCGCGCCTACCTGCACCACCTGGAACGCTGCGGCGAAATGCTGGCCCCGATGCTGGCCACCGTCCACAACCTGCACTACTACCTGGACCTGATGCGCGAGGTGCGCGCGGCGCTGGATGCTGGCACCTTCGCTGGCTTCGTCCAGCGCTTCCGCGAGGAGCGTTTGCGCGGCGTCTGAGGCGGGTACATTCGCGGCAACGATGCGCTGCCATCCATGCCCCGCAATCTGCTGAAAGCCCTACTGCGGCTCCTGAGCTGGCCGCTGGCGCTCGTGATCCTGTTCGAGGAATGGGGCTGGGAGCCGCTGCAGCGCCTGTTCGTGCGGCTGGCGCATGCGCTGGGCCTGCAGTGGCTGGAGGCGCGCATCCGCGCCCTGCCTCCCTACGCGGCGCTGGCCCTGTTCCTGTTGCCCACGCTGTCGCTGCTGCCGGTGAAGCTGCTGGCGCTCTGGCTGATCGGCCAGGGGCAGCTGCTGTGGGGCACGCTGGTCATCGTGGCTGCCAAGCTCGTTGGCACCGCCATCCTGGCCCGGCTCTTCACCCTGACGCGCCACGCGCTGCTGCGCCTGGCCTGGTTCGCCGTCCTGTATGCGCGCTGGACCCGCTTCAAGGAAGCGCTGCTGGCGCAGGTGCGCGCCAGCTGGCCGTGGCGCGCGGGCCGCGTGCTCAAGCGGCGCTGGCAGCGCCGCTGGCACGGCTGGAAGCACGGCTGACCGGCGCCAGGCGGTCGCGCCGCTTGTCCAGTGCGCCGACCAGCGCCTTCGCCAGTTCCGTATGCCAGCCTTCGCGGCACAGCTGCTCGCGCGCGCGGCGCGCGGCGGCATCGCGCTGCATGGCGGCCTCGTGCGGCGTCAGGGTCCTGATCGGCCGCGGTGCGTCGGCGGCCGAGGAGCCACGGGCGGGAACGCTGGCGAAGAGTTCGTTGCGGGCGATGGTCATGGTGTTCTCCTTTGTTGTCCGTGTTGTCTTGTGATGGCGTGGCTCAGGCGTCGCGCCACCAGCGGATGGCGACTTCGTGCGAGATCGGCGCCAGCACGGCGGGACGCCTGCGCTGCCCGGCGGCGTGCAGCGCCGTCAGCACGGGCCAGGCGGCCAGCGCGGCGACCACGTGCTTGAGCGTGTGGCCGGACACCAGGCGGCCGGTGGCCTCGAAGATCGCGGCGTCGTTGACGTCCAGCAGCCGGGCCGCGCCGTAGGCGACGAGGACCAGCACGAAGTCGATGCCCAACGCATGCTCGTGGCGGCGCAGTGCGGCCAGCCACCACAGTGTGGCGACGCTGCCGGCCTGCAGCACCAGCCAGGGCAGCAGGTTGCCGCCGGCGGCCCACGCATGCACGCTCAGCAAACCGGCAGCGAGCAACCCGATGCCGAAGCAGGCGCCGGCGCGTTCGCTCACGCGTCCCGCGGCAGCCAGCCCCAGCAGGCCGGCCAGCGCCACCGCGATGCAATAGCGCTCGCCGGCCAGCGTGGCGTCATTGGGATCCAGGTGGTAGCTGGCCGCGCCCAGCGCCACCAGCACCAGGCCGCCGAAGAACAGCAGGCCCATGGCGCGCTGCACGTTGCCGAGCGCACGCGACGGTGCACGCCACAGCAGGAACAGGCCCGCCAGGCCGGCGAGCCCGAAGGCGATGCAGGACAGCACGTCGAATGCGTACAGGACGCCAAAGAACGTGCGCTGGTCGGCCAGGCCGTGCGCATCGCCAGAGTGCACCGCAGGCGCGGCAACGGCAACGCCCACCAGCGCGGCGGACACCAGCAGCAGGGCAATTTCGATCTTCGTGGGGGACAGTTTCTTCAGGCGCATGGTTCTTCTCCTTTCGGTTTTTCTTGGGTGTGTGACAAGGCGAGCGGAGTGTGGATCGGCTTGCGCCAAAAGGGCGCTGAATTTCAGCTACATTGCGGCTTTCAAACCTTTGGGTATCAAATTTCGATACCGCCACGCGATGAGCACCACCGGCGACCTGGTCCTGGCCCTGAAAAAGGAGCTGAAGTCCGCGCAGATGACCTACGGCGACCTCGCGCGGGCGCTGGGCATGGCGGAGTCCAGCGTCAAGCGCATGCTGGCCAAGGGCGACATGTCCTTGTCGCGGCTGGACGCCGTGTGCCGCGCGCTCAAGCTGGACTTCGGCGAGCTGGCGCGCCGGGTGGCGGAGGCGCAGCCCCTGTTGAGCGAGCTCACGCAGGAGCAGGAGCAGGCGGTGGCTTCGGACCGCAAGCTGCTGCTGGTGGCGCTGTGCGTGCTGAGCCAGTGGACGCTGGAGCAGATCACCAGCGCCTACCGCATCGCCGAACCGGACTGCATCAAGGCCATGGTGCAGCTGGACCGCATCGGCATCATCGAGCTGCGGCCCCTGAACCGCTACCGCCTGAAGCTGGCCAAGACCTTCCGCTGGCGCCCGCGCGGGCCGGTCATGCACTTCTTTCGCGAGCACGTGGTGCTTGACTACTTCGGCGGCGGCTTCGACGGCCCGGCCGAGAGCCTGCTGCTGGTGCACGGCACCATCAGCCGCGGCATCGCGCCGTCGTTCGTCGAGCGGCTGCAGCGCCTGGCGCAGGACTTCGCGCAGCAGCACCAGGCCGACCAGAAACTGCCGGAGAGGGAACGCGAGGGCTACACCCTGCTGCTGGCGATGCGCAGCTGGGAGTTCGCCGCGTTCCGGGCGCTGCGCCGCTAGGAGGTCAGTTCAGGCTGCTGGGGCCCGAATCCAGCACGCGCGAGGGCACCACGTCCTCGCTGTCCTGGTAGCCGTCGTCGTCCTGCACGGTGAAGGCTTCCGTCACGCGCGACAACCGCGCCTCCACCGGCGCGCGGTGCAGCACGTCGCCGAAGCGCGCGCGCAGCAGCTTGCGCATGCGGATCCAGTAGTCGGCGCGGCGCACCTGGCGCGCGCGCTTTTCCGGCGACAGCGCCACCGCCTCGAGCTTCTCGTCGGAGTTGATCGGCAGCACCATCCAGCCGAGCGGGCCGTGCTTGGCGCCGAAGTGATTCCACAGCACGGCGTAGCTGGCGAAGACGCGGTGCGCCGCCTCGCGGTGGCGCCGGCTCCACTGGTAGCTCCAGCCTTGCAGCGGGTGCGCGGCCGGGTCCAGCCCCACCAGGCGCAAGCCCCAGAAGCGCGCCAGTTCCTGCGCCACGCGCACCATCAGCACCGAGGGCTTCCAGCCCTGCAGCGCTTGCTTGAGTTCCTGCTCGGACATGCGCAGCACCGGGCTGCGCTGGCCACGCACGCCGCCGATCACCAGGCAGCTGGTGCCGTCGATGCGAAAGCGGCTGAAGGCCAGCACCGCGGCATCCACCGGCAGCGCGTTGCGCTGCACGTCGGCCGAACGCTGCAGCGACAGCGTGAGCAGCAGCTCGCCCTCCGGGCTCTGCGGGCTGGAGCGGCGCAGCTGCAGGCGCATGAACTCGTAGCCGCGCGGCGCCGGCAGTTCGGCCAGCACCACCGCCTTGCCGTCGAACAGGCGCTGCAGCGAGGCCGGCGCGAACGCGGTTTCCAGCCAGTCGATGTGGTCGATCAGCCCGACCACGCGGGTGGTGACGTCGGTGTGGCGCTGCACGTAGGGGCGCACGGCACGCAGGTATTCGCCGGGAAGGTCGTCGACGACGCCGCGGGCCTTGAGCTCGTGCACCATCAGCATCCAGCGGCGCAGCGCCTTGGCGTGCCTCAGGGTGGCGACGATGCTGCGCCACACCAGGTGCGGGCGGGAAATGCCGCCACCGCCGCTGCCGCGTTCCATGGCCCAGGAAACGCCTTCCCACAGGGTGGGCAGGCGGCTCGAGGAACTGCGGGTCATGAAGGGGCGCGGAAGACCGTGAGAACGCCAGTGTAGCCGTACAGGTGGTGGCGGGCGATCTCGCCGCCGGCGAAGAAACCCACTAGCGGCACGTCGCCCAGCGCGCGCCGCACGATCTGCATTTCGGCGCGCGGCCCGCCGAAATGCGGGCCGCCGCGGCCGGCGCAGCTGATGTACACCGCGCCGGCGATGCGCCGCTCGGGGCTGGGCCCGGCCAGCGGGTCGGCACTGGCCAGCGCGCTGGCGGTGGCCAGCGGCATTTCCTCGGGTTCGAGCTCCTCGCGGATTTCGGCGCAGATGCGGACCAGGTCGGCTCGGGCGGCCTGCATGTCGCGCCGGCAAAACGCCAGGCGCGTGCCCGGCTCCGGCTGCGCCGCCACCGCGACGCCGTGCCGCGCCGGGTCGAGGCCGATGATGTGCCGCACCACCACGTCGGCGCCGAAGTGGCCGGCGCGGCCCATGGCGTCCTCGCCGGGCGCGCTCAGGCCTACCAGCGTGGCGCGCAGCGCCGCCACCGCGCGCTGCGGATGGTCCAGCGAGATGCCGGTGTCGCGCAGCAGCACGTCGAGCGCGGGCTCGCCGTCCAGCTCGGTCACCAGGTTGCCGCTGGCCGCCGTCACCACGTGCTGGCCGGCCACCGGCTGGCAGCCCTGCGTGACGCGCGAGACCAGTTCCACGCCTTCGGCGAAGGCCACGCCCGACAGGCCGCCGCGGAACACGCCGCCGGCCTTGCCCTGGCCCTTGATGTTGCCGTTGCCGCCGGTGGCGAACTGCACCGTGCCGCGCCGGCTGGCGGCCAGGCCGCCGAACAGGTAGCCGGTGGTGGTGCGCCCCGCCATTTCGGCGATGAGTTCGCCCAGGTCCGGCGTCTCGGCGTCGGCATGCACCAGCGCCGTGTGCGCGTCGAACGCGAGCCCGAGCGGCGCGACGCCGCTGAACACGCGGTACTGGTCGCTCGGCAGGTCGCACAGCATCACGGCGAGCGCCGGCTCGTCGATGTATTCCACGTTGGACGAGGCGATGCCGATGCCCACCGTGCCGGTCCAGTCGGTCACCTCGCGCAGCTCGGCGCTCAGGTGGTCGAGGATCTCCTGCGCGAAGGCGGCGTAGTGGTCGGTGATGTAGAGCAGGCCCAGGGTCGGCGCCGACGCGTAATCCGGCAGCGCCATCTGCGCGCGCAGCTGCGCCAGCACCAGGCCGGCCGCCATCGGCCACTGCGGATGCGTGGCATGGCCAAAGGGGAACAACTTCATGGGCGCGCCTTCAGCTGCGGCTCTTGCGTGGCGCGGATTTCTTCGCCGGTGCGGCTTTCTTGGACGCCGCGCCCGCGCCCGCGCCGCGGCGGGCCTTGGGCTTGGCGGCCGCGGCGATGCTGTTGACCACGTCGCCCGCGTTCTGCGCCACGTCGCTCATGGCGCTGCTGGCGATCTGCTGGAACTGCTGCGTGAGCGCGCCCCACCATTGCATCGGGTCGACCATGCTGGCGGCGGCGGACTGTTTGTCGTCGGGTTCCGCGGCGGATTGCTGCGAGGCGGGCTTCGCGGCGGCGGGCGCATCGGCCATCGGCCGCATCTTCAGCGCGTCGGCCACCTCGTTCATGCTGACGTTCATGCCCTTGAGCGTGGCCAGCGTCATCTTCTGCACCTCCAGCGCCTGGATGGTGGCACCGAGCGCCTTGCCGTTCTGGTCCAGCCAGAACTGCACGGCCTTCAGCTCGGAGATGCGCTTGTCCAGCTCCTCGACGTTCATGGTCGGAGCGATCCAGCTCTGCAGGTTCGGCATGGTCTTGGCCGCGCCCTTGGCCAGGTTCTGCAGGAAGTCGAAGCCGGGCACCAGTTTGCCGAAGCCGAAGTTGGCGTTGTCGCTCATCGCGCCTCCACGAGCAGGAAAAATCGTGCCCACAGCTTACTCCAGCCACGCGCCGCGCGGCGCGGGATCAGTGCTTGTGCCCGGCCTGCGGCGCCATGACGACCACCGGCACCGCGAGGTCGAGCTTGCGCGTCTCGCCGCCCGCGGTCTTGAACAGCAGGCTGACCGGCACCGTGGTGCCCGGCTTCAGCGGCGCCTTCAGCTCCATCAGCATCAGGTGGTAGCCGCCCGGCTTGAGCTCCAGCACCTTGCCGGGCGCCAGCGCGATGCTGCCGGCCGGGCGCATGCGCATCACGTCGCCGTCCATCTTCATCTCGTGCACCTCGGCGATGCCGGCGGCGGGCGACGATGCGCCGACCAGGCTGAGCGGCTCGCGCGCGGTGAGCGCCATGAAGGCGCCGGTGCCTTTCTGGCCCTGCACGCTGGCGCGCGCCCAGGCGCCGTCCACGGTCACGGGCGCGGCGGGTTGCGCCAGCGACGCGGCGGCCGCGAGCGACAGCGCAAGGGCGGCAAGGATCTTGTGGTTGGACATCATGGTTCCTTGTTCTTCAATGGCTGTGGCCAGCGCCCGCGGCGTCGCCGGCGGGCAGGATCTCCAGGGAGACGGCGGGCGACTTCAGGTCGTGCGCGTTCTGCCCCGGGCGCGGAATCTCGGCCCAGTCGAGCCGGCCGTCCTCGCAGACCTGGCTGACCGGCCAGTACAGCGGGCCGGCCTGCCGCGGCATCTGCGCCACCAGCACGAACTCGTCGTAGTAGGCGCTGGGCAGCGCATCCTGCGGCGTCTTCGCGCGCCATGTGATGCGCACCACGTCCTGCGCCGCGGGCTTGCGCTGCACGTCGACGCTCCAGCCGGGCTTGACCATCGGCTTGGCGCCGCGCACGCCTTCGGGAATGGTGACGGCGAACTCGCGCGTCGCCGATGCGCCGCAGCCATGGCCGACCTTGAAGGCGGCCTTGTAGTTGCTGCCGGCGGGGGCGACCTGGTACTCGAGGGTGACGTGGGCCTGCGCGGACGACAGGGCGAGGCACGACGCGGCGGCAAGCGCGGCGCGCGCGAGGACATGGGAATGCACGGATTTCTTCATTGCTTGATCTCGGTGGGCGCGCCAAGGCGGCGCAAGCGAGGAACGGATGCCTGCAACAGGCATCGCGACGATCAGGAAGGCAGCAATGAAGAAGCAGGAGGCCCGCGCGCCGGCAGCGGCGCGGCGGTGAGCGCCGCGATGCGCGCGGCGGGAATCGGCTGGACCGCGTGGCCCAGGGGTGGCAGCGTGGGGAGCGCCGCCTGTGCAACCGGCGGCGGCGGCGCGGCGAACGGAAGGCACAGCAGGCAGTCCAGGGTGTGGCCAGGAGCCGCGCCGCCATCGGGCAGGTCGCCCTTGACCACCAGCTTGACCGTACCGCCGGCCGAGCAGACCAGGTCCACCGCCTGCGGCTTCACCAGCGGCGAGGCCACCGCCACGCCCACCGACAGCGCGAACCACACCAGCACCCAGCGGGCGAGGATGGCGGCGTGGCGCAGGCGTTGCATGGCGCGATTATGTCCGGGCCGCCATTCCCCCGGCCCTCAGCCGTGGATCTTCTCGCCGCGCGCCAGCATCTCGACGAACTGCGCGATGCGCCTGGCCCGCGTTTCCGGGCGCACCGCCTGCTGCACGCGATACAGGATGGCGTAGCGGTTCGCACCATTCAGTGCCGCGAAGAAAGCGCGCGCCTTCGGATTGCCGTCCAGCGCAGCCTGCAGGTCGGCCGGCACTTTGGCGGTGGACGCCGGCGCATAGGCGCGGTCCCAGCGGCCGTCCTGGCGCGCCGCCTCGACGGCCGCCAGGCCCGGCGGCTGCATGCGCTTGGCCGCCACCAGGCGATCCACGTGTTCGCGGTTGCGCTGCGACCAGGGGCTGCGCGCCGTGCGCGGCGTGAAGCGCTGCAGCCAGGCACTTGCATCCTCGGGCTTCTTCTGGCCGTCGATCCAGCCCCAGCACAGCGCCACGTCGAGCGCTTCGGCGTACGTCACGCTCTTGAGCCCACTGCCGGCCTTGGCGATGCGCAGCCACAGCGCGCCGCCCCCATCGTGGTGCTTGGCCAGCCAGCGTTCCCACGCCGCCGCGGTGGCGAACAGGCGAATCGGTTCGTCGGCCGCGGCCATGCTCAGAACTTCGGCGCGCGGCGCTCGCGCAGCGAGGCCACGCCTTCGCGCACGTCGGCGCCGCCGAAGCCCATGAATTCCAGTGCCAGCGAAGCGTCGAAGGTCGGGCCGGCCTGGCGCAGCCAGTTGTTCAGCGCGTACTTGGTCCAGCGGATCGCGCTTTGCGAGCCGTTGGCCAGCTTGTCGGCCACTTCGTAGGCCTTGGGCAGCAGCTGGTCGTCGTCCACCGCCAGCGACACCAGGCCGATGCGTTCGGCTTCCTCGCCGCTCACCGGCTCGCACAGCAGCAGGTAGTACTTGGCCTTGGCCATGCCGCACAAGAGCGGCCAGATGATGGCCGCGTGGTCGCCCGCTGCCACTCCCAGGCGCGTGTGGCCGTCCACGATCTTCGCGCCGCGCGCGGCGATGGAGATGTCGGCCAGCATGCCGGCCACCAGGCCCGCGCCCACCGCCGGGCCGTGCATGGCGCTGACGATCGGCTTGTCGCAGTTGATGACGTTGTAGACCAGGTCGCGCGCTTCCTTCCACACGCGGTGCCGGATCTCGACGTCGTCGGCCATGTCCTGCACCAGGCCCAGGTCGCCGCCGCCCGAAAAGCCCCGGCCCTCGCCGCGCAGCACGGCGCAGCGCACGCTGTCGTCGGCACTCACGTCGCGCCAGATCTCGGCCAGTTCGCGGTGGCCTTCGTGGCCCGCCGTCGGCAGCTTGCCGTTGGCGGCCTTCATCTGGATGTCGAGCACGGAGTTCTCCGGGCCGCGGCGCGTGAGGTTCAGGGTGGTGTAGCGGCTGGGATCGATGGTCGTCGTCATGGTGTCGTCGGTCTGGGTCGTCGGTCTGGGTCGTCGGTCTGGGGGCGTCGTCTTCATCGGAACTATTCGGCGGCGCCGAACGCGATGCGGCTCACGGCGAAGCCGCGCGCGCGCATCAGCCCGGGCAGCGCCTGCGGACCGGCCATGTGCAGCATGCCGACGCCGGCGAACACGCGCGCGCCGCCGGCGTGCAGCGCGGCGAGGCGGTCGGCCATGCCGGGATTGCGCGCGTCGTTGATGCGGCGAAACAGCGCCTGCTCGGCCGGCGTGTCCATGCAGCGGCACCACTGCTTGAAGTTTTCCAGGGCCTGCACGTCGCCGTCGGCCCAGGTGGATGCCATCTTGTCCAGCATGCGGGAAGACTCCGCCGAGCCCAGGTCGTCCAGCGCCTGGTCCACCAGGTCGCGTTCCTCCGCGTCGTCGGCGGGCGTGAGCACGGCGAGCTGGTCGGCCGCGCGTTCCAGGCCGACCAGCCGCTTGCCGGTGGCCTGCGCCACGCCCATCAGCAGGAATTCGGTTGCCGCCTCGAAGTGCAGCCCCTGGCGGCGCGCCGCGCCGAGGGTGAGGGCCATGGCCTGCATGAAGGGGCGCAAGGTGGCCAGCGCCGCTTCGGGAAGGCAGGCGCGCGCGGCTTCCTGGCGGATGCGTTCCCTGCGCCCGGCATCCAGCACGCGCGCCGCGATCGCCGGGTCGGCCGGCTGCGACAGCACCTGCTGCTCGCGCGGATCGCCCAGGTCCAGCTCCAGGGCCACCGTGTCGCTGGCGCGCAGCGCGGCGCCCACACGCGGGCCCGGCACCAGCCATTCGAGCCGGCCGACGTGCATGGTGCCGTACAGCCACGAGGTGCGGCCGTCCTTGTCCAGGCGCCACAGCACGCCA
>NZ_JACCWG010000043.1 GCF_013697775.1 Ramlibacter sp. | reverse complement strand
GCAGGGACCCAGGCCGTGGCCGGCGCGCTGCACCAGCGGCGTGCTCAGCCCGAACAGCACTGCCGCCAGCACCGCCAGCGCGGCGCCGGCGGCGGCCGGCCCACGCGGCGCGCCGAAGACGCTCATCGGGGCCGCAACTCCCGGTCGAGCTTGCCGTACAGCAGGTCGGCTTCGATCGTCAGGGCATCGATGCAGCACGCCAGCCGACGAAGGGACTCGCCGTCCCCGGAGTGCGCCGCATTCACCCGTTCCGCGGCCAGCGATCGCATCGCCGCACTGATCCAGTCGAGTTGCCCCAGGAAGACAGGAAAGCGATCCATGTGTTGAATCCTACCGGGGAGGTTTCCCCTGCGCGCCACGAAGTCGTGCGAATCTGTGTCCACCGTCGTGCTCAGCCCAACGCCGCCGCGTGTGCCCGGCAATGGTCGACGAAGGCGCGCACCGCCGGCGAGGTGTGGCGGCTCGCGAAGTAGAGGTGGAAGCCCGGTGACGCCAGCCAGTGGCGCGGCAGCACCGGCACCAGCGTGCCGGCCGCCAGCTCGTGCGCGGCGAGCCGCTCGAAGGTGTGCGCGATGCCGATGCCGTCGAGCGCGGCCTGCAGCATGCTCGGGCCGTCGCTCACCGTCAGCGGCCCGTCGACCTCCACCTCGACCGTGCGGCCGCGCCGCTGCAGCTCCCAGCGGTAGATGGCGCCGCTGCCGGGGAAGCGGTAGCGGATGCAGCTGTGCCCGCGCAGCTGCTCGGGCGAGGTGGGCAGGCCGTGGCGCTCCACATAGGCCGGCGAGGCCACCAGCGCGAAGCGTTCGGAGGCGGTGAGCGGCACGGCCACCATGTCGCGCTGCACCGACTCGCCCAGGCGCACGCCGATGTCGAAGCCGCGCGCCACGATGTCGACGAAGCCGTCGTCCAGCGCCATCTCCACCTGCACCTGCGGATGCGCCTGCAGAAAGCTGGCGAGCACCGGGCGCAGCAGCAGCGGAAACGCCAGGTGCGGCGCGTTGATGCGCAGCCGCCCGGCGACGCCGCCGCTGCGGTGCGGCTCCAGCGCGTCGGACGCGCCCAGCAGCTCTGCCACCGCCGGCGCCACCCGCTCGAAGTAGCGCTCGCCGGCTTCGGTGAGGCTCACGCTGCGCGTGGTGCGGTGCAGCAGCCGCACGCCCAGCCGCTCTTCCAGCTGCTTGACGGCCTGGCTCACGGCCGGCGGCGTGACTTCCAGTGCCGAGGCCGCGGCGGTGAAGCTGCGCGCCCGCGCCACGGTGACGAAGGCCATCAGGCCGTCCAGCTGAGTCAGCCGCATTTATGAAGATTTCCTGAAGGCTTCATGAAGATTCAGGCAGTTTATCCGCGCAGCGACCCGCCGTAACCTTCGCGCATCGCATCGGCATTCGATGTGCAAAGGAGCACACACCATGAGCTTGGACACCTACTACACCCTGGGCCGCAGCGGCCTGCGCGTGAGCCGCCTGTCGCTGGGCGCCATGACCTTCGGCACCGAATGGGGCTGGGGTTCGGACAAGCGCGACGCGCAGCGCATCTTCGACGCCTACGTGGACCACGGCGGCAACTTCGTGGACACGGCCGACGTGTACACCGACGGCACCAGCGAAACCTGGCTGGGCGAGTTCGTGGCCGCCCGCCAGTTGCGCGACCGCATGGTGCTGGCCAGCAAATACACCTTCAACCTGGCCGACCGCAATGCCAACGCCGGCGGCAACGGCCGCAAGAACCTGATGCGCGCGGTGGAAGCGTCGCTCAAGCGCCTGGGCACCGACTACCTGGACCTGTACTACGTGCACGCCTGGGACCAGATCACGCCGGTGGAGGAAGTGATGCGCACCATGGACGACCTGGTGACCAGCGGCAAGGTGCGCCACATCGGGCTGTCCGACGTGCCGGCCTGGTACGCGGCCCGCGCGCAGACGCTGGCCGAGTGGCGCGGCTTCGAGCCGGTGAGCGCGCTGCAGATGCAGTACTCGCTGGTGGAGCGCAACGTCGAACACGAGCACGTGCGGCTGGCGCTGGAACTGGGCATGGGCATCACCGTGTGGAGCCCGCTGGCCAGCGGGCTGCTGGCCGGGCGCTACAAGCGCGACGCGGCGCCCGACGGCCGCATGAAAGCCATGCTGGACAACGGCAACCCGGCGTTCCAGCTGCTGACCGAACGCAACTGGGCCATCGTCGACGCGCTGAACGGAGTGGCGCACGAGATCGACCGCACGCCCGCCCAGGTGGCGCTGAACTGGGTCGCCAACCGCCCCGGCGTGGCCAGCGTGATCGTGGGCGCGAGCCGGCCCGAGCAGCTGGCGGGCAACCTGCGGGCGCTGGAGTTCACGCTGCCCGAGTCCCTGCGCGAGCGGCTGGACCAGGCCAGTGCCGCGCCGGCGCCGTTCCCGTACTACTTCTTCACCGACGCCATGCAGGGAATGATGTACGGTGGCGTGAACGTGGGCGACAAGTGGCCCGGCTACCGCCAGCCGGTGCTGGTGAGCGGGCCGGGCAGCGGGGTGGCGTGAGGGGGCTGGCGGCCAGCTATGCGGCCGGCCGCCCCCCATTCACCGTCACCCGCTGGCCATAGCGCGCGAACGGGTAGTAGTCCCACACCGCGTGGTGCTGCACGCAGCGGTTGTCCCAGAACACCAGCGTGTTGGGCTGCCAGCGCACGCGGCAGGTCAGGATGGGTTCGCTCTCCACCAGGCGGAACAGCATGTCCAGCACGGCGCGGCTTTCGGCGCGCGCGAGCTGCACGATGTGCGAGGTGAAGCCGGAGTTGACGAAGAGCAGCTTGCGTCCCGTCTCGGGATGGCGCGCCACCACCGGGTGCTCGTTCTTCGGGATCGTGAGCTCGGGCGGCGGCACGTGGCCCTGCCAGGGGATCAGCCCGTCGTGCACCGCCGTCATTCCGTCCAGCAGCTGCTTCATCGGCGGCGACAGCATGTCGTAGGCCAGGTGCATGTTGGCGAACAGGGTGTCGCCGCCGCTGCCGATCTCCGGAGTCTGGGTCACGTAGAGCAGGGAGCCGAGCGATGGCTCGGCGTCGGCCGTGCCGTCGGCATGCCAGGCCTCGCCGGCGACGAAGCGCGACGCCTTGGATGCCTTGAGCTCCAGGATCTCGGGGTCGCCGCCATCCACGTCGGCCAGCGGCACGCGCCGCAGCGGGCCGAAACAGCGCGCGAAGCGCTTGTGGTCCTCCGGCGTCAGCACCTGGTCGCGGAACACCAGCACGTGGTGGGCGAGGAAGGCGCGTCGTACTTCGTCCAACTGCTGCTGCGCAAGCGGTCGCGACAGGTCGACGCCCGCCACCTCCGCGCCGATGATGGGCGTGAGCGGCGCGACCGCGATGGTCTCGTAGCTCGGCCGCGCGGCGGCGGCGATCCGCTCGATCGCTTCCAGTGCGAACGGCTCCATGTCAATTCTCCCTAGTCATTGTTCGGGCCGGCGCAAGCCGACAGGCTGGCGATCAGTCCTTCGGCCAGCCGCCGATACGCTCCACGGCGCGAGGCGGTCCCCGCGGCCTCACCGGCGGAACCGCACGCATGGGCGTTGATCATCGCAGCGGGGAAGGTCTCGGCATAGTGTTTGGCACTTTGCAGGACGAAGGCTTCTGCAAGCAGTTCGGCATTCGCGTCGGCATTGGCAGCCGCATAGGCCTCGGCGTTGGCCGTGATGCTGAGGTCGGCATAGTGGCGCGCATAGGCTTCGCCGCTGCCGTAGGCCGCGTCGATGGCGGCGGCATTGGCTGCCGCGTAGGCGAGGGCGGAGCGGTGCGCCCTGGCATGGGCATCGGCGGCAGGGTAGGCATGCCGCAAGACCTCTCGCAACGCTGGCTGCAAGGCCTGCGCCCATTGCGCCGCGCCGGGCCGCGAGCCGGCCAGGCTTTGGCGGTGCAGCGCGGCCACTGCCTCGTGCAGCGCGGGTGTGCCGCCGCGCCGCGCGCTGGTTTCCATGGCCAGCGGCAGGACGGTGCGCACATGCCAGTCGTGCACGGTTCGGAACGGCAGCTCTCCATCCAGCGTTGCCAGCACTTCGAAAAGCTGCAGGCGCCATGCCTTCGCGGCGTCTGCCTCCTGCCCGTCGAACAGCGCCGGCACGGTGCGCGACAGCCACAGCGGCATTGCCATGCTCATATGCCGCGCTCCGCCAAAGCCGCCAGCACCAGCCGACCGAAAGCAACGTTGCCGTGCAGCGGATCGTTGGCCTCGCAGAGGTCGGCGCGCTGCAATCCGCCCGCGCCGGTGGTGGCGGCGCGCAGGTCGACGATCTCCGCGCCTGTCGCGGCGACGGCGCGAAGCACCACCTCCTGCGCGGCGAAGAAGACCGCAGCGTCCGACAGCTGCGGCACCCGCTGGGGCGGCAGCACGGCGACGACGCGCAGGGCCATGGCGCGCACCTCGCGATAAAACGCGAAGGCATCGCGCGCCATCGCCAGCACGATGGCCGCGAACAGGCGACCGGACAGGAACGCGGGGTCGAAGCCGGCGCCGCGCGCGCGGTAGATGTCCCAGTTTTCGTTGGACGCGTAGAAATGGATGCTGAAGCCGATGGTCGACACCACCGGGATCTTCAACTCCGCCAAGCGCGCGGCGCCAAGCTCGGCCAGGAAGCCCCTGTAGTAGCGCTCGATCGGTGCCTTGCGAAAGCGCAGGTCGCCCTCGCAGCGGTCGAAAAAATCCACCGTGAAGTCGCGGCCCGACCCCATCGGGCCGCCGCAGAACGGCAGCGCGTCCGCGCGCGCGGCCTTGCCGATGGCGCCGGCATGCGAGTCGCCGACCAGCAGGAACCTAGGGCTGCTGCCGGTAGTAGTCGAGGATGGCTTCTTCACACACCAGATCGTCGAGATGCGCCGCGGCGGATGGAACGGCCGCAGGCGTGGACACGTGGCCGGAGATCCCGTCGAAGAACTGCCGCATCGCGAAGGCGACGCCCGCGGCTGTGACGGTGCGCAGGTTCGGCGCGTAGAAGGCGGTGCCGGCCGGGAACGCGCTGATCATCTCGTAGGACGGGAAATAGTCCACGTCGTCGCGTTCCGCGGCCAGCTGCCCGGCCACCGCGCGCAGCACCGACTTGGAATAGATGGTGGCCGGCAGCACATGGCTACCACTGGCGGTGGCGGTCAGCGGCACAGGCGACACCGTGAGCAGCACGCGGATGCCGGCGTTGACCGCGCGGATGCGTTCGATCGCGGCGACCAGGTCGTCGTGCACTTCCTGGAAGGTTTGGTTGCGGAACCGGTGCGCATCGGGATCGAAGGCGCCGCGGGCGGTGCCCGGGCACAGCGGATAGGCATGGCCGCCGTGCCGGTGTTCCCAGCCTTCGGTCAGGCCCAGGGTGAAGACCAGGCACTGCGCGCGCGACAGCGCATCCGCAATGGCGCGGCAGGTGGCCAGGCGCGACGCTTGCATCTCCTGCACCGTGGCGAATCCCGCCGGCTCGATGGCCGGGCGGAACGGATCGAACACGCCGCCGTCTTCGAGCCAGGCTTCCTGCGGCATCGGCACGCCGCCCAGCGCCCAATCCAGCCACTGGCGCAGCATGCGCGCTGTATAGATGTTGCCGGTGCGAAACGAGAAGATGCCGTAGCTGCGCTCGCGCCGTTGCGCCACGTCCATTTCCGGCGGCGCTGGTTCGGCATCGACCCAGTGCATTCCCCGATCGACAAGCGCGCGGCTGATGTGCTGCGCGAAGCAGGAACCGGCCGTGACGATGGCGTCGCCGCTGGAAATGGGAAATTTTGGCGACCACAGCGCGTCCAATGCATCCGGCGCGCGGCCGGCCACGGCGGATCGCCAGAAAGCGCGGGGCGGCAGTGTTCGATAAGGATTGTTCATGGCTGTTTAACGGGCACCGGTCTGCGGGCCCGGCGCATCGGACAGGGCCGCAGCCGCGCCAGTCTAGCGGCTGTCTTGCCACATGGACATGCGAGCCTGGTGACAAATCCCTAACAAATTCGTCTGAGAGAATGAACGAAAGGCATAAACAATCCGGACCTTCGAACCAGGGGAGAACGCAAGACGTGTCGACACGCTATGCGCGCGTGGGGTCGGCCCACGATGCCGCTGCATTGGTGCAGCGGAACAACACGGACCGGCCCGCTGCTGCGCAGGATGTGTGTGTCCACGCGCTGGTCGAGGCGCAGGCGCTGCGCGACGGCGCTGGCGTGGCCGTGGCCGATGGCGATGCCGCGCTGACCTACGCGGAGCTGAACCGGCGCGCCAACCAGCTGGCGCACCACCTGCGCGCGCTCGGCGTCGTGCCGGATGCGCGCGTCGGCGTGTGCGTGGACCGCAGGGCGCACATGGTGGTCGCCGTGCTGGCGGTGCTGAAGGCAGGCGGCTGCTACGTGCCGCTGGACCCGGCGTACCCACGCGCGCGGCTGCAGCACATGGTGGCCGACAGCGCGCCCCTGGTGGTGCTGACCGACGCGGTGGGCGCGGCGGCGCTGGCCGGCCTGCAAGGATGCCCGGCATCGCTGGACCTCCTGGCCGATGCGCCAACCTGGGCCAAGCAGCCGGACACGAATCCGCAGCCCGAAGCCGTGGGCCTGACGGCGCGGCACCTGGCCTACGTCATCTATACATCGGGATCGACTGGTAAGCCCAAGGGCGTCATGGTCGAGCACCGTGGCGTGGTCAACCTCGCGCTCGCGCAAGGGAAGGCTTTCGGCATCAACGTCAACAGCCGCGTGCTGCAATTCGCCTCGTTCAGCTTCGACGCCTCGGTGTCCGAAATGGCGATGGCTTTGTGCCACGGCGCCGCGCTGCATCTGCCGCCACCCGGTGCGGTGCTGGCCGGCGACGTGCTGGGCACCGTGCTGCGGCAATCGGCGATCACCCATGTAACCCTGCCGCCGGTGGTGCTGGCCGCGCTGGCCGACGGCGCGATTCCGGCCAGCGTAGAAACCCTGGTCGTTGCCGGCGAGGCGCCGAGCACTGGTCTGGTCCAGCGCTGGGCCTCCGGCCGCCGTTTCTTCAACGCCTATGGCCCGACCGAAACCACGGTGTGCGCCACCATGCACGCGTGCCTGCCGGACGCCATCGGCACCGGCTCGGTGCCAATCGGCCAGGCGCTGCGGAACATGCAATGCCATGTGCTGGACGCAGCAGGCAATGCCGTTTTGGCAGGCGAGGTCGGCGAGTTGCACGTCGGCGGCATCGGCCTGGCGCGCGGTTATTTGAACCGGCCGGAGCTCACGGCGCAGCGCTTCGTGCCCAGCCCCTTCGCGCAGGGCGAGCGCCTGTACAAGACCGGCGATCTGGCGCGCCAGCGGCCGGACGGCACGCTGGAATTCATGGGCCGCGCCGACGACCAGGTGAAGCTGCGCGGATTCCGCATCGAGCTGGGCGAGGTCGAGGCGGTTCTCGCCGGCCACGCAGGCATCGCGCAGGCCGTTGTGGTGGCGCGCGCGGAGCAGGGCGAAGAACGCCGGCTGGTGGGCTACTACACGCTGGCGGAACATGCTGACGATCCGGGGTCGCAGGCGCTGCGCACGCACCTGTCGCAGGCCTTGCCGGAGTACATGGTCCCTCCAGCGCTGGTGCTGCTGGAGGGTTTCGCGCTCACGCCCAACGGCAAGATCGACCGCAAGGCGCTTCCGGCGCCCGGCGACAGCGCCTTCGCCACGCAGGCCTACCAGGCGCCGCGCACCGCGACCGAACACACACTGGCGGCGATCTGGGCCGAGCTGCTGCAGTTCCAGCAGGTCGGCATCGACGACGATTTCTACGCGCTGGGCGGCCACTCGCTGACCGCCGTGCAGCTCATGACACGGGTGCGCGAGGCGTTTGAGCGCGACGTGCCGCTGCGCGCACTGCTGCACGCCCGCACGATCGCACGCTTCGCCGAGGAGATCGAGCGCAGTCCGGTGATCGAGGCACCCCTGGACGATCGCACTGAATCAGTGGCAAGCGCGCTCCCCGGCCGCGCGCCGCTGTCCTACCAGCAGAACGGCATCTGGCTGCTGGAGCAGCTGTCGCCGAACTCTTTGGCCTACAACGCGCAATGCGTCATCCGCATCCGCGGCGACATCGACCGCGATCTGCTGCAGGCCAGCCTGGACGCGATCGTCGCGCGGCACGAGATCTTCCGCACCAGTTTCCACCAGGGCGAGGACGGCACGCCCTACCAGCAGATCCACGCCAACGCCAAGGCCGCGCTGCGCTGCGTGGAGCTGCCGGAAGGCGGCGGCGAAGACGCGCTCTGGCAGATCGTCGACGACGAAGTGCGGCGCCCGTTCGATTTGGGCGCGCTGCCGCTGGTGCGCTGGACCCTGGTGCGGCTCGCGCCCGGCGACCATGCGCTGGTCCACATCGAGCACCATTTCGTGCACGACGGCTGGAGCGCCAACCTGTTCCTGTCGGAGCTGCTGGCGTTCTATGCAGTCCACGCCGGCACGCAGGCAGTGCCGCCGCCGCCGCTGGCCGCGCAGTACCGGGACTACGTGGCCTCGCAGCGCAGCGCCGCCACGCAGGCGCGCTACCGCGGCCATCTGGCCTATTGGACCGGCAAGCTGGCAGGCGCCAGTTTCACCCTGCCGCTGGTCACGGACTTTCCGCGGCCGCCACAGCCGTCGTACCGCGGACGGCAGGTGCGCTTCGATCTGCCGGCCAGGCTGCGCGGCGACGTGCGCCGCTTCTGCGCGGCCGAAGGCGCAACGCTGTTCACCGCGCTGATGTCGGCCTTCCAGATCGTGCTGTGCCGCTGGTGCGGCAGCGACGACGTGCTGATCGGCTCGACCGTGGCGAACCGCCGCACGCGCGACGCCGAACGCATGCTCGGCATGTTCGTCAACAGCACCGTGGTGCGCACCGGCATGCGGCGCGAGGCGAGCTTCCGCCAATTGATGGCGCAGGTGGGCGACACCGTGGCTGAGGCGCACGAACATGCGGAGCTGCCGTTCGACCAGCTGGTGCGCGCGCTGCAGCCGAGCCGCTCGCTGGCACGCAATCCGATCTTCCAGGTGGCGTTCAGCGCCCACAGCTCCACGCTGCCGCTGCTGGCCGGCCCAGGTTTCGAGCTCTCGCTGCGCGAGGCCTACAGCAACCGCACCGCCAAGTTCGACCTGGAGGTGGTCACCATTCCGCGCGGCGGTGACGCGGCCAGCCGCGATGCGGTGACCATGCTGTGGAACTATTCCACCGACCTGTTCGCGCAGGCCACCATCGAACGCATGGTGGCAGCCTACGTCCACGTGCTGGAGTGCTGCCTGGCCGAACCGGACCGCCCGCTCGCCGAGCTGCCGCTGCTACCGCCGTCCGAATACCGGCAGGTGGTGGAGGAATGGAACCAGCTAGCACCCGATGCGCAGAGCGGTGGCTGCACCCACGCGCTGGTCGAGCAGCAGGCCCGGCGCAATCCCGCGGCCATCGCGCTGGTGCACGAGGGCACGGCACTTGCCTATGGCGTGTTGAACGAACGCGCCAACCGCCTGGCGCACCACCTGCGGTCGCTGGGTGTCGTGCCGGATGCGCGCGTCGGCATCTGCATGGAACGTTCCATCGACATGGTGGTGGCGGCCCTGGCGATCCTGAAAGCGGGCGGCTGCTACGTGCCGCTGGACCCGGACTATCCGGCGGACCGCCTGGCGTACATGGTGGCGGACAGCGCGCCGGTGGTGGTGCTGGCGGACGCTGCAGGCCGCGCGGCGCTGGCGGGGTCGCCGCTGCAGGCGCCGATCGTGGACCCGATTGCGGACGCGCAACGCTGGTCCGCCTTGTCCGCCAACGACCCGGACCCCGAAGCCATCGGCCTGCGCGCCGACCACCTCGCCTACATCATCTACACCTCGGGCTCCACCGGCCGGCCCAAGGGCGTGATGGTGGAACATCGCAACGCCACGCGCCTGTTCGCTGGCACGCGCAAGTGGTTCCAGTTCGGCCCCGGCGACACCTGGACGCTGTTCCATTCCATCGCCTTCGATTTCTCGGTGTGGGAACTGTGGGGCGCGCTGGTGCACGGCAGCCGGCTGGTCGTCGTGCCGCGCATGGTCGCGCGCGCGCCGCAGGAGTTCTACCGGCTGCTGTGCCGCGAGCGGGTGACGGTTCTCAACCAGACGCCGAGCGCGTTCCGCGGGCTGATGGCGGCCCAGGCCGACGACCCCGCAGCGCATGCGCTGCGCCATGTGGTCTTCGGCGGCGAGGCGCTGGAGCCGGCCGCGCTGCGCCCCTGGTATGCGGACGCCCGCAACGCCGGCGCGCAGCTGGCCAACATGTACGGCATCACCGAGACCACGGTGCATGTGACGCACCACCCGCTCACAGCGGCGGACACCGAGCGGCCCGGCGCCAGCCCGATCGGACAGCGCATCGACGACCTGCGCCTGTACGTGCTGGATGCCGGCGGCGTGCCTGCGCCGGTCGGCGTGGTGGGCGAGCTGTACGTGGGTGGCGCCGGTGTCGCGCGCGGCTACCTGAACCGTCCGGCGCTGACGGCGGAACGCTTCGTGGCCAATCCGTTCGTGCCCGGCGACCGCCTGTACCGCAGCGGCGACCTGGGCCGGTTCCTCGCCGACGGCACGCTGGAATTCTTCGGGCGCGGCGACCAGCAGGTGAAGATCCGCGGCTACCGCATCGAGCTGGGCGAGATCGAGGCCGCGCTCGCCGCGCACGGCGGCATCCGCGATGCGGTGGTCATTGCATCGGACGACGCCGCGGGCGACAAGCGCCTGGTGGCGTACTACACGCTGGCGCCGGACGTGGACAATCCCGGCTCGGATGCGCTGCGCGCGCACCTGTCGCGCAGCTTGCCCGAGCACATGGTGCCGGCGGCCTATGTGCCGCTGGAACAACTGCCGCTGACCGGCAACGGCAAGCTGGACCGCGCGGCGCTGCCGGCGCCCGACGGCGTTGCCCATGGCGCGCGTGCCTACGCCGCGCCGGTGGGCCCGGTGGAAACCACGCTGGCGGGGATCTGGTCGGAAATCCTGGGTGTGGAGCGGGTCGGCCGCGACGACCATTTCTTCACCCTGGGCGGCCATTCCCTGCTGGCCGTGCGCGTGCTGGAAAAGATGCGGCGCGCGGGCCTGCACGCCGACGTGCGCACGCTGTTCGCCACGCCGGTGCTGTCGGCGCTGGCCGGCGAGGTGCGCGCCGATGCGGACCTCGCGCAGGCGCCGGCCAATCCGGTCGCCGTTGTCGGCGGACCGCTGGTGCCCGCGCTGTTTCCGCTGGCGGACCTGTCGCAGGACGAGATCGACCGCATCGTCGCCGCTGTCCCCGGGGGTGCGGACAACATCCAGGACATCTACCCGCTTGCGCCGCTGCAGGAAGGGATCCTGTTCCACCACCTGATGACGCCGGAGAGCGACCCGTATCTCCTGTGGAACCTGCTGCGCTTTGCCGACCGCGCGACGCTGGACCGCTACGTCGCCGCGCTGGAGATATCCATCGCGCGCCACGACATCCTGCGCACCGCCGTGTTGTGGAAGGGCCTGGGCGAGCCGATGCAGGTGGTCTGGCGCAAGGCGCCGCTGCAGGTCACCGAGCTGGAGCTCGATGCGGCCGAGGGCGACGCCGCGGCGCAGATGCGGCGCCGGTACGATCCGCGCCGCCTGCGCCTCGATCCCGCCCAGGCGCCGATGCTGCGCCTGTACGCGGCGCGCGACCCGGCCGGCGACGGCTGGCTGGTGGCCAAGCTGTTCCACCACCTGGTCGACGACAACACTTCGTTCAAGCTGCTGAACGCGGAACTCCATGCGCAGCTGGCCGGCTCGGCCGGCACGCTGGCCGAGCCCGCGCCGTTCCGCGACTTCATCTGGCGCGTGCGGCAGGAAGCGGCGCAGCGCGACCATGCGGCGTTCTTTCATCGCGTGCTGGCGGATTTCACCGAGCCGACGGCGCCCTTCGGCCTGCTGGACATCCGGGGCGATGGCCGCGCGATCGACCAGCACCGCGGCGCGCTCGAGAACGCATTGAGCGGACGCATTCGCACGCGCGCGCAGGCCTTGGGCGTGAGCGCGGCGAGCCTGCTGCACGTGGCCTGGGGCGCGGTGGTGGCGCGCGCCAGCGGGCGCCAGGAAGCGGTGTTCGGCACGGTGCTGTTCGGCCGGCTGCAAGGCGGTGCGCGCGCCGAGCGGGCGCTGGGTCCCTGCATCAACACCTTGCCGGTGCGCATCGCCTGCGGGAGCACGGGTGCGCGGGCCTGCGTGGAGGCGGTGCACCGCGACCTGGCCGAGCTGATCCACCACGAGCATGCCTCGCTGGTGCTGGCCCAGCGCTGCAGCGGCGTCGCGGCGCCGGCTCCCCTGTTCACCGCGCTGCTGAACTACCGCCATGCGGACATGCTGGCCGGCGGCGCCGCGCAGCCGGGCGCGGCCGGCATCGAGCGGATCGACACCGAGGAGCGCACCAACTACCCGGTGTCGCTGTTCGTGGACGACCTGGGCCGGGGCTTCCGGCTGACGGTGCAGGTGGCCGGCGGCATCGGGGCGCAGCGGGTGTGGACGATGGTGCAGCGAGCGCTGGAGGAATTGCTGGATGCGCTGGACAGCGCGCCGGACCGGGCCGTTGGCGAGCTGGACCTGCTGGCCGCGCCGGAACGTGCGCGCCTGGCCGAGGAATGGAACCGGACGGACCAGCCCTCTGCGCCGGACATGTGCATCCACGCACTGGTCGAGGCGCAGGTGCTGCGCGATGGTTCGGCGATCGCGGTGGTGGATGGCGATGCCGCGCTGAGCTATGCGGAATTGAACCGGCGCGCCAACCAGCTGGCGCACCACCTGCGCGCATTGGGCGTCGTGCCGGATGCACGGGTGGGCGTGTGCGTGGACCGCAGGGCGTACATGGTGGTCGCCGTGCTGGCGGTGTTGAAGGCGGGCGGCTGCTATGTGCCGCTGGACCCGGCGTACCCGCGCGCGCGCTTGCAGCACATGGTGGCCGACAGCGCGCCCCTGGTGATGCTGACCGACGCGGTGGGTGCGGCTTCGCTCAGCGGGCTCGAAGGAAGCACGGCGCGCCTCGACCTGGAAACGGGTGCGCAGGCCTGGGCGGAGTTGCCGGACACGAACCCGCAGCCCGAAGCGGCCGGCCTGACCTCGCATCACCTGGCCTACGTCATCTACACCTCCGGCTCCACCGGCAAGCCCAAGGGCGTGATGGTCGAACATGCCTCGGTGGTGAACCTGCTGCAGGCCATGGCGGCCGAGACCGGCGTGACCGCCAGCGACAGGCTGCTGGCGGTGACGCCGCTGTCGTTCGACATCGCGGGGCTGGAGCTGTGGGCGCCGCTCATCTCCGGTGCCCGCGTGGTGATCGCCGGCCAAGCCACCGCGCACGATGCGCACGCACTGGCCGCGCTCGCCCGCGCCAGCGGCACCACCCTCATGCAGGCGACGCCCGCCACCTGGCGGCTGCTGGCCGAAGCGGGCGAGACGCTCGCGCTGCGCAAGCTCTGCGGCGGCGAAAGCCTGCCACCAGACCTGGCGGCGCGGCTTGTCGCCGACGGCGCGCCGGCCTGGAACCTTTATGGTCCGACCGAAACCACCATCTGGTCCTGCGCGGCAAAACTGGGCCCCTCGGCTGGCACAGGCCCGGTGGCGATCGGCCGACCGCTCTGGAACACGCGCTGCTACGTGCTGGATGCGGCGGGCGCGCTGGTCCCGGAAGGCGTCGTCGGCGAGTTGCACGTCGGCGGCGCCGGCGTGGCGCGCGGCTACCTGAACCGGCCGGATCTGACGGCCGAGCGCTTCGTGGCAAGCCGCTTCGCGGACGGTGAACGTCTCTACAAGACCGGCGACCTGGCGCGCTGGCGGCCGGACGGCACGCTGGAATTCGCCGGCCGTGCCGACGACCAGGTGAAGCTGCGCGGTTTCCGCATCGAGCTGGGCGAAATCGAAGTGGTGCTGGCCGGCCACGACGGCATCGCGCAGGCGGTGGTGGTGGCGCGCGCGGCGCGGGACGGGGAACGCAGGCTGGTGGGCTACTACACGCTGGCCGAAGGCGCGGCCGATCCGGGTGCGCCGGCGTTGCGCGCCCATGTGGCCGGCGCGCTGCCGGAGCACATGGTGCCCACCGCCCTGGTGCGGCTGGAGCGCTTGCCGCTCACGCCCAACGGCAAGATCGACCGCAAGGCGCTTCCCGCGCCCGATGACAGCGCCTTCGGCTCGCACGTGTACGAGGCGCCGGCGAACCGTGTCGAAACCGCCTTGGCCCAGACCTGGGCGGCCATCCTCGGCGTGGAGCGGGTGGGCAGGAACGACCACTTTTTCGAGCGCGGCGGGCATTCGCTGCTGGCGATCCGCATGGTTTCGGCAATCCGGCGGCACATGGGCATCGAGGTGCCGCTGGCCGCCGTGTTCGCCGCGCCGCGGCTGTGCGACTTCGCCCGGCATGCAATGGCGGCGCAGGCGTCGACCCTGCCGCCGATCGAGCCGGCCGACCGCCGCGCCGCGCTGCCTCTGTCCTATGCGCAGGACCGGCTGTGGTTCCTGCTGCAGATGGAGGGCGTTGACCAGGCGTACCACCTGTCCGCGGGCTTCCGGCTGGCGGGCAGGGTGAATGCGGCGGCATTGGAATGGGCATTGCAGCGCGTGGTGGCGCGGCACGAAGCGCTGCGCACGCGCTTCGTGGCGGTGGGCGGCGAGGCATTCCAGCGGATCGATGGCGAAGCCGCGTTCCAATTGCGGCGCGAGGATTTGCGCGGCGCAGCCGATGCACAGGAACGCCTGCCGCAGCTGCTGTCCTCGGTCGTGCATGAGCGCTTCGACTTGGAGCGCGGGCCGCTGCTGCGCGGATGCTTGGTCCAGGTCGGCGCAGACGAACACGTGCTGGTACTGGTGCTGCACCACATCGTCTGCGACGGCTGGTCGGTGGGCGTCCTCGCGCGTGAACTCAGCGTGCTGTATGCAGCGCACTGCGCCGGCATTGGTGATGACCTGCCGCCGCTCGCGCTGCAATACGGCGACTACGCCGTCTGGCAGCGGCGCTGGCTGACCAGCAACGCGTTGGCCAAGCACGCCGGCTACTGGCGCGAGCGCCTGTCGGACGCGCCGCAGCTGCTGCGGCTGCCCACCGACCGCAGGCGGCCCGCGCAGCAGGATTACAGCGGCGCGTCCATCGAGATCGCGCTGGATGCCGATCTGACCGAGAAGCTCAAGGCGCTCAGCCTGCGCCACGGCACGACGCTGTTCATGGCGATCCTCGCTGCCTGGGCGCTGGTGCTGTCGCGGCTGTCCGGCCAGCAGGACGTCGTGATCGGCACGCCCACGGCCAACCGCACGCGCACCGAACTCGAAGGGCTGATCGGTTTCTTCGTCAACACGCTGGCGCTGCGCATCGACCTGTCCGATGGCCCGACCATCGCGCAGCTGCTGGAGCGGGTGAAAGGCGTTGCGCTGGAAGCGCAGGACCACCAGGACCTGCCATTCGAGCAGGTGGTGGAACTGGTGAACCCGGCACGCAGCCTGTCGCACACGCCGCTGTTCCAGGTGATGTTCGCCTGGCAGAACACGCAGGAAGACGCACTGGCACTGCCCGGATTGACCACGCAGCCGCTGGCGGTGGGCTCGCAGGCGGCGAAGTTCGACCTGACGCTGGACCTGACCGAGCGGGCAGGGCGCATCGTCGGCGTGCTGAACTACGCCACTGCCTTGTTCGACGGCGAGACGGCGCAGCGCCACGTGCAATACCTCATCACCGCGCTTAAGCAATTCGTGCAGGCGCCGGAACAGGCCGCGCTGTCCATGCCGATGCTGTCCGCGCCGGAACGCGCACGCCTGATCGAAGAATGGAACCAGACCGACCAGTCGTATGCGCAGGACCTGTGCATCCACACGCTGGTGGAGGCACAGGCATTGCGCGACGGTGCGGCCCTCGCCGTGACGGACGGTGACACCGCGCTGAGCTACGCAGAGCTGAACCGGCGCGCCAACCAGTTGGCGCACCACCTGCGCGCGCTCGGCGTCGTGCCGGATGCGCGTGTGGGCGTGTGCGTCGACCGCGGCGTGCAGATGGTCGTCGCCGTGCTGGCGGTGCTGAAGGCCGGCGGCTGCTATGTGCCGCTGGACCCGGCCTATCCGCGCGCGCGGCTGGAGTACATGGTGGCCGACAGCGCCCCTGTGGTGGTACTGACCGACGCGGTCGGCGCCGCCGCGCTGGCCGGCCTGGAAACCGTCGCCGCCCAGGTGAACCTGCTCGCGGACGCGCAGGCCTGGGCCGCGCAGCCCGACACCAACCCGCGGCCCGAAGCCGCCGGCCTGGCCTCGCACCACCTGGCCTACGTCATCTACACCTCGGGCTCCACCGGCCCCGCCAAGGGTGTGATGGTGGAACACCGGCAGCTCGCCGCGCTGTGCGACGCCTGGCAGCGGTTCTACACGCTGCGCCCCGGCATGGCCCACCTGCAGATGGCGAGTTTTTCGTTCGACGTGTTCACCGCGGACTTCGTGCGCGCCCTGGCCTCGGGCGGGCGGCTGGTGCTCTGCCCGCGCGAGCACCTGGCCGATCCGCCTCGGCTGTTCGGGCTGATGAAAGAGCAGCGGATCGCAATTGCCGACGCCGTCCCCGCCGTGCTCGATGGGCTGCTGGCGCACCTGGAGCAGGCCGGCGAGAACCTGTCCTTCATGGACACCGTGATCTGCGGCTCGGACGTTTGGCGCGTGGACAGCGCCGCCCGCCTGCGCGCCCTGTGCGGCCCGGGGGTGCGCAACGTGCATGCCTATGGCGTGACCGAAGCCACCGTGGACAGCACCTGGCTCGATCTCGCCGAGGTCGATCTGGACCGGCTGGATACCCTGCCTATCGGGCGTCCGCTGGCGAACACCCGCTGCCACGTACTGGACGCGGCGGGCGAGCCGGTGCCGGTGGGCGTGGTCGGCGAGCTGCACATCGGCGGTGCCGGCGTGGCGCGCGGCTACCTGAACCGGCCGGAGTTGACGGCCGCGAAGTTCGTGGCCAGCCGCTTTCCGGGGGGCGGGCGGCTCTACAAGACCGGCGACCTGGCGCGGTACCGTGCCGACGGCATGCTGGAATTCGCCGGCCGCGCCGACGACCAGGTGAAGCTGCGCGGCTATCGCATCGAGCTGGGCGAGATCGAAGCGGCGCTCGCCGGCCATGCACATGTCGCGCAGGCAGTGGTGGCGGTGCGCGCGGCGGCCGATGGAGAGCGCCGGCTGGTGGGCTACTACGTGCTGGCCGAAGGCGCGGACGATCCGGGATCGCAGGCATTGCGCACGCACCTGTCGCGGGCACTGCCGGAGTACATGGTGCCGCCAGCGCTGGTGCGGCTGGAGCGGTTCGCGCTCACCCCCAACGGCAAGATCGACCGCAAGGCGCTACCCGCGCCCGACGACAGCGCGTTCGCCACCCGCAGCTACGTCGCGCCGGTCACGCCGATCGAGATCGCGGTGGCGCAGATCTGGGCCGAGCTGCTGCAGGTGGAGCAGGTGGGCATGCGCGACAGCTTTTTCGAACTCGGCGGGCATTCGCTGCTGGCGTCGCGCATGGCCGCGCGCATCCACGACTGCCTGGGCGTGACGCTGCCCATGCGCACGGTGTTCGAGGCACCGACCATCGAGCAGATGCTGGAACGCATCTTCGCGGAGATGGAGAACGCGCAGGCGGCGTAGCAGCCCCAGCCGCCCGCGCGAACAGACATGACGAGCACAACGAGCCATCTGCGCAACCTGACGCCCGAACAGTTTCTGGCGCTGCGCCGGCCATCGCGCATCGTGCCGCGCGAAGGCGCGCAGGAACTGCTGCCGCTGTCCTATTCGCAGGAGCGGCTGTGGTTCCTGGCGCAGATGGATGGCGGCAGCCAGGCATACCACCTGCCGGTCGGATTGCGGCTGGCGGGCCAGGTGGATGCGGCGGGGCTGGAATGGGCGATTGGACGGATCGTGGCGCGGCACGAAGCGCTGCGCACGCGGTTTGTGGCGGTAGGAGGCGAGGCGTTCCAGCGGATCGACGCCGATGCCGCGTTCCAGTTGCGGCACGAGGATTTTCGCGGCGCGGCCGATGCGCAGGAGCGCTTGCCGCATCTGCTGTCTTCCGTTGTGCAAGAGCGCTTCGACCTGGAACAAGGGCCGCTACTGCGCGGCTGCCTGGTTCGGGTGACCGAGGACGAACACGTTCTGGTGCTGGTGCTGCACCACATCGTCTCCGACGGCTGGTCGGTGGGCGTCCTTGCGCGCGAACTCAACACGCTCTATGCAGCGCATTGCCAGGGTGCCGGCGACACTCTTGCGCCGCTCGCGTTGCAATACGGCGACTACGCGGTGTGGCAGCGGCGCTGGCTGAGCAGCACCGCGCTGGCCAAGCACGCCGGCTACTGGCGCGAGCGCCTGTTGGATGCACCGCAGTTGCTGCGGCTGCCGACCGACAGGAAGCGCCCGACGCAGCAGGATTACAGCGGCGCCTCCATCCAGGTTGCGCTGGATGCCGACTTGACCGAGAAGCTGAAGGCGCTCAGCCTGCGTCACGGCGCGACGCTGTTCATGACGGTGCTCGCCGCCTGGGCGCTGGTGCTGTCGCGCCTGTCGGACCAGCAGGAGGTCGTCATCGGCACGCCGACCGCCAACCGCACGCGCACCGAGCTGGAAGGATTGATCGGTTTCTTCGTCAACACGCTGGCCCTGCGCATCGACCTGTCCGATGGACCGACCATCGCGCAGCTGCTGGAACGGGTGAAGGGCATCGCGCTGGAAGCGCAGGACCACCAGGACCTGCCGTTCGAACAGGTGGTGGAGCTGGTGAATCCGACGCGCAGCCTGTCGCACACGCCGCTGTTTCAGGTGATGTTCGCCTGGCAGAACACGCAGGAAGATGCACTGGCGTTGCCCGGCGTGCAGGCGCAGCCGCTGGCGGTGGGCTCGCCGGCGGCGAAGTTCGACCTGACGCTGGACCTGACCGAGCGGGCAGGGCGCATCGTCGGCGTGTTGAACTACGCCACAGTCTTGTTCGACGCCGATACGGCGAGCCGCCACGCTCGCTACCTCTTGGCCACGCTGACCCAATTCGTGGCCGACCCGCAGCAGCGTGCCGACGGCGTCGATCTGTTGCCCGAAGAGGAACGGCACAAGATCCTGCATGGCTGGAACGCGACCCGGCGGGCACCGGCGAGCGCCGCCAACGTCGTGCAGATGTTCGAGTCGCGGGCCGCTGCCGACCCCGAGCACGACGCGCTGGAATGCGAAGGCGAGCGCCTCAGCTACCGCGTGCTCAACGAAGCAGCCAACCGGCTCGCGCACGAACTGATGGATCGCGGTGTCGGTGCGGACCAGCGCGTGGCGCTGTGCCTGGAACGCTCGCCGGAGATGATCGTCGCCGTGCTGGCCGTGCTGAAGGCGGGCGGCTGCTATGTGCCGCTGGACCCTGCTTATCCGCAGCAACGCCTTTCGACCATGCTGTCCGATGCCGCGCCGAAACTGCTGTTGACGCAGGAGCGGCTGCGCGAGCGCCTGCCCGCCAGCGACGTGCCGATGCTGCGGCTCGATGCGGACCGCGGCACCTGGGCCGGCCGGCCTACCGGCAACCCCGGCGCCACGGTCTACTCAGAGAATCTCATCTACGCCATCTACACCTCCGGCTCCACCGGCCGGCCCAAGGGCGTGGCGCAGACCTGGGGCGCGCTCGGCAACCTGGTTGGTTGGCAGATCCACCACGCCGCGCCCGGAAGCGCGCCGGCCGAGCGCGTGCTGCAGTTCGCCTCGCTCAGTTTCGACGTGTCGTTCCAGGAAATCTTCAGCACGCTGTGCGCAGGCCACACGCTGGTGCTCTTGTCCGAAGAGCGCCGCAAGGAGCTGGGCGAGCTGCGCGCCTTCATCGCCGAACACGACATCCGTCGCGCGTTTTTGCCCAACGCGGTGCTGCAGCAGATCGTCGACTTCTCTTCAACTGCCGACGCGCCCGGACAGTGCGAGATCGTCACAGCCGGCGAGGCATTGCAGGTCAACGATGCATTGCACCGCTGCATGCGCGCCCTCGGCGGCAGCCATCTCTACAACCAGTACGGGCCGACCGAGGCGCACGTCGTCAGCCAGTACGCCCTGGCTTCCGCCGATGCCAACCGCTGGCCGACGGCGCCTCCGATCGGGCGGCCGATCTCCAATGCACAGCTTTACGTGCTCGATGCCGCGCTCCACCCCGTGCCCGTGGGCGTCATCGGCGAGCTGTACATCGGCGGCGCGGGACTGGCGCGCGGCTACCTGAACCGGCCGGACTTCACCGCCGAGCGCTTCCTGCCCAATCCCTTCGCCGACGCACCGGGCGCGCGCATGTACCGCACCGGCGATACCGCACGCTACCTGCCCGACGGCAACATCGATTTCACCGGCCGCACCGACGGCCAGGTGAAGATCCGCGGCTTCCGCGTCGAGCTGGGGGAGATCGAAGCCGCCCTGGCCGCACACCCGTCCGTCCACGAGACGGTCGTGCTGGCCCGCGAGGACCGCGCGCACGACCGGCGGCTGGTGGCCTACGTGGTGGCGGGGGCCGGGCACGCTCGCGCTGAACTGCAAACAGATGCATTGCGTGCGGCCTTGCTCGCGTCGCTGCCCGACTACATGTTGCCCGCGCACTTCGTGCTGCTGGACGGCCTGCCGCTCACGCGCAACGGCAAGATCGACCGCGAAGCCTTGCCCGCGCCGGACATGGCGCACGGCGAAACCGGGTATGCGGCACCCCGCACGCCCGCCGAGACGTCGCTGGTCCGGATCTGGGCCGAGATCCTGCAGCGCGGCGAGGTGGGAATTCACGACAACTTCTTTGCCCTGGGCGGGCATTCGATGCTGGCGGCCCGGCTGATGTCCACGATTCGCGTCCAGCTCGGATGCACGCTGTCCCTGGCGCTGATTTTCAAGCACCCCTCCGTCGCCGAGCTGGCCGGCTGCATCGAGCGCGGGGTGCCATCCACCGTGGAACTGGTTGTGCCGCTGGACGCGCACCGTTTGCAGCACGTGCGGAAAATCGATCGCGTGCGGGCCGGCCGCACGCGATCCGATCCCACGCCCAAGCAGGTCATGCTCACCGGCGCCACCGGCTTCGTCGGCGCATTCCTGCTGCGCAGGATGCTGGACGCTTGGGACGGGAACGCTGTCTGCCATTGCCTGGTACGTGCCGGCGACGCAGGGCATGCCTTCGAGCGCATCCGCGAGTCGATGCAGCAGTACGGCCTGTGGCGCGACGAAGACGCATCGCGCATCGTCGGCCTGCCGGGCGACTTGAGCGCGCCTGGATTGGGCCTGGACGCCGCGCCTCAGCTCGCGCGGACCTTGGACCTGATCGTGCACAACGGCGCGGCGGTGAACCACGCCTTGCCCTATGAGGAATTGCTGCAGCCCAACGTCGATGCGACCTTGTGGCTGTTGAATCTCGCGGCAACCGGCAAGGCCACGCAGTTCGCCTTCATCTCCACGCTGGACACCTTTTGCCCGAGGAACGGGCGCGCTCGCGTGGATGAGAACACGTCGAACCTGGAGGATCGGCATCTCGCGCAAAACGGCTACTCCGCCAGCAAGTGGCAGGCCGAGCAGCTCGTGGACCGCGCCCGCGCCCAGGGGCTGGATGCACGGACATTTCGGCTGGGCCGTGTGGCGATGGACAGCCGGCACGGACGGGGCCGCATGGACGACGTCGTGGCGCGCTACCTGCACACCTGCCTGATGCTCGGCGCCTACCCCGACAGGCCTTATGCCGAGAAGATCATTCCCGTGGATGCCGTGGCCGACAGCGTGATTGCACTGCTTGGCCAGGAAGGGCCGGGGCGTGGCAATTACCACCTGATCGGCGAGCAGGAGATCGACTGGCGGCACGTGCTGGGCCTGGCCGCTGAATTCGGCGTCGCGCTGCAGCCCATGGCACCCGAAGCCTGGCATGCAGCGGCGCTTGCGGCGTCAATGCGCGACAGCGCCTTGCCCTTTTCCCCATATCTGCACATGGCGTCGGGGCCGCGCGAGAACCACCGGATTTCCGAACGCACGACCGTCGCCGAACTCCAGGCGCTGGGCCGCACGGCGGCGTTGGTGGAAACGCAGGTGTTGAAGCGCTACATGGCGCGCATCCTGGTGCATTTGCAGCGAACCACGCACTGGCGTGGCGATTTTTCATTCGACGTGTTTACCGGGAATGCGCAGGCGACCGAGAGTCTCGCCGCGATGAAAGAAGTTGAATGACGACAACGACAAGCAATCTGCGCAACCTGACACCCGAGCAGTTCATGGCGCTGCGCCGGCCGTCGCGCATCGCGCGGCGCGAGGGCAACGAGGAACTGCTGCCGCTGTCCTATTCGCAGGAGCGGCTGTGGTTCCTTGCGCAGATGGATGGCGGCAGCCAGGCGTACCACCTGCCGGTCGGACTGCGGCTGGCGGGCCAGGTGGATGCAGCGGCGCTGGAATGGGCGCTGCAGCGGATCGTGGCGCGGCACGAGGCGCTGCGCACGCGCTTCACGGCGGTCGGTGGCGAGGCGTTCCAGCGGATCGAGGCCGAGGCTGGGTTCCAGTTGCGGCGCAAGGATTTGCGCGCTGCGGCCAACGCGCAGGAACGTCTGTCGCAGCTGCTGTCCTCGGTCGTGCAAGAGCGCTTCGACCTGGAGCACGGGCCGCTGCTGCGCGCTTGCCTGGTCCAGGTCGGCGAAGACGAACACGTGCTGGTGCTGGTGCTGCACCACATCGTTTCCGATGGCTGGTCGGTGGGCATCCTGATGCGCGAGCTGAGTGCGTTGTATGCTGCGCGCCGCGCCGACAAAGGCGACGTCTTGCCGCCGCTCGCATTGCAATACGGCGACTACGCGGTGTGGCAGCGGCGCTGGCTGAGCAGCACAGCACTGGCCAAGCATGCCGACTATTGGCGCGGTCTTCTATCGGACGCGCCGCAGCTGCTGCGGCTGCCCACGGACCGCAAGCGCCCCGCACAGCAGGACTACAACGGCGCGTCCATTGAGGTTGCGCTGGATGCCGTGCTGACGGAGAAGCTCAAGGCCCTCAGCCTGCGCCACGGCACGACGCTGTTCATGGCGATCCTCGCCGCCTGGGCGCTGGTGCTATCGCGCCTGTCGGGTCAGCAGGATGTTGTGATCGGGACGCCGACCGCCAACCGCGCGCGCACCGAGCTCGAAGGATTGATCGGCTTCTTCGTCAACACGCTGGCGCTGCGCATCGACCTGTCCGATGGGCCCACCATCGCGCAGTTGCTGGAGCGGGTGAAAGGCATTGCGCTGGAGGCGCAGGACCACCAGGACCTGCCATTCGAGCAGGTGGTTGAGCTGGTGAACCCGGCGCGCAACCTGTCGCACACGCCGCTGTTCCAGGTGATGTTCGCTTGGCAGAACACGCAGGAAGATGCACTGGCGCTGCCGGGGTTGAGCGCGCAGCCGCTGAGCGTGGGCTCGCAGGCGGCGAAGTTCGACCTGACACTGGACCTGACCGAGCGGGCAGGGCGCATCGTTGGCGTGCTGAACTACGCCACCGCCCTGTTCGACGCCGACACAGCAAACCGGCATGCCCGGTACCTCTTGGCCACTCTCACTCAATTCGTGGCCGACCCGCGGCAGCGGGCAGACGCCATCGATCTGTTGCCCGAAACGGAGCGGCACAGGATACTGCATGACTGGAACGCGACGCAGCAGGCGCCGGCCAGCACCTGCAACATCGTGCAGCTGTTCGAGGCGCACGCCGCCGCGAACCCGGAGCACGACGCGCTGAAATACGAAGGCGAACGCCTCAGTTACAGCACGCTCAACGAAGCGGCCAACCGGCTGGCGCATGAACTGAGGCACCGCGGCGTCGGTGCGGACCAGCGCGTGGCGCTGTGCCTGGAGCGTTCGCCGGAGATGGTGGTCGCCGTGCTGGCGGTGCTGAAGGCGGGCGGCTGCTATGTGCCGCTGGACCCAGCCTATCCGCAGCAGCGCCTTTCGTCCATGCTGGCCGATGCAGGAGCGAAGCTGCTGTTGACGCAGGAGCGGCTGAGCGACCGCCTGCCCGCTAGCGAGGTGCCGGTGCTGCGGCTCGATGCGGACCGCGGCACCTGGTCCAGTCGGCCCGCCGGCAACCCCGGCGTCCCGGTCCATCCCGACAACCTGATCTACGTCATCTACACCTCCGGCTCCACCGGCCGGCCCAAGGGCGTGGCGCAGACCTGGGGTGCCCTGGGCAACCTGGTCGACTGGCAAATCCACCATGCCGCCCCCGGCAGTCCGCCGCCCGAGCGCGTGCTGCAGTTCGCCTCGCTCAGCTTCGACGTCTCGTTCCAGGAAATCTTCAGCACGCTGTGCAGCGGCAACACCCTGGTGCTGCTGTCTGAAGAGCGCCGCAAGGAGCTGGGCGAGCTGCGCGCCTTCATCGCCGAACACGACATCCGCCGTGCCTTCCTGCCCAACGCGGTGCTGCAGCAGATCGTCGATTTCTCGTCGTCCGCCGACGCGCCCGGACAGTGCGAGGTCGTCACAGCCGGCGAGGCGCTGCAGGTCAACGATGCGCTGCGCCGCTGCATGCGCACGCTGGGCGGGCGCTATCTCTACAACCACTACGGCCCAACCGAGGCGCATGCCGCCAGCCAGTACGCGCTGGCCTGCGCCGATGCCGACCGCTGGCCGGCTGTGCCGCCGATCGGGCGGCCGATCTCCAACGCGCAGGTCTATCTCCTCGACGCCGCGCTGCAGCCCGTGCCGGTGGGCGTCACAGGCGAGCTGTACATCGGCGGCGCCGGGCTGGCGCGCGGCTACCTGAACCGTCCGGACCTCAGCGCCGAGCGCTTCGTGCCCAATCCCTTCGCCGAAACGCCGGGGCAGCGCATGTACCGCACCGGCGATGCGGCACGCTTCCTGCCGGACGGCAACATCGACTTCACGGGCCGCATCGACGACCAGGTGAAGATCCGCGGCTTTCGCATCGAGCCCGGGGAGATTGAGGCCCTGCTGCTGCGGCAGCCGGAGGTCCGCGAGGCGGTGGTGCTGGTGCGCGAGGACACGCCCGGCGACCGCCGGCTGGTCGCCTACGTCGCCGGTGTTGCCGGCACTGCCGACACCGCGGTGCTGCGCGCCCGCCTGCAGCAGCACCTGCCCGAGCACATGGTGCCCACCCACTGGGTCGCGCTCGAGCGCCTGCCGCTGAATGCCAACGGCAAGCTGGACCGCCGCGCGCTGCCCGCGCCGGCGCAGTCCGCGTCCGAGGCCGATTTCATCGCGCCACGCAACGAACGCGAGGCGCGGATGGCGCAGATCTGGGCTGCGATCCTGAAGGTCGAGCGGGTCGGTGCCTTCGGCAACTTCTTCGCGCTGGGCGGCCATTCGTTGCTGGCCACGCGGCTGGTCCACGCCATCAACCAGCAGATGCAGGCCCGCCTGTCGCTCAGCATGCTGTTCCAGCACCCGGTGCTGGCCGACCTGGCGGCGGCGACGGCAGGCCCTTCGGCGGACCACGCGGGCGAGGCCTTCGCCACCATCCGGCCGGACGCCGCGGCGCGCTGGCAGCCGTTCCCGCTGACCGACATCCAGCAGGCCTACTGGGTCGGCCGCGAGGCGACCGCGCAGCTGGGCGGCGTCGCCGCCCATGCCTACGAGGAGCTGCGCATCCGCGGCTTCGACGCGGCGCGCTTCGCGCGCGCGCTGAACCGGCTGATCGCGCGCCACGACATGCTGCGCGCCGTGTTCCACAGCGACGGCACGCAGCAGGTGCTGGAGACGGTGCCGCGCTACGAGATGCCCTGCCGCGACCTGCGCGGCAAGGACCCGGCCACCGCCGAAAGCCTGCTTGCCGATATTCGCGAGGCCATGTCGCACGAGATGCGCGATGCCGGCCAGTGGCCGCTGTTCGACTTCCGCGTCACGCTGCTGGACGGCGACGTGACGCACCTGCACATCGGCACCGACGCGCTGATCGTCGACGCCGCCAGCACGCAGATCCTGGGGCGTGAGCTGATCCGGCTGTACGCGGACCCGGAAGCCGAGTTGCTGCCGCTGGGCGTATCGTTCCGCGACTACGTGCTGGCCGAACGCGCGCTGCGCGCCACGCCGCGCTGGGAACGCGCGCTGGCGTACTGGCGCGCGCGCCTGAACGACTTGGCGCCGGCTCCGCAGCTGCCGCTGGCGCGCCAGCCGGAAGCCATCGCCACGCCGCGCTTCACCCGCCACGAGGCCACGCTGCCCGCGGCGCAATGGACAGCGCTGAAAGCGGCCGCGCGGCAGGCTTCGGTCACACCGTCGATCCTGCTGCTGACGGCCTTCTCGGAAATCCTGGCGCTGTGGAGCCGGCATCCGCGCTTCACCGTCAACCTGACGCTGTTCAACCGCCTGCCGCTGCACCCCGATATCAACCGCGTGATCGGCGACTTCACCTCGCTGGTGCTGCTGGAGATGCGCATCGATCCCGCCGCCGGCTTCGCGCAGCAGGCCCACGCCGTGCAGGCGCAGCTGTGGCGCGACATGGACCATGCGGCGGTCAGCGGCGTGCAGGTGCTGCGCGAGCTGTCGCAGGCGCGCGGCGTGCAACAGACGGCGATGCCGGTGGTGTTCAACAGCACCCTGGGGGATGGCTCCGGCTCGGGCGCCGCCGACATCAGCCTGGCCGACGCGCTGGGCGCCGAAGGGGTGCACACCATCACCCAGACGCCGCAGGTGTGGCTGGACCACACCGTGCTGGAGTCCGAAGGCCGCCTCATCTTCAACTGGGACAGCATCGAGGGCCTGTTCCCGGACGGCATGGTCGATGCGATGTTCGCTGCCTACCGAAATCTGCTCGGCCAGCTGGCGCAGCCGGCGGCATGGCAATCGACGCTGGCCACGCTGCTGCCGTGGACGCAGCTTGCGCCCGCGCCGCTGCCGGCCGCGCTGCCCGATCCGCAGCTGATCCAGGAACTGTTCGACCGCCAGGCCATGGCCACGCCGGACGCGCCGGCGGTGATTTCCGCCGGCCGCACCATCGGCTACGGGCAACTGCGGCAGGAAGCCCGCCATTGGGGTGCCCGCCTGCAATCGCGGGGCGCGGTGCCCAACCAACTGGTGGCGGTGGTGATGGAGCGCGGCTGGGAGCAGGTGGTGGCGACCCTCGCCGTGCTGTATGCCGGCGCCGCCTACCTGCCGCTGGACCCGGCGCTGCCGGCCGCGCGCATCGCGCAGATTTTGGAGCAGGCGCAGGTGCGCCTGGTGCTGGTGCAAGCGCGTTGGCTGGACCGGCTCGCGCTGCCGGCCTCGGTGGAAGCCATCGCCGTCGAGGAGACGAAAGATGCCGCGGCGAGTGACGACGCACTGCAACCAGCCGCGACCCAATCCACCAACCTGGCTTACGTCATCTACACCTCCGGCTCGTCCGGCACGCCCAAGGGCGTGATGATCGACCACCGGGGCGCGGTCAACACCTTGCGCGACGTCAACGAGCGTTTTGCGATCACCACAGCGGACCGGGTGCTGGCGATCTCGTCCCTGAGCTTCGACCTGTCGGTGTTCGACCTGTTCGGCACCCTGGCCGCCGGCGCCGCCGTGGTGCTGCTGGAACCCGACGCCGCGCTGGACCCGGCCCACTGGCATGCGCTGGCCGAGACGCACCGCGTGAGCATCTGGAACTCGGTGCCCGCACTGCTGGGCATGCTGGCCGAGTACGCGGAAAGCGCCGGCCTGCGCTTGCCCGGCGCGCTGCGCCTGGCCATGCTCTCGGGCGACTGGATCCCCGTCGGCCTGCCGGCGCGCGTGCGCGCGCTGGCCCCGTCCCTCGATGTCGTGAGCCTGGGCGGCGCCACCGAGGCCTCGATCTGGTCGATCTGGTTTCCGATCGGGCAGGTCGATCCGGCCTGGCGCAGCATTCCCTACGGCCGCGCGCTGCGCCACCAGCAGGTGCACGTGCTGGATGACGCGATGCGCCCGCGGCCGGCCTGGGTGCCTGGGCAGCTGTACATCGGCGGCATCGGCCTGGCGCAGGGCTACTGGGGCGACGCCGCGCAGACCGCGCGCAGCTTCGTCATGCATCCGGCCACCGGCGAGCGGCTGTACCGCACCGGCGACCTGGGGCGGCTGCTTCCGGGCGGCGACATCGAGTTCCTGGGCCGCGAGGACGGCCAGGTCAAGGTGCAGGGTTTCCGCATCGAACTCGGCGAGATTGAAACGGCGCTGGAACAGCATCCGGACGTGCGCCACGCGGTGGTGCGCGCGCTGGGCGCCGCGCAAGGAGAGAAGCGGCTGGCGGCCTACGTGGTTGCGCAGCGGCCCGGCCTGGACGGCGCCAGTCTGCAGCGCCACCTGGCCTTGCGCCTGCCGGCCTACATGGTGCCGGCCTCGTTCACCTTCCTCACCGCGCTGCCGCTGTCGGCCAATGGCAAGGTCGATCGCTCGAAGCTGCCCGAGCCCGCAGGCGACACCGCACCGCAGGCGCAGCTGGCCATCACCGGGGCGGCCGAGCAGCGCGTGGCAGAGATCGTCCAGGAGATCCTGAAGCAGGGCGCTCTCGCGCTCGATGCCAACCTGCTGAGCCTGGGCGCGACGTCGATCGACGTGGTGCGCATCGCCAACGCGCTGTCGCGCGAACTGGGCTTCCGCCCGCCGCTGGCGCAGCTGTTCGCCGAACCGACGCTGGCCAGCCTGATCGGCCTGTACCGCGAGCACATGGGGCGCGAGGGCATCGCGCAGGCGGCGCAGCAAGCCTCGCGCGCAAGGGATGCGGGCGGTGCGGACAAGGCGGACGACACCGTCGACGATCCGCAGCAGCGCAAGGACTTCAAGGCACGCGCGCTCGGCCGGCGCGTGTTCGCCGGCGGCCCCCGCGCGC
>NZ_JACCWG010000026.1 GCF_013697775.1 Ramlibacter sp. | reverse complement strand
GGTGCAGCCAGCCGCCCCCGCCAAGCCGGCCGCCGCACCAACTGTCGAGGCCCCCGGGGAGCAAGCCGCTGCGTCCGCGCCCGCGCCGGCCAAGCCCGCGGCCGGCGACCGCTTCAGCGCGTTTTCGACGCGGCTCGAAGCCGACAGCCGCAAGGACGACAAGCGCAAGCTGGCCCACATCGAGGCACTTGCGCGCGCGCAGGAGGCACGGGCGGGCAGCTCCAAGGAGCTCGCGCAGAAGTACCGCGGTGTCCTGGCCGACAACCGTGTTTCCGCGGGCTTCCGGCCGCTGCTCAAGGAGCTGGTCTACCCGATCGTTGCCACCCAAGCCGAAGGGGCGCACATCGTCGACATCGACGGCAACCGGTACATCGATTTCACGATGGGTTTCGGCGTGCATCTTTTCGGGCACGCGCCGGAGTTCGTCACCCAGGCGCTGCGGGCGCAGCTCGAGCTGGGAATGCCGATCGGGCCCCAGTCGCCCATGGCGGGCCGCGTGGCGGCGCTGATCGCCGAATTCACCGGCCATGAACGGGTGGTGTTCTGCAATTCGGGAACCGAGGCCACGATGACAGCGGTGCGCCTGGCGCGCCTGGCCGCCGGCCGCGACAAGATCGTGGTCTTTCGCAACTCCTACCACGGCAGCTTCGACGGCTTCCTGGCGCGCAGCGCCGCGCAGGGCGCAACGCGGCCGGCCAGCCCCGGCACGCCGGAATCCGTGGTGGCCGACACCATCGTGCTCGATTACTGCGACCCCGCCGCCCATGCCTACATCGAAGAACACCACGCCGAGATCGGCGTGGTGCTGGTCGAACCCGTGCAAAGCCGCGCGCCCTCCATGCAGCCGGGCCCGTTCCTCGCGCGGCTGCGCGAGATCACGCGCAGCCACGGCATCGTGCTGCTGTTCGACGAGGTGATCTCCGGCTTTCGCTGCGCCCGCGGCGGCGCGCAGGAGTACTTCGGCGTGCGCGCCGACATGTGCACCTACGGCAAGGTGGTGGGAGGCGGCATGCCGATCGGCGTGGTCGCGGGCACGGCGGCCTGCATGGACGGCGTCGACGGCGGCTGGTGGCAGTTCGGCGATGCGAGCTACCCGGAAAAGAACACTATCTTCTTCGCCGGAACCTTCTCCAAGCATCCGCTGACCATGGCGGCGTCGCTGGCGGTGCTCGACTACCTGAAAAGCGCCGACCTCGGCTTCTACCAGCGCTTGAACGACGCCACGCGGGTGCTGGCCGGCCGCCTCATCAAAGTGTTCGAGGAAGAAGGCGTGGACGTGACCATCGAGCAGTTCAGCTCGCTGTTCCGCTTCACTTCCACCGGCAGCCTCGACCTGTTCTTCTACCAGCTGCTGGCCAACGGCATCTACATCTGGGAAGGCCGCAACTGCTTCGTGTCCACCGCGCACACCGCGCAGGACATGGACCAGATGGTCGACACGGTGCGCGCGGTCTGCAAGGAACTGGTGCCGCTGGGCCTGCTCCCCCTAGTCGAGGGGGCGCGGCAGGGCACGGCCGCCAGCCGGGTCGCCCTGTCGGACGCCCAGCAGCGCTTTCTCGCCCTGGATCGCTCCCGCCCCGCGGGGCGGATCGCCAACAACGTCTGCTTCGGTTTTCGCTTCGACGCGCCGCTCGACGCGGCACGCCTGGCGGCAGCCGTCGAAGCCGCGGTGGGCAACCACGATGCGCTGGGCTGCCGCCTCGACTTGGCCGAGGGCGTGCAGGCGCTGGGGCCGTGCACGGGGTTCGCGGTGAAACGCATCTCGCACGCCGGCAGGCTGAGCCCCGAGATCGCGGCCCAGCTGGCGGACCGGGAGCAGGCGCAGCCGCTCGACGCCGAGGCCGGCCGCAACCTGCGCGCGCAACTGCACGAGTTCGCCGGCGGCGGCGCCTTCCTGTGCCTGTCGCTGCACCACCTGGTCTGCGACGGGTGGAGCCTGGGCGTGCTGCTCAAGGAGATCGCGCAGCGCTTCAACGGGGTGCCGGCCACGCCCGGAGTGTCCTACGCCGACTGGATCGCACAGGAAAACGACTACCGCAACAGCGACCGCTACACCGCCGACAAGGCCTACTGGAGCACGGTGGTGGAGAAGATCGGCGCTTACCAGGCGGGCAACCCCGCCGGGTGCGAGCCGCACTCCAGCCATGCCGGCGCGCGCCCGGGCGGGCGGGCGAGCATGACGCTCGACGCCAGCGCAACGGCCGCGATCGCCGCGCAGGCCAAGCGCAGCAGCACCACCGCGTTCACCTGGGTGCTCGCCTGCGTCCAGCTGTTCCTCAGCCGCGTCTACCGCGGCCGGGTGCCGGTGATGGGCCTTCCCTTCGCCAATCGCACCAGCCGCCTGCGCGACCTGGTCGGCAACTGCGTGAACCTGCCCGTGCTGCTGCCGGCGCACGGCAAGGGACTGGACTTCGAGGAAGTGCTCGCGGCATCCCGCGCGGCGATGAGCGACATCATGTCGCACTCGCGCTTCCCATACCACGAGATCTGCGGGCTGTACCGAAGCCAGCCCGATCCCCAGCGCGACATGCCGGCCGAAATCACCTTCAATTTCGAGCCGCTGACCGAGATGCCAGCCTTCGGCACGGCGGTTCCCGAGCTGGTGGCGCCGGTCAACCGGTGGATCGAGTTCGACCTGATGTTCAACATCTTCTTCTTGCAGACGGGCATGCGCATCGAGCTGGACTACAGCACCGATCTCTTCACGGCCGACGACGCCTACGGCTGGCTCAACCTGCTGGCGAAGATCATCGAGAACGAGACATCCGCCGTCCCGGCCGCCAGGCTGGCCGCATGATCCCGAGGAACACCCGATGCCCGAGCCCTCGTTGATTGCCCGCCTGCAGGGCGCGGCGCCGCCGCTGCGGTCCTCCATCCTGGTCGATCACGTGATCTCCGGGCTGTGCAAGGCGCTGCATCTCGACAGCCCGGCCCTGGTCAACGGCCGCTCCCGCTTCGCCGAGCTGGGGATCGATTCGCGGCGGGCGCTCGAACTCAAGGAAGACCTCGAGGAAGAGCTTGGCTGCGCGCTGCCGACCACGCTGTTCTTCAACTACCCGACGCCCGAGCGGCTGGCGGCGTACGTGATCGACCAGGCCCTCGGGCTGGGCACTGCCACGCCGGCCACCGGCGCGGACGCGGCCAGCGTGGCCGCTGCGGCGCAGGCCGATCCGGCGGACGCGGACGACATCGACGCGCAGATGCGCAGCACGTTCGCAAAATACGGGGTCTGACGCCGATGGCTGAAAACACGACCGATCTGCAGAGGGCGTTCAAGGTCATCCAGAAGCTCGAAGGCGAGCTCGCGGCGCTCAGGCGGCGCCGCGCGGAACCGATTGCCATCGTCGGCATGGCATGCCGGTTTCCCGGGGCGAACGGGCTCGAGGAATTCTGGTCGCTCCTGTCGGAAGGCCGCGACGCGATCACCGAGGTGCCGGCGGACCGGTGGGACATCGATGCGCTGTACGACCCCGATCCGGACGCGCCGGGCAGGATGTGCACGCGCCTGGGCGGCTTCGTTTCCGACGTCGACAGGTTCGACGCCGCATTCTTCAACATCGCGCCGCTCGAGGCAGCGTTGATGGACCCCCAGCAGCGCCTGCTGCTGGAGCTCACGTGGTCGGCGCTGGAACACGCGGCCATCGCGCCCGACGCGCTGGAAGGTTCACCCACCGGTGTGTTCGCGGCCATCACCGGCGGCGACTACGGCCGGATGGCGGCCTGCGACGCGCAGACCCTGAATGCCTACTGGGGCACCGGCAACGCACCCAGCGTCGCCGCCGGCCGGATCGCCTACACCTTCGGCCTGACCGGCCCCTGCATGTCCATCGACGCCGCTTGCTCCTCGTCGCTGGTCGCCGTGCACTGCGCCGCGGAGAGCCTGCGGCGGGGCGAATGCACCACGGCCCTGGCGGCCGGCACCAACCTGCTGCTGTCGCCCGAAGCGACCATCGCCCTGTCCAAGGCGCGGATGATGTCGCCGGACGGGCATTGCAGGACCTTCGATGCGCGGGCGAACGGCTATGTCCGCTCGGAAGGCGCCGCGGTGCTGGTGCTCAAGACCCTCGGCCGCGCCCGTGCCGACGGCGACCGGGTGTGCGCCGTCATCCGCGGCAGCTGCGTCAACCAGGACGGCGCCACGAGCGGCCTGACAGTGCCCAGCGGCCCCTCCCAGGCCGCCTTGATCCGCCAGGCCCTGGCCAACGCGGGAGTCGACCCCCGCGAGGTCGGCTACATCGAGACGCACGGCACCGGGACGGCGTTGGGCGACCCCATCGAAGTCGGTGCCCTGGGCGAGGTCTTCGGCGGCAGCCACGGGCCCGGGCAGCCCCTGTACATCGGTTCGGTCAAGGCGCTGGTGGGCCATACCGAACTCGCGGCGGGAATGGCGGGGCTGATCAAGCTCGTGCTGTCGCTCGACCGCGGACTCATCCCCGGCTATCCCCAGCTGGGCGAACTCAATCCGCATATTCCGTGGAAGCGGCTGCCGTTCGCCATTGCGCGCGAGACCACGCCCTGGCCGTCGGCGGCGCGGCGCATCGCAGGCGTCAGCAGCTTCGGGTTCAGCGGCACGAATGCCCACGTCGTGGTCGAGGCGGCGCCCCCGCAAGAGGCCGCGCCGACGGCCGTTGCGGCGCAGCCCGCCCACCTGCTGTGCCTGTCGGCGCGCAGCGAAGCGTCGCTGCTGGCCCTTGCCGGGCGCTACGCCGAACACCTGGGCCGCATGCCCGCGCCGGACATCGATGCGGTCTGCCACACCGCAGCCGTCGGGCGCGCCCATCTGCCGCATCGCCTGTCGCTCGGCGCGGCGACGGCTGCCGAACTGGCGGGCAGCCTGGCAAGCATCGCCGGCGGCGCGCAGGCGGCATCGGGCGGTGCCGCGCCCGTGACTGCGCCCAGGGTCGCGTTCCTTTTCGCCGGCCAGGGCGCGCAGTACGCCGGCATGGGCCAGCGGCTCTATCGGCTGCATCCGGTGTTCCGCCAGGCCATCGACCGCTGCGAAGAAGCCCTCGCCGCCGAGCTGGACCAGCCCCTTCGCGAGCTGCTCTGGGGCGCCGGTGCGGCGCAGCTGTCCGAAACGCGCTACACGCAGCCGGCCCTGTTCGCCCTCGAATACGCGCTGGCGCAGCTGTGGCTGAGCTGGGGCGTCCGGCCCGGCTTCGTCATCGGGCACAGCATCGGCGAATTTGCCGCCGCCTGCCTGGCGGGCGTCTTCAGCCTGGAAGACGCGGCGCGCCTGGTGGCCGCCCGGGGCCGGCTGATGCAGGCGCTGCCCGGCGGAGGCGCCATGGCCGCGATTGCGGCGCCGCGCGAGCTGGTTGCTTCCGAGGTCGCGGCGATGGCCGATCGGGTGTCGATCGCGGCATTCAACTCGCCCACCCAGACCGTCATTTCAGGCGCGCGCGCCGCGGTGCAGGACATCTGCGCGCGCCTGGCCGCCCAGCATGGCATTGCCGACCCCGGCCTGCTCGAGGTTTCGCATGCCTTCCATTCGCCGCTGATGCGGCCGATGCTGGCGGCCTTCCGCCAGGTGGCCGACAGCGTGTCGTTCTCGCGGCCTTCGATCGGCTTCGTGTCGGCACTGACTGGCCGGCTCGTGGACGACGAGGTCTGCGGCGCCGACTACTGGGTCGCGCACGTCGGCGCGCCCGTCGACTTCATGGCCGGCCTGGCGTCGCTCGCCGGCCAGGGCGTCGGCATCGCACTCGAGATCGGCCCCGGCACCGCGCTGACCGGGCTCGCGCGCGCCACGCTCGGCGACGGCCCCATGCGCAAGCTGGGCAGCTTGCGGCGCAACGGCGACGACTGGAAGGAGATCCTCGCCGCGCTGGGCCGGCTCTACGTCGCGGGAGCCGCCATCGACTGGCGGCGCGCCGGCCGGCTGGACCAGACAGCGCCGCCGCGCACGGCGCTGCCGGACTATCCCTTCGAGCGGCAGCGCCACTGGCTGCCGGACACGCGCGGCGGCGCGATCCCCGGGCGCCCGGCCGCGGGTGCGGGCCGGGGCCATTCCCTGCTGGGCGCCGCGGTTGCGACCGCCGCCCTGCCCGCCACCGACCTCCTCTACGAATCGGCACTGTCGGCGCGCAGGCCCGGGTTCCTGAATGACCACCAGGTCTACGGCAGGGTGGTGGTGCCGGCGGCCGCCTATGTCGACATGGCGCTCAGCGCCGCCGCCGCCCTGCATCCGGAGCTGGCGCCGGGGCTGGCGAACCTGTCCATCCAGGCCGCGCTGGTGGTGACGCGGGAGCGGTCCACCATGGTCCAAACGGTGCTTGCCCAGGGCGCCCCCGGTGCGCGCCACGGGCTGCGGATCTTCAGCAACCCGGCCGGCGGCGACACCACGCCGGTGGACTGGCAGCTGCACGTGACGGGCGAGATCGACAGCGTGGCGGCGCAGCCGCCCGCGTCGGTCGACCTGGCGGGTCTTCGCGCGCGCCTGGCGCAAGCAGGCGAAGCCCTGGACGTCCAGGGCTTCTATGACGGGTATGCCGCACTCGGCCTCGACTACGGCCCGGCCTTTCGCACCGTTCGCGCGGTCACCCGCATCGCGGCGAGCGGCGACGGCGGGGAAAGCCTCGCCCGCGTCGCGATCGACGCGGCTGCGGATGCAGGGCATCTCATCCACCCCGCCCTGCTGGATGGATGCTTCCAGGCAGTGGGTGCGATCTTCTCCCGGCTCGAGGGGCGCGCCGCCTATCTGCCGGTCGCCATCGCCCACCTGCGGCTGCACGGTCCCATGCCCGATGCGGTCTGGAGCCACGCCGTCCTGCGCAAGAACGCCGAGGACAGCACCCGGGTGGTGGTCGACATCCGGCTCGTCACCGACGACGGCCAGGTGGTTGCCGGCGTCGACGGGCTCGAGGCCGTGCCGGTCGACCGCCGCGCGCTGATCCTCGCGACCGCCAACTGGAAGGACAAGCTCTATGCGGTCGACTGGGTGCCGCAGCCGCGCCGCCAGGCGGCCCACGATCAGGAGCCGGCCAGCGCGCTCGCCGCGGATGCCGGCTGGCTGGTGATCGCCGACCGGGGCGGGGCCGGCGCCGCGCTGGCCGAGGCGCTCCAAGCGCGCGGCCAGCACGTGGTG
>NZ_JACCWG010000023.1 GCF_013697775.1 Ramlibacter sp. | reverse complement strand
GTGCGAGCGTCGCCGCACCCGCGGCGCAGGCGGCCCAGGCGGCCGATGCCAGCCCCAGCGCCACCAGGCCGCGGCGCAGCAGGGTCCTGGCGCCCGTTGGGGATACGTTCATCTTGCGAGCAGGCCGTTGGTCGCCAGCAGGTCGCTCCGGCTGAGCTGCCCCGACGCCAGGCGCAGCTTGAGGAATCCCATCAGCACGTCGTAGCGCGCCTTCGCCAGGTCGCGCCGCGTCTGGAAGAGAAGCGTCTGCGCGTTCAGCACGTCCAGGTTGAGCCGAACGCCGGCCCGATAGCCCATCTCGGTGCCCTGCAGGGACAGCCGGCCCGACAGCTCCGCCGCCTCCAGCGCCTTCACCTGCGCCCTGCCGCTCTGCAAATCGAAGAAGGCGCGCTGCGTGGACTCCTCCACTGAACGCGTCGCGCTCTCCAGGTCCTCGCGCGCCTTCTCCTCCAGCAGCAGGGCTTCGGCAATGCGGTTCTGGACCGCGAAGCCGGCGAACAGCGGCATGTTCAGCTCCAGCCCGACGGAGGTGTTGGTGCTCTTGGGCGGCAGGAACGCCGCGCCGCTGCCGCCATAGCGGTTGTGGGTCACCGAACCGACCGCCGCGACGGTGGGCAGGCGCTCGGCCTGCGCCCGCCGTATGTCCAGGCCGGCGGATTCCAGCGCCAGCCGCGCCCGCAGGATGCTCGGGTGCGACGCGGCGGCGGCCATCCACGCATCGACCTGCTCAGGCACGACAGCCGGCAGCACCGAAGGCGCCGCAAGCGGGCGCGGCTGCACGCCGCGCCGGCCGACCAGGCGGTCCAGCATCAGGCTGCGCACGCGCAGCTCGTTGTCCGCCGCGATCTCCTGCGACAGAACGAGGTCGTAGCGCGCCTGCGCATCGCGCACGTCGGTGATGATGCCGGTCCCGGCGTCGAAGTTGCGCTGCGCGGAATTGAGCTGCCCGCCGATCGAGGTCTTGCTGCTGCGCGTGGTGGCGAGCACGTCCTGCGCGGACAGCACGTCGAAGTAGGCCTGCGCCACGCGGACGATGAACTCCTGTTCGGTGACGTCGAACTCGGTGCGCGCGGCCGTAAGCCCGACCCGGGCCTTGGCGATGTCCACAGAGGCCACGCGGTTGAACAGGGGCACGCGGACGTTCAAGGTGCCGGTGGCCGTGCGGGTGGCGTATCGGTCCAGGTTCACTTCGCCGGGCGCGCCCGCTCCGCCGACGGCCGACTGGCGGGTCGCCACATTGGTCGCCGAGGTGGTGGCGTTCGCCGACGGAAGCAGCAGCGCGTTGGCCTGCGCGGCGCGCGGCTCGGCCGAGCGCACCAGGGCGCGCGCCGCGCGCAGCGACGCGTCGCTGTCGTGCGCCAGGTCGTACACCTGCACCAGGTCTTCCGCCGCCGCATGGCGGGCCGGCAGCAGCGCCAGCAAAAGGAAGATGTGAACTAGAGCTGTGCGCATCATTCGTACCGCAGCGCGTCGATGGGCGCGAGGTTGGCGGCGTTGCTGGCCGGCAAAATGCCGAACAGCACGCCGATCAGGCCCGAAAAGCCGCAGGCGCCGAGCACCGCCCACCACGGAATCGCCGGGTCGGGGAAGTTGGGCAGCAGCCGGGCGATGCCGAAGGCGCCGCCATACCCCAGCAGCACGCCGATCAACCCGCCCAGCATGGCGATCAGCACCGCTTCGATCAGGAACTGCATCAGGATGAAGCTGCGCGGCGCGCCCAGCGCCTTGACGATGCCGATTTCGCGGGTGCGCTCGGTCACCGACACCAGCATGATGTTCATGATGCCGATGCCGCCCACCAGCAGCGAAATGCCGACGACGCCCGCCAGCACCACCGTGACCGTGGTCGCGATTTCCTTGAACGATTTCCCCAGCGTGTCGGACGATTCCACGACGAAGTCGTCGGGCTGGTCCGGCTTCAATCCGTGCAGTTCGCGCAGCAGCACCTTGATGCGCGACTTGACCATGTCGACCTGGTCCAGGTCGGCCACGCTGAAGCTGATGGAGAGGTCCGGCTCCTCGATGATGCCGTTGACCGCCAGCGCGGTCTGGTAGGGCATCAGCAGGTAGTTGTCCTGGCTCTGGCCGAACATCTCGCCGCGCTGCTCCATCACGCCGACCACCTTGAACCATTCGCCGCTGATCTGCACGTAGTGGTCGGTCGGGTTCTCCGGCAGTTTCAGGTCACGCCGCATCTTGTCGCCCAGCACCACCACGCGCCGGCGCTTCAGGTCGTCGTTCTCGCCGAGGAAGCGGCCGTACTTGGGATAGGTCTGCTGCACGTCCTGGTAGCGCGAGGTGGTGCCCAGCAGCATCCCGCTGGCCGAGTGGGTGCCGTTGCGCACCGAGGCGCCCTGCTGGCCGCCCGCCATCACCGTGGGCGTGACGTGGCGGATGCCGTCGACGCGGTGGCGCAGCTGGTCCACGTCCGAGAGCTTCAGCCGGTTGAGCTTGCCGCGCAGCGCGTCCTCCAGCGGCGTTTCGGCGCGCAAGGTGAGCGCGCTGCCGCCCAGGCTCTGGAACTGCCGGGATATCGAATCCGACAGCCCCTGCACCAGGCCCACCACGGCGATCACCGAAGCCACGCCGATGACGATGCCGAGCATGGTGAGCGCGCTGCGCAGCCCGTGGGCGCGGATGCTCGCCACCGCCGAGCGCAGGCATTCCAGGAACTGGTACAGCGTGACCCGGGCACGGTCCCCGTCATGCCCGTTGTCCGGTTCATCGGCAGCCATGGCGAGCGGCGGGGCGACCGCGACGTCGGCGCGCATCAGGCCACCTCCGCCACGCGTTGCGCCGTGCCCTGCATCTCGTCCTGCGCGATGCGGCCGTCGTGCAGGCGCACCACGCGCCTGCACTGGGCGGCGATGCCGGGCTCGTGCGTCACGATGATCAAGGTCAGGCCCTCGCCGTGCAGCTCGGTCAGCAGCGCCATGATCTCGGCGGCCGTCTTGCTGTCGAGGTTGCCGGTGGGCTCGTCGGCCAGCAGCAGCTGCGGCGCGCCGACCAGCGCGCGGGCGATGGCGACGCGCTGGCGCTGGCCGCCCGACAGCTCGTTGGGCTTGTGGTGCAAGCGATGCTCCAGCCCGACGCGGCACAGCGCCTCGCGCGCGGCGGCCTCGCGCTGCGCCCGTGGAACGCCGCGGTAGATGAGCGGCTGCGCCACGTTGCTCCAGGCGGAAGCGCGCGGCAGCAGGTGGAAGTTCTGGAAGATGAAGCCGATCTTGCGGTTGCGCACCGCCGCCAGCTGCGCTTCGTCCAGCCCGGCGACCGCGCGGCCATCCAGTACGTAGCTGCCGGTGGTGGGAACGTCCAGGCAGCCCAGGATATTCATCAGCGTCGATTTGCCGGAACCCGACGCGCCGATCAGCGCGACGAACTCGCCGCGCGCGATGCGCAGGTTCACGCCTTCGAGCGCCGCATAGCCCTCGCCGCCCAGCTGGTAGGTCTTGCCGATGTTGCTGAGTTCGATCATGTCCGTGCGCCTGTGCTCACAGGGGGCTCGGCGCCTTGCGCTCGCCGGTGGCCGCGCCGGCCTGCGCCTTCACCGCTTCGCCGCCGCGCAGGAACCGCAAGGTCTTGGGCGGGCCGACGATCACGAGTTCGTCCTTCTGCAGCCCCTTCAGGACTTCGATGTAGGCGTCGTCGGCGACGCCTACATCCACCTCGCGCCGCACCGCCTTGCCGTCGGCCAGCACGAAGACGGCGGCAATCGCCTTGTCCGACTTGCTGCGCTCGGACTCGTCGTATTGCACCGCTTGCAGCGGCACGCCGATGGACTTGGCACCGCCGGTCTTGGCGAAGGCGATCTCCGCGCGGCAGCTCATGCCGGGGTGGAACGCCAGCTCGCTCGGGTCCAGGCGGATCTTCACCGCATAGCTGCGGCTCTTGCCCGACACCTCGCGCGGCGCCATTGCCACCCGGTCGACCCTGCCGCGCAGCGCGCGGTCGGGGAAGGCGGCGGGCACGATCTTGGCCTCGCGGCCGATCTCGATGCGGGCGATGTCGGCTTCGTCCACGCTCACTTCGGCGAAGGTGTTGCGCGTGTCGCTGATCGTCATCAGGCTGGAGCCCGCGATGCTCATCGCGCTGGGAACGGCCGTCTCGCCGACCTTGATGGTGACCGAGGTGACCTTGCCGTCCATCGGCGAGCGGATTTCCGTCTTGGCCAGCTTCTGGCGCGACTGCTGCAGCTGCGCTTCGGCCTGCTTCACGGCCTCGCGGCTCGCGCGCAGTTCGACCTCGGCGACGTCGCGCTGCGTCACCAGCTCGTCGAATTTCGTCGCCTCGATCAGCCCGTGCTGGCGCAGCGCCTCGTAGCGGCGCGCCTTGGCGCCCATCGAGTCGCGGTTCACCCGCTGCCGGTCGACGTTGAGCATCGCCTGGTCGCGCCCCGCCTGCAATTGCACGATTTCCGAGCGCGGGGTTTCCGCGTCCAGGCGCAGCAGCAGCTGCCCCTTCTTGACGATGTCGCCTTCCTTGACGAACACCGCGTCGACGCGGCCGATCGTCTCGGAGCCCAGGGTCACCTGGCTTTCATAGGCCAGCGTGCCCGAAGTGAGGATCGACGGGGTCAGCTCGCGCCACTGGGCGCGCTCGACCTGCACATCCTTCGCCTCGTTGCCGCGCAGCAGCGTGGCCGCCACCGGGATGACGACGACGACCGCGATGGCAAGGGCGGCGACCCAGCGTCTTTTCATGCGATCGGGTGCGGCCGGTGGCTGCCGGCCAGTCCGCCGGTTGCCGCCGCCACGGGCGCCGGCGAGACGAAACCGCTCTTCTGGGGCGGCACGGCCGGCGTCTTGGGAAGCAGCCACGACACGGCGAACAGCGCAATCGCCAGGATGACGAAGACGGCGAGCCACTTCTTGTTCATGTCGGATCCTCTTGTTTCAACGGTTGAAGAAAAGCATGCGGCCTACCCGACCATCTGCATGGACGCATAGGCCCTGGCCGCGGCGCGCAGGCGTTGCAGCACGCGGTCGCGGCCCATGAGCTCGCACAGGCCGGCAAGCGGCAGGCGCGTGACCTCGCCGACCACGAACACGCCGGCCACCGCCGACACCGTGTCGGCGGCAACGCCGAAGGACGCTGAGGTGGACGCGATGGCGCGGGCGATCTGCGCCTGCGACCAAGTTGCGAGTGCGGTCAGTTCGCGGTCCAGGCCGCAGGCGATGTCCGCCACCGCGGCCGGGGACAGCCCGGTGCGTTCCAGCAGCACCCAGTTCGGCTGCACGGTCTCGCTCAGGACCGGCAGGATCAGCTGCAGCGATGCGCTGCCCGCGGGCGCCAGGCCATGCGTGAGCGCGAGCAAACGGTCCCATTGGAGGTCGACGTCCATGACGTACCGCGTCTGACGGACATGCTGCCCGGCGTCGGGAAATTCGGCATTGGTCATGGTGTGCGGCAAGGAGTCGAGCCGGTTATACGCACGCCCCTTTTCGGAGGCGCTACGAGAACTCGTACGTCGTGGCGGCACGGCGATTTCGTTCTACGGGGACTCGTAGTCGAGGGCACTGCAGTGCGGCGTACAACCACCGACCAAGATGCCATTCGGTGGCAAACGCTCGAACGGGAGGACAGTGTGATGGGACTGGAAAACGGCTTGCAGGCGAGTTCCTATCCGCTGACGAATTCGCAGCACGAGATCTGGCTCGACCAGATGCTGCACGCGGAGGTTTCCCTCTACAACCTGGGCGCCTCCGTGCGCCTGGCGGGCCCGATCGACGTCCAGCGTTTCGAGCGCGCGGTCTCGCTGCTGGTTCGCCGGCACGACAACCTGCGCACCGTGCTGCTGCGCCCCGAGGGCGGGAGCGGCGCGCCCCGGCAGGCGTTTCGCGACGCGGCACCCGTGCCCGCGCCGGTGGAACTGCGGGACTTCTCCCAGGACAGCGACCCCGATGCAGCCGCGAAAAACTGGATGCAGCAGCGCCTGCTGGAGCCCTTCCATCTGTATGCAGGCCCGCTGTTCCGCCAGGACCTGATCCGCGTGGCGCCGCAGGGCTGGTACTGGTTCATGCAGTACCACCACCTGATCGCCGACGGCTGGACCTTCGGTGTGCTGATCCGCTCGCTGGGCGAGATCTACACCGCGCTGGGCGAAGACCGGGAAGTCGGTCTCCAGGCACCGTCGTTCGCCGCGTTCGTCGAGAAGGATGTGGAGTACACACGCTCGCCGCTGTACGGCAAGCACCGCGCCTACTGGCTGGCCAAGTACGCGGAACTCCCACCGCGGATTTTCGAGCGTTCGCGCGCGGCATCGGCGGCCGGCGCCGTCATGCCCACGCGCTGCCATTCGCTGGTGCTGCCGCGCGCGACGAACGAACGCATCGCCGCGTTCGCGCAGGAGCACGGATCGACCGTCTTCCAGGTGATTCTGGGCGCGATGTACGTGCTGTCCGCGCGCACGGCGCAAGTGGACGACCTCAGCATCGGGCTCGACGTGCTGAACCGCTCCAACGCGGCCTTCAAGGCGACCGCCGGCCAGTACTCGGGCGTGAGCCCGGTGCGTCTGTCGTTCGGCACGGACCTGAGCTTTGCCGACCTGCTCACCAAAATCGACCGCACGCTCAAGCAGGACTACCGCGCCCAGCGTTTTCCGGTCGGCGCGATCAACCAGGCGCTGGGGCTGCGCAGCGCCGGCCGCGCGCAGCTGTTCGACCTGAGCATCTCGTACATGCGCCAGGACCACGGCGCGCGCTTCGGCGACGCGATGGTCGAGCGCACCGATGCGGTGACGCCGCCGCTGCAGTCACCCCTGAATCTGTACGTCTGCCACTTCGACAGCGTGGGCGCGACCGATCTCGAAATCGAGTTCATCTACAACACGGCGTACCTGGACGCGCCCGCCGTGCAAGCCCTGTCGCAGCGGTTGCTGCGCACGCTCGACCACCTGCTGGGCGCGCCGCAGGCGCCGGTGAATGCCTTCCCGCTGGTGAGCGAGGCCGAGCGCCTGCAACTCGCGCAATGGAATGCGACCGCCGCCGCCTTGCCGCGCAACCAGTGCGTGCACGAGCTGTTCGAGACTTTTGCCGCCTGCAACCCGGATGCGGTGGCGCTGGTCTGCGAGGACGGGTCTTCGCGCTACGCGGAGCTCAACGCCGAGGCCAACCGCATCGCCCACTACCTGCGCGACCTGGGCGTCGGGCCGGAGACGCGCGTGGCGCTGTGCGCGGCGCAGGGCCGCCCGCTCATCGCCAGCGTGCTGGCCATCCTGAAGGCGGGCGGCGCCTACGTGCCGCTGGACCCGGCCTATCCGCGCGAGCGGCTCGCGTACCTGCTGGCCGACAGCGACGCCACGGTAGTACTGGCCGATGTCGCCGGCCGCGCCGCGCTGGGCGACACTTCCGCGCCCTGCGTCGCGCTGGACGGCGCGGACCTGCCCTGGAGCGACCACTCCACCGCCAACCTGCCGCGCGAAGTTCTGGGGCTGGACGGCGCGAGCCTAGCCTATGTGATCTACACCTCGGGTTCCACCGGCATGCCCAAAGGCGTGATGGTGGAGCACCGCAACCTGTTCGCGTCCACCATGGCGCGGCTGCAGGTCTACCAGCGCCACGAACGCTTCCTGCTGCTGTCGTCGATCTCCTTCGACAGCTCGGTGGCCGGCATCTTCGGCACGCTGGCCTCGGGCGGCGCGCTGCTGCTGCCCCAGCGCGAGGTCGTTCTGTCGCCGCCGGCGCTGCGCGCCGCCATCCGTTCCTGGCAGGCGACCAGCCTGCTGTGCGTGCCGTCGCTGCTGCAGGTCTTGATCGACGAGGCCGATGGCGACGCGCTCGCCACGCTGCATCAGGTGATCGTCGCCGGCGAGGCCTGCTGGCCGGCGCTGGTCGCGCGCGTGGCCGAGCGGCTGCCGCGCGTGTCGCTCTACAACGAGTACGGCCCGACGGAGGCCACCGTGTGGGCGACCGTCCACCGCTGCGATGCGTCCGCCGACCTGTGGTCCGTGCCGATCGGGCGGCCGATTGCCAACTGCGCCGTTCACCTGCTGGACCCAATGGGCCATCCGGTGCCGATCGGCGCAACCGGCGAGATCTACATTGGCGGAGAAGGCGTCGCGCGCGGCTACCTGAACCAGCCCGAACTCACGGCCGAGCGTTTCCTGCGCGATCCCTTCGCCGGGGCGGACGGCGCGCGCATGTACCGCACCGCGGACCTGGCACGCCACCTGCCGGACGGCAGCATCGAATTCCTGGGCCGCAACGACTCGCAGGTGAAGATCCGCGGCTACCGCATCGAGCTGGGCGAGATCGAGGCGCGGCTGCTGGAATGCCCCGGCGTGCGCGAGGCGGCGGTGCTGGCGCGGGAAGACAGCCTGGGCGGCCAGCAGCTGGTAGCGTACGTCGTCGCGGACGGCGGCGCCCTTTCCGCACCCGCCCTGCACGCGCACTTGGGCCTGCTGCTGCCCGACTACATGGTGCCCGCGCAGTACGTGAACCTCGATTCCATGCCGTTGACGGCCAACGGCAAGCTCGACCGCAAAGCGCTGCCGGCGCAGGGGACCGGCGTCACGGGCGGCGACGACCAGCCGCCCGTCGGTGAGGTGGAGAACGCGCTGTCGTGTTTCTGGGCCGAGCTGCTGGGCGTCGAGCGCATCGGCCGGCACGACCGCTTCTTCGCGCTGGGCGGCCACTCGCTGCTGGCCATGAGCCTGATCGAGCGCCTGCGCGGCGCCGGCATGTCGGTGAGCGTGGGCGACCTGTTCATGGACTTGCCCCTGGCGGATCTGGCGGCGAAGGTGAGCCGCACGAGCGCGGTGTTCGAGGTCCCCGCGAATCTGATTCCCGCGGGCAGCACAGTCATCTCTCCGGCCATGCTGCCGCTGGTCGGGCTGAGCGAGGCCGAGATCCGCTGCATCGCCGACGCGGTGCCTGGCGGCGCCGCCAACATCCAGGACATCTACCCGCTCGGCCCGCTGCAGGAAGGCATCCTTTTCCACCACCGGCTGCATGCGGTGGGCGATCCCTACCTGTCGCAGGTGTCCTTCGGTTTCGACAGCCGCGAGCGGCTGGATGCGTTCCTGGAAGCCATGCAGGCGGTGATCGAGCGCCACGACATCCTGCGCACCGCGGTGCTGTGGGAAGGCTTGTCCGAGCCGGTGCAGGTGGTCTGGCGCAGCGCCTGGCTGGCCGTGGAAGAGGTCGGCCTCGATGCCCAGGCCGGCAGCGCGGTCGACCAGCTGCGCGAGCGCTTCGACCTGCGCCATTACCGGCTCGACGTGCGCCGCGCGCCCATGATGCGCGCCTGCATCGCCCACGACGCGGCCAACGGCCGCTGGGTGATGCTGTGGCTGTTCCATCACCTGATGGACGACAACACCTCGCTCAAGCGCATGCTCGGCGAGATTCAGGCGCACCTGGTCGGCCAAGCTGACACGCTCCCAGCCCCGCTGCCGTTTCGCAACTACGTGGCGCAGACCCGCCTGGGCATTCCGGCGGCCGAGCACGAGGCGTTCTTTCGCGAGCTGCTGGGCGACGTGGACGCGCCCACCCTGCCCTTCGAATTGGGCGACGTGCACGCCGACGGCTCGGAGGTCGCGCAGGCCACCGGCAGCGTGGAGGCATCCCTGGCCTGGCGGCTGCGCGAACGCGCGCGCGTGCTGGGCGTGACCACCGCCAGCTTGTTCCACCTGGCGTGGGCGCAGGTGCTGGCGCGCGTGAGCGGGCGCGACGACGTGGTGTTCGGCACGGTGCTGTTCGGCCGCATGCAGGGCGGAGAAGGCATGAACCGCATGTTGGGCATGCTGATCAACACGCTGCCCATGCGGGTGCGCCTGGACCAAGGCAGCACGCAGGACGGGGTGCGCCAGGCACATGCCCTGCTGGCACGGCTGCTGCGCCACGAGCACGCGCCGCTGGCGCT
>NZ_JACCWG010000060.1 GCF_013697775.1 Ramlibacter sp. | reverse complement strand
CGCCCTGCGGCTTTACTGCGCCCGCTTCGGGCTGTCCTTGCAGCCGGTCATCGCCGCACTGCTCGCCGCTCCAGGTCGTCGCCAGCAGGCTTGCCGCTGAGAACGGAATTGTTCAGGGCGGACTATTTAACAAAGGCAAGAGCGGCCTGGACTTGCGATGGGTCTACGCAGTGCACTATATGAATCAGTCACTCGACTGGCCTGGCGTACTGATTGGTCATGGCACGACCTTGCCGGCGGCATCGCACCTTTGGGTCCCTCCACAACCGCTGGCCCACAGCCACAACGACTTCGTCCAGGTGCTTTATAGTTTTGGGCTTGTTACCTTGCTTGCGTATTGCGCATTCCTCGCGAGCCTGGCGCGGCTGGCGTGGCTGCTGCTGAAACGCCATGGCCAGATCGGCTTCGTGTGCGCACTCACGGCTTTATTTCCCAATGTTTTGACCGACTTGGGCCTGCACCACTACGAAAAAGCCGCGCTCTTGGTGCTTGTCGCAGGATGGGCGATCGCAGTTGCCGATCAGGAATCGCGCGACGCCATTTGACACGCCAAGCCTGTGACGAGAACAGATAACGCCCAGTGATCATCCCCGGCCTCGACTCCCGCGCCCGCATGTCCACGCCACTTCTCCCTCGGTCTCAGCCTGCGCGGCGACGGCGACTGGCGCATCGAGCTGTTCGAGCAGTCGCAACGCGATGGTACTGGGCATTACCTTGGGTTTCTCGCCGGCGCGGGCGGCTGCCTGCGCTACTCTCTCGATCGCCCCGCTGACGAGGTGAACTGCGTCCCTCACACCTTGAACGGCACCACCACCTGCCGCTGCTCGCCCAATCCCTGGATGCCCAGCGTGATCACGTCGCCCTTCTTCAGGTACATCGGCGGCTTCATGCCCAGGCCGACGCCGGGGGGCGTGCCGGTGGTGATGACGTCGCCGGGCAGCAGCGTCATGAACTGGCTCACGTAGCTCACGATCTGCGCCACGTTGAAGATCATCGTCTTGGTGTTGCCGGTCTGCATGCGCTTGCCGTTCAGGTCCAGCCACATGTCCAGGCGCTGCACGTTCTCGACCTCGTCGGCCGTCACCAGCCAGGGGCCGATCGGGCCGAAGGTGTCGCAGCCCTTGCCCTTGTCCCATTGCGAGCCGCGCTCCAGCTGGTATTCGCGCTCGCTCACGTCGTTGATCAGGCAGTAGCCGGCCACGTACGCCAGCGCGTCCTTCTTGCTCACGTAGCGCGCGCGCGTGCCGATCACCACGCCCAGCTCCACTTCCCAGTCGGTCTTGACCGAACCCTTGGGCAGCATCACAGGATCGTTCGGGCCCTGGATGCAGCTGGTCGCCTTCATGAAGACGATAGGTTCGGTGGGGATCGGTGCGCCGGATTCGGCGGCGTGGTCGGCGTAGTTCAGGCCGATGGCGATGAACTTGCCCACCTGCGCCACCGGGCAACCAAAGCGCGGCGTGCCGCGCACCGCCGGCAGCTTGGCCGGATTGATTTTGCGAATGCGCGCAAGGCCTGCGGCACCCAGCTGCTGCGCGCCGATGTCGGGCACCACGCTGCTCAAGTCGCGCAGCTTGCCGTCGCTGTCGATGAGGCCGGGCTTTTCCTTGCCGGGGTTGCCGTAGCGGACCAGTTTCATTTCTTGTCGCCTTTCTTGGTTGTCTTCAGAACCTGCCTCCAACCGTTCGCCCTGAGCCTGTCGAAGGGTTCACGCGCGGGCTTCGACAGGCTCAGCCCGAACGGGATTCTCGAACGGGGATTTCGATCGGTTGAGTATTCAATACGTCGCGCGGCCGCCGGACAGGTCGAACACCGCGCCGGTGGAGAACGCGCACTCCTCGGTGCACAGCCACGCCACCAGCGACGCGATTTCCTCGGGCGCGCCGAAGCGGCCCATCGGGATTTTGGACAGCATGAAGGCCAGGTGTTCGTCGGCCATCTGCGAGAACATGGGCGTCTTCACCGCCGCCGGCGTCACGCAGTTGACGCGCACACCGGTCTCGGCCAGTTCCTTACCCAGCGACTTGGTCAGCGCGATCACCGCCGCCTTGCTCGCACTGTAGGCGCTCGCGTTCGGGTTGCCTTCCTTGCCGGCCACCGAGGCGATGTTGACGATGCGCCCGTAGCCGGCTTCGCGCATCGCCGGTACCACCTCGCGGCAGCACAGGAACACGCCGTTGAGGTTGACGTCCATCACCTGCCGCCAGGCATCCACCGGGTAGTCCCACAGCTTGGCGTTCGGGCCGGTGATGCCCGCGCTGTTGACCAGCGCGTCGATGCGCCCGGCGTGGGCGCGCGTGGCCTGCACCGCGCGGCGCACCGACTCCACGTCGGTCACTTCCACGGCGACGGCATGCGCCTTGTCGCCCAGCTGCGCCACGGCCGTGGCAGCTGCCGCTTCGTCGCGGTCCCACAGGGTGACGCTGCCGCCCGAGACGATCAGCCGCTTGGCGAACGCAAACCCCAGGCCGGACGCGCCACCTGTCACCACCGCATGCCGGCCACGGAAATCGAGCTGGTTCATAGCGTGATCCCGCCGTCTACCGCGAACGCCTGCCCGGTGGCGAAGGCCGACTCGTCGCTTGCCAGATACACCACCAGCGGCGTGATTTCCTCGGCCGTCGCCAGCCGGCCCATGGGCTGGCGCGCGATGAAGGCCTTGCGCGCGGCCTCGTAGTCGCCGCCGGCGCGCATCCGGTCGTGCAACGAGGGCGTGTCCACCGTGCCGGGGCAGATCGCATTGCAGCGGATGCCGTGCGTCACGTAGTCGGCCGCCACGCTCTTGGTCAGGCCTATCACCGCGGCCTTGGTGGTGCCGTAGATGAAGCGGTTGGGCAGGCCCTTGATGCTGCTGCACACGCTGGCCATGTTGATGATGCTGCCGTGCCCGCGGCCCTCGTCGTTGTCCAGCATGCGCGGCAGCGCCGCCTGGATCGCCCAGTACTGCGAGCGCACGTTGAGGTTGAGCGCGAAGTTCCATTCCTCGTCGCTGGCCTGCAGCACGGTGCCGTTGTGCACGAAGCCGGCGCAGTTGAACAGCACGTCGATGGCCGGCATAGCGGCCACCACGGCGTGGATGGCGCCCTTGTCGAGCACGTCGAGCTGCAGCGCGCGCACGTTGTCCATGCCGTCGTAGTCGCGCAGCAGGCTGTCGTTCACGTCGGTGGCCCAGACGGTGGCGCCTTCGGCCACCATCGCAAGCACGCTAGCGCGGCCCATGCCCTGGCCGGCGGCCGTGACGAGCGCGGTCTTTCCCTTCAATCGCATCGATGCGTCTCCTTGCACCAAACCCCGGGTTTCGCCGGATGCGCCCGCGGGTGCCGGACCGGATATTAATTGGTCTGACCACTTGGCCACTTAGGCACAACCCTAGCCCTCCCGCGCGCAGCTCCATGCCCCTGCAAACCGTCGAACCGAAACGCCTCTACCGCCAGATCGCGGAGCAGCTGCGTTCGCTCATTGCCGGCGGCGAGTTCCCGCCGGGCAGCCGCCTGCCGGCCGAGCGCGACCTGGCCAAGCAGCTGGGCGTGAGCCGGCCTTCGGTGCGCGAGGCGCTGATCGCGCTGGAGGTGGAAGGCTGGGTCGAGGTGCGCACCGGCTCGGGCGTGTACGTGCTGCAGCGCCCCGGCCAGCTGAACGGCCACGCGCCCAAGATCCCCCCCAACGAATGGGGGCCGCTGGAACTCATCCGCGCGCGCCGCGTGATCGAAGGCGAGATCGCCTCGCTGGCGGCCACGCACGCGAAAAGCAGGCACGTCAAGGCGATTGCCGATGCGCTCGGCCAGATGAAGGACGACACGGCGCGCGAGGTGCAGCCGCTGGACGGCGATCGCGCCTTCCACACCGCCATTGCCGAGGCCTGCGACAACGTGGTGCTGCTGGAGACCGTGCAGACCTTCTGGGACGCGCGCCGCGGCCCGCTGTTCGAGCGCCTGGGCAACCACTTCGAAACCGTGCCGTCCTGGCGCATGGCGATCGCCGAGCACGAGCTGATCCTGGGCGCAATCCGCACCCGCGACGCGGCCGGCGCGCGCGAGGCGATGCAGGCGCACATGGACAAGTCCCACGCGCGGTTCAGCGCCAGCTGGCGCCGCGCCGCGCGTTCCAAAACCCAGACAACAGACCGGCTGCGCGCCGGCACCTGAATCCACCTTGTGTCCTGTCCCGTAAATAACAGGCATTAATCGTGCTTGCTCTTGCGGTATCTTTCGAGCGGAGATACGCAATGAGAACGGGCAGGCCAAAGGCGGATTTGATCTTGTCGGACGAGGAGCGTTCGCA